>CAYOFZ010000043.1:0-14355 GCA_964403315.1 uncultured Halobacteriales archaeon | reverse complement strand
GCAGGACGATGTCGTCGACCTCGCCGCCGAGGACGCCGCCCTGGATCGCCGCGCCCAGCGCGACGGCCTCGTCGGGGTTGACGTTCTTCTGGGGTTCCTGGCCCGCGAGGTCCTCGACTTTCTCTTGGACCTGGGGCATCCGGGTCGAGCCGCCGACGAGAATGACCTCGTCGATGTCGCCCTGTGAGTAGCCCGCATCCTCGAGGGCCTGCTGGGTCGGGCCGACGGTTCGCTCGACGAGGTCCTCGGTCAAACTCTCGAACTTCGCGCGGGTGAGGCTTTCTTCGAGGTGGACGGGCCCGGAGTCGGTCGCCGTGATGAATGGCAGATTGATGTCGGTCTCCTTTCGGTTGGAGAGTTCGATCTTCGCCTCTTCTGCGGCCTCGGCCAGGCGCTGGAGCGCCTGGCGGTCCTCGCGGAGGTCGATGCCGTGCTGGTTTTCGAACTCCTCGGCGAGGTAGTCGATGATCGCGCGGTCCCAGTCGTCGCCGCCGAGGTCGTTGTCGCCGTTGGTCGCCACCACTTCGTAGACGCCGCCGCCGAGTTCGAGCACGCTCACGTCGAACGTGCCGCCGCCGAGGTCGTAGACCATCACGGTCTGATCGGACTCGTCATCGAGGCCGTAGGCCATCGAGGCGGCGGTGGGCTCGTTGACGATGCGCTCGACCTCGAAGCCCGCGATCTCGCCGGCGTCTTTCGTCGCCTGGCGCTGACGGTCGTTGAAGTAGGCGGGAACGGTGATGACCGCCCGCTCGACCTCGTCGCCGAGGTACTCTTCCGCGTCGCGTTTGATCTTCTGGAGGATCATCGCCGAGAGCTGCTCGGGCGTGTAGGACTCGCCATCTATTTCGACGCTGTAGTCCTCCTCGCCCATGTGGCGCTTGATCGACTCGACCGTCCGGTCGGGGTTCTGGATCGCCTGGTTTTTGGCGGGTTTGCCCACCAGTCGTTCCCCGTCGGTGAAGGCCACCACCGAGGGCGTAGTCCGGTCGCCCTCGCTGTTAGCGATAATTTCGGGGTCGCCACCCTCCATGACCGCAAACGCGCTGTTCGTGGTCCCGAGGTCGATACCGAGAATCTTGTTACTCGCCATTGTTGGTGTTGGCTTGCGCGTTCGATCCTTTAAGGCTTGTTACCTCGCCGTGGGCGTGAATCCGTTCCCTCGGCCCCAGATACGCGGTTTCCAACGGTATCGACCGAGAAAAACGTCCGGCAATCTGGAACCGCAATACTACTGATCTACAACTACTCCCCGTCCGATCCCTCGCTCACCGTGACCTGCGCGGGGCGAAGCACCTGATCGCCCATCTCGTAGCCCGGCGTGTACACCTCATCGACCGTTCCTTCGGGTCGGTCGCTCTCGACGCTGAGCATCACCTCATGACGTTGCGGGTTCGTCTCCTCGCCGGGCTCGGGGACGATCTCGCTCACGTCTTCCTCGTCGAGAACGCGGTCGAACTCCGAGAGGGTCATCTCAACGCCCTCGCGCAGGCTCTCGGCGTCGCCGGAGTCCTCTTCGAGCGCGCGATTCAGGTTATCACGCACATCGAGCAGTCGCTCGACGAGGTCCTCGGTAGCGCGTTCCTGGATCCGTTCCTGACGATTCTGAGCGCGTTTCTTGTAGTTCTGGAAGTCCGCCTGGGTGCGTTTCAGCTGGGATTCGAGTTCGTCGACCCGCTCCTCGCGCTCATCGAGTTCGGTTTCCAGATCAGCGATGCGGGATTCGACCTCGGTAGCGAGTTCCTCGTCGTAGGCGGCGATTCGCTCGGGGAATGACGGTTCCTCGACTTGTTCGCTCTCGCTCTCGCCTTCAGTTTCGTCGGCAGTGTCCGTGCCCTCGTTTTCGGTCTCGGTGGCTTCCGGTTCGGCGGCCGTGGCCGCCTCCTCGTCATCGGTCATGTCGAAACGGTGCCGGCGAGCGGGTTCAAGGGTTACGGAACGCCATCGCTCGCGGAGGTTTTAGTGTTCGATCCCCTCTATCAGGGCGTGCCCGCCCGGCTGGCCTACGAGGACGGAACGATCCGGATCACGAGCGACCGCGATCTCCCCCACGTCGAGTACGATCCCCGAAGCGAGATCCATCGCGCGCCCGCGTTTCGATACGCGGATCTCCGCGACTACTGCGACCGCGAGGGGATCGACTACGAGGATCGCGTCTTCGAAACCCCCGGCCTCCGGGGGCTTGCCTCCGCCTACGAACTCCGACCTTACCAGCGAGAAGCGCTCGACGCGTGGCGCGAAAATGACAAGCGAGGCGTACTCGAACTCCCGACTGGCAGTGGCAAGACCGTCATCGGGATCGCGGCCATCGAGGAACTCGCTACCCCGACGCTGGTGGTCGTGCCCACGCTCGACCTGCTCGACCAGTGGCGGACGGAGCTACGGCGGGAGTTCGACGTGCCAATCGGCCAACTCGGCGGGGGCGTCCAGTCCCAGGAGGTGATCACCGTCTCGACCTACGATTCGGCCTATCTCAAGGCCGAAGCGATAGGCGACGTTTTCCCGCTGGCCATCTTCGATGAGGTCCACCACCTCGGCGGCGAGGGATACCGGGAGATCGCCCGCTTGCTCGCCGCGCCCGCCCGCATGGGTCTGACCGCGACCTTCGAGCGCCCCGACGGCGCTCACGAGGTCGTCGAGAACCTCGTCGGCCCGGTCGTCTACCGCGCGAGCGCCGATGAACTCGCCGGCGAGCACCTCGCGCCCTACGACCTCAAGCGAATCGAGGTCGACCTCACTGACGAGGAGCGCGAGGAATACGACCGCCACCAGTCCACCTTCGTCTCGTATCTCCGCGAGTCGGGCATCGACATGCAACGCGGCAGCGACTATCAGGAACTGGTCAAGCGTTCGGGATCGGATTCGCGGGCACGGGAGGCCCTGCTCGCCAAACAGCGCGCCCGCGAGATCGTCTCGAACGCCAACCGGAAAGTCGAGGAACTCGCGGCGGTTCTGGATCGCCACCGCGAGGACCGAATCATCGTCTTCACCGCGCATAACGACCTCGTCTACCGCCTCTCGGAGCGATTCTTGCTCCCGGCGATCACCCACCGGACCGGAAGCGCCGAACGGGCGGAGATCCTCGAACGCTTCCGCGAGGGGACCTACTCGCGGATCGTCGCCTCGAACGTGCTCGACGAAGGGGTAGACGTGCCCGATGCAAACGTCGCGGTCGTCCTCTCGGGCAGCGGCTCCGAACGCGAGTTCACCCAGCGTCTCGGGCGCGTGTTGCGACCCAAATCGGACGGCGGACGCGCGCTCCTGTACGAACTCGTGAGTGCCGACACCGCGGAGGAAAACGTCGCCGCCCGTAGGCGGTGATCTCCAGTTACCGCGGCGACTTCATCCCTTCCCGACCATCCGTTCCTGGTCTTCCCAGTATTCCTGGCGGAGCTGGTACTTCTGGACCTTGCCCGTCGCCGTCTCGGGGAGGTCCTCGACGAACTCGACGCTGCTCGGCACCTGATAGCCGGCGAGGCGGTCCCGGCAGAACTCGATGACCGCCTCCTCGGTGAGGTCGTCGTCCCGGGTGACGACCAGCGCCCGAGGGGTTTCGCCCCACTCATCGCTGGGCACCGGGATGACGGCGGCCTTGGCGATCCCCTCGTGGTCGAACAGGGTGTCTTCGAGGTTGATGCTGGAGATGTTCTCGCCGCCGGAAATGATGATGTCCTTTTTGCGGTCCTGGATCGAGATCATGCCGTTTTCGTCCATCGTCGCCAGGTCGCCGGTGTGGAAATAGCCCTCGGCGCGCTCGGAAAACGCCCGCTCGGTCTCCTCGGGCTTGTTCAGGTAGCGATCCATCACCTGATTCCCACGGACGACGATCTCGCCGACGGTTTTGTCGTCACGGGGTACGTCATCACCGTCCTTATCGACGACCCTGATCTCCGTGCCCAGCGCTTCAGCGCCCTGTTTGGGCTTGATCTCGACGGGATCGCCGGCGGCGAGTCGCCGGGGCGTGTTGCTGGTCGTGATCAGCGGCGCGGTCTCGGTCAGCCCGTAGATGTGGATCAGTCGCCAACCGAAGTCGTCCTCGACGGTCCGGATCGTCGCCGTCGCCGGCGCGCTGCCCGCGGTCGTGATGCGTACGTCCTTTGCACCGGTCGTCTCGGGTTCATTCTCCTCGTAGTAATCGATCAATCGGTTGAGTACCGTCGGCGCGCCACACATGTACGACACGTCGTACTCGCGGATCCGCTCGAAGGCGTCGGCGGCGTCGAAGGTGCGCTGACAGACGTGGGTGCCCCCGACGCCGGTGATGGCGTAGACGTGACCCCAGCCATTACAGTGGAACATCGGCAGGGTCCAGAGATAGGTGTCGTCGTCGCGGATCTCCATGTGATGGGCGAGCGCAAGCGCGTGCCAGTTCTCGGTGCGGTGGGTCCGGACGACGCCCTTGGGATCGCCGGTCGTCCCGGAGGTGTAGTTGACCGTCGCGTCGTCGTCTTCCTCGATGGTCGGGCGCGCCGGCGGGTCAGCCGACGCTCCCGATAGGAAATCCTCGTAGTCGCGCCAGTCACCGTCGATCCGGTCGGCCTCGTAGCCGATGAATTTCTCGGCGGGGATCCCCTCGCGGATCGCCTCGATACGCTCGGCGTAGTCGTAATCCGCGATCACCGCCCGTGCCTCGCAGTCGTTCAGAATGTACTCGTAATCGTCGGGCGTCAGCCGGTAGTTCAGCGGGACGTTCACGACGCCGAGCTGGTTGGTCGCGTAGAGGGTTTCGAGGAAGTAGTGGGTGTTGGGCGAGAGCACCGCCACCCGGTCGCCCGCCTCGATACCGAGGGCAGTCAGCGCGTTCGAGAGGCGGTTGATCCGGTCCGTGAACTCGCTGTAGGTGTACTCGGTTCCGTCGTGGGCGATCACCCCGACGGTGTCGTCGTAAATGTCGGCGGCGCGATCCAGGTAGTTGAGGGTCGTCATCTGAACGTTCATAATCGATCACCGTACAGTCGGGGGATTACCGCCATACCTCCTAATTGTTTCGCCGACCGGGCCAAAGACTATCCTCGCCGGCGTGTACGGGGCGCTATGGACCTCGATGGCGTGCGCGTGCTCGATCTCTCGGGGTTGCTCCCGGGACCGTATGCGACCCAGTTGCTCGCGGATGCGGGTGCGGACGTGGTGAAGGTCGAACCGCCCGGCGGCGACGCCACCCGGGCGATGGAGCCAACGACCGAGGCGGGGGTGGGCCGGCTGTTCGACGCCGTCAACCGCGGCAAGCGAAGCGTCGCCCTCGACCTGAAGACTGACGCGGGAACGCGGGCGTTCCACGACCTCACGACAGAGGCCGACGCGATCCTTGAAGGGTTTCGACCCGGCGTCGCTGATCGCCTCGGCGTCGGCTACGACGATGTCCGCGAGCACAACGGGGATATCGTCTACTGCTCGCTGTCGGGCTACGGGAAGACCGGCCCCTACCGCGACCGGGTGGGCCACGACCTCAACTACGTCGGCGTCGCAGGGCTGCTCGATATGACCCACCGGGGCGACGAGACGCCGCGGATCCCGGGCGTGCCCGTCGCGGACATGGCCGGCGGGCTATTCGCCGCCTTCGCCATCGTCGGGGGCCTGCTCTCGCGGGAACTCGGCAATGGCGATGACGGTACCTATTTCGACATTTCGATGACCGATGTCGCCCTGTCGGTTTCCCAGTCGTTCGCGCCGGCCGCGCTCGCCGGCGAGGATCCCCGGCCCGGCGAGACGGCGCTGACGGGCGGGGTTCCGTGGTACGATCTCTACGAGACCGCCGACGGACGGTACGTCACGCTTGCGGCGCTCGAACCCCGCTTCTGGGCGAACTTCTGCAGGGCGGTCGGCCACGAGGAGTGGATCGATCTCCATGGTACCGACGACCCCGCCGAGCGCGAAGCCCTGCGGGAGTCGCTATCGGCGCTGTTCTCCGAGCGGTCCCGCGAGGAGTGGGTGCGGGACCTCGCCGACGCGGAGGCGATGGTCGCGGGCGTCAACACGCCCCGCGAGGCGGTCGAGGATCCACAGTTTCGCGCCCGCGGAGCGGTGGTTGGAGGCGACGGGATCGACCCCCGGATCGGGTTTCCGGCGCTCGTCGACGGCGAGGACCCCTCGATTCGCGCGGGCCCGCCGGCGCTTGGCGAACACACCGGAGAAATCCTCCGAAAGGTCGGTTACAACGACGAGGCGCTTGGCGAATTGCGCGACGAAGGCGCGATCTAGGCGTCGTTCCTATAGTCCCGGATCGCCAATCACCGATAGTGCTCACCAAGGAGCTGTTACGCGTCTCGCGGGCCGGTGGCGGCTACAGCCCCCGGTTCGCCGACCGCGAGCACCGCCCGCTGGCCGCAAAGGTGCTCGGGGCCTTTGAGGAGAGCGTCGGCGACTCCCACGGGGAACTCGACGCCGCGCTGACCGATCTCGAACGCGAGGCCGAGGACTTCAAACTCGTGCGCGGACTCGGGAAACTCCTCGAACGCGAGGCGAGCTTCGAGACCCGCGCGCCGGTCGACCCCGAACGCGCTCGCAGAGCGGCCTTCGAGGCCGGCGAGGCCGTCGGCGTCACGAGCGAAAGCGAACGTGACCGGGCGCTCGAACGTGCAGCCGCCGATTTCGGGACAGGTCCCGGAGCGGTCGCTGATTCCCTCTATGCGGACCTCGAATCGCGTCAGGTGCTCGCTTCCGTCACGGATCGTTTCGATCCCGATGACCTGATCGCCCAGTACAACCTCTCGCTGGCCCAGACCGCGCTGTTCGACGCCACGGAGATCCGCATCCGCAGCAGCGACCCCCGCAGACTTGTGAGCGCGGTCAAGCGCCTCGGATTGCTCTACGAGGTCCGAAACACCACCTCGGGACGAGAACTCCTCGTTACTGGGCCCGATGCCCTCTTTCGCTCGACGCGGCGGTACGGCACGCGGTTCGCTCGTCTGCTCCGGAGTGTGGTCGATACCGCCGACTGGGAACTGACCGCGACGATAGACGACCGCGGGGCCGAGCGCACGCTCGAACTCTCAAACGCCGACCCCCTCCGCCCGCCCGACGCCGAGCCGGTCGTCGAGGTGAGCTACGACAGCACCGTCGAACGCGACTTCGCCGCCCGCTTTTCCGCGCTGGATCTCGACTGGGACCTGACCCGCGAGCCCGAACCCCTCGAAGTCGGCGCGAGCGTGATGATTCCCGATTTCGTCTTCGACTACCGGTACGGCGATTTCCGCGTCTACTTCGAGATCATGGGTTTCTGGACGCCCGAGTACGTCGAAAAGAAACTCGCCCAGCTCGACGACGTCGAAAGCGTCGAACTGTTGGTCGCCGTCGACGAGAGTCTGAACGCTGGCGATGAGATCGAGGCCCGCGACCACCGTGCCATTCCCTACTCGGGGACCGTCGGGATCAAGGCCGTTCGGGACGCCCTGCGTCGCTACGAGGACGACCTCGTGGCCGAGAACGCCGCCGCGTTGCCCGACGTACTCGCCCCCGAAGACGACGCCGTCACCCTCGCGGATCTCGCCGCCCGCCACGGGGTGAGCGAGGACGCCCTCGCGCGCGTCGCATTTCCCGACCACGAGCGGATCGGTCGCACGCTCGTCCGGCCGGCGGTCCTCGACCGCCTCGGGGCGGCCATCGAGCCCGGCCAGTCGCTCGCCGAAGCCGAGGAAATCCTCGCGGAGGCGGGCATCGACGAGGCCAGCGCCGCCCTCTCGTCGCTCGGCTATCGCATCGAGTGGGCCGGGTTGTCGGGCGGTACGGTCCGCACGCTGGATTCGGATTGATCCGAACGGTCAATCCTCGCGCCGCCGTCCTTTCGGCACCACCGACCGGAGTTCGTCGTAGAGGTACAGCCCCACGCCGAGGGGTTCGGGGCCGCCCGCGAGGTCGTGGGCGGCGATCAGATACCCCCAGTCGCCGGCCCAGTCGAGGTCTTGGTCCTCACCGCGGACGAACCGCTGGGCCTGTTCGCGGGTGAGTTCGATGGTGTTGCGCTCAGCGTGGTGGCCAAAGCGCTGGACGGCGTTCGTGGTGGGTTTCCAGTGTTCCTGTCGGGTCCTGAGGAACGTCATTCCCAGTCCCTCGATCTCGACGGGCGAGGATACTTCGCCGTGGAGGATCCAGATCTTGCCCGCACCCTTCTCCCAGAAGGTATGTTCCTCGAAGGTTGCGGGTTCGATACCGAAGCGCTCGTCCCACCACGCCAAGACTTCCTCGCGGGTCGCCCGGCCCTCGACCACGCGCTCGCTCGCGGTGGTGGGCAGGCGGTCGAAGCGCTGGCCGTTATTCACGCGAACCACCTTTGGTGGTGAGTGTGAACAGGGAGTGTGAGGCGAACGAGCCGAAACGACCGTGTTTCCGCGAGCAGCATCGCGAGAGGATGTTCATCCCGCCACCTCCAGTTTCGCACAAAAAAACCCACCCGTGTCATTGTAATGGGGGTAAAAGCGCTTGGCGTGGCGAACCGAGTCGTCGTACCGTTCTCCTTGCCACTCGGTGACGCCCGGCGCGGCGTCGAGATCGACCTCGAAGGGAACGAGTTCGCAGGGCTCGCGTTCGAGGGCGTGATCGAGGACGGCCTCGTTTTCCTCGGGGGCGAACGTACACGTCGAGTAGACGACGCTCCCCCCAGGATGGGTCGCTTGGATCGCCCGCCGGAGGATCCCCTTCTGGACGCCCGCGATCCCTTCGACGTGGGAGATCGACCACTCATCGAGCGCGTCGGGGTTTTTCCGGATCGTCCCCTCGCACGAACAGGGGGCATCGACCAGCGCCCGGTCGAACGCCTCGCCATCGAAGGGCTTCAGCGAGAAGTTCCGGGCGTCCTGATTGGTGACCGCCGCGCTGGTCGCCCCGAGGCGTTCGGCGTTGAACCGAAGCGCCGAGAGCCGGCCCAGGTTTCGGTCGTTTCCGACCACCAGCCCCTCGTCATCCATCAACGCTGCCAGCTGGGTGGTTTTCCCGCCGGGGGCCGCACACGCGTCAAACACGCGCTCGCCGGGGTCGGGATCGAGCACGCGTGCGGGCAGCGAGGAGATCTCCTCCTGGCCGTGGATCCAGCCGTGGAAATGCGGCCACGTGTTGCCGGGTTTGTCGGTGTCGAGTGCGAGCACCCGGTCGTTCCATGTACGGGGTTCCCAACCGACGCCCTCCTCCTCAAAGGCCCGGCGCACCCGGTCGGGGGTGGCCTTGATCGTGTTCACCCGGACGACCGGGGGTAGCGGGCGCTCACAGGCCGACAGGAACGCCTCGAAGTCATCGATCAGCGGTTCGTACCGCTCCAGCGGCTCCATCGCGTCGACGTATCGCTGGCGGGCGTTTGTGGGTTTCGGATCACCATCGGCCCGACCACGCCACGGCGGGTTTTATGCACAGTGGGGCTCTCTTCCCGGTATGGCACGTGTCACCATCCGAGACGACTCCGTCTCGTTCGATGAGCCGTTCCTCGTCGAGGGGATGCCGGGGGTCGGCCTCGTCGGCAAGATCGCCACCGATCACCTGATCCGGGAGTTCGACATGGAGCACTACGCGAGCGTCCACTGCGACGGGCTCCCGAGGATCGGCGTCTACCACAGCGAGGACGACGAACTCAAGCCGCCGGTACGGCTGTACGCCGATCCCGAACGGGACTTGCTCGCGCTCCAGAGCGAGGTGCCCGTCTCGGGCGATGGCGCACCGGAGTTCGCCGACTGTGTTTCCGGCTGGATAGACGATCAGGGGGTAACGCCGCTATATCTCAGCGGGCGTCCCGCCGACAAGGACGGTGCCCCCGAACTCGCCGGCGTCGCCACCGGCAACGGCGACCGGTATCTCGACGGCGCGGGTATCGTTCCGCCCCGCGAAACCGGGTTCATCAGCGGGCCGACGGGCGCGTTGCTCAACCGCGCCGCCGAAACCGACCTCGACAGCGTCGGGCTGATCGTCGAAAGCGACCCACAGTTCCCCGACCCCGAGGCCGCCCGCGCGCTGATCGAACACGGGATCGCCCCCATCGCCGGGATCGAGGTCGACACCGAATCGCTGGTCGAACAGACCGAGGAGATCAGCGAACAGCGCGAACAGCTCGCACAGCAGATGCAACAGGCCGCCGACGACGAGAGCACGCAGGCCCAGCCCCTGCGGATGTATCAGTAATCCCTACGTTTTTCCGGCTCGGGTGCGCTCGCAAAGCGAGCGAACCGCTCTCTGCTCACGGGCGTGGAGTGCCCTCTGCTCGCGGGCCGCAGGTCCGCTCGCACGGCCAGCGGAACGGAGTTCCGCACGGTTCGCACGGCCCGTGGGACCGAAGGTCCCACGCTGGCCGCAAAAACCTGTTCTGCCGAGCGCGGCGAGGCAGAGCTTGGAAGAGCTACGCTCGTCCAGTGGACTAAAAACCTCGCTCGCTCATGTTCATTCGCTCACGGTCAGCGACTCGTCGCCAACCAGTCACGGTTTTGTCCGTCCATTCCGTTGGCCTTCGTATGGCCGACCTCGAAGACACCGTTGAGGAGTTCCTCGACGGTGCCGACGCTGTCTACGCCGAGTACGAACAGGGCTATATGGACGCCGACGCGGCGCTCTCGGTTCTGGAGGGCCACGTCGAGGACCTCCGCGAGGAGCACGAGGGGTAGACGAAAAGCGTTATGCGAACCCGGGCCGCGCTACGAGCCATGACCCACTTCTCCGACCGAGTCGAATCGGTGTCGATCAGCGGCATCCGCGAGGTCTTCGAGGCCGCCGGCGAGGACGCGATCAACCTCGGACTGGGCCAACCGGACTTCCCCACGCCCGATCACGCCCGCGAGGCTGCCGTCGAGGCCATCGGATCGGATCTGGCCGACGGCTACACCTCCAACAAGGGCACCCGAGAGTTGCGCGAGGCGATCAGCGAGAAATACGACCGCGACTACTCCCTCGCCATCGATCCCGAGGACGTGATCGCCACTGCCGGGGGTAGCGAGGCGCTCCATCTCGCGTTGGAGGCCCACGTCGATCCGGATCAGGAAGTCCTCTTTCCGGATCCCGGGTTCGTCTCCTACGACGCGCTGACCACGATTGCGGGCGGCACGCCCAAACCGATCACGCTGCGCGAGGACCTCACGATGGACCCCGCCGACGTGGAGGCTGCCATCACTGACGACACCGCCGCTTTCATCGTCAACAGCCCCGCGAATCCGACTGGGGCGGTCCAGAGCGAAGACGACATGCGCGAGTTCGCCCGGATCGCCGACGAACACGACGTGCTCTGTATCAGCGATGAGGTCTACGAACACATCGTCTTCGAGGGCGAACACCGCTCGCCCGTGGAGTTCGCCGAGACCGACAACGTGGTCGTCGTCAGCGCCTGCTCGAAGACCTACTCGATGACGGGCTGGCGGCTGGGCTGGATCACCGGTTCGACCGACCGAGTCGAGCGCATGCTCCGGGTCCACCAGTACATCCAAGCGTGTGCGAGCGCACCGGCCCAGCACGCCGCCGAGGCCGCGCTGCGGGGCCCCCAGGGGCCGGTCGCGGAGATGGTCGCGGCGTTCGAACAGCGCCGCGATGTGTTGCTCGACGGCCTCGCGGAGGTCGGCCTCGAAACGCCCACCCCCCAGGGGGCGTTCTACGCGATGCCGAAGGTGCCCGAGGGCTGGGTCGAGGAAGTCATCGACCGCGGCGTGGTCGTCGTCCCCGGCGAGGCCTTCGGCGAGGCCGGCGACGGCTACGCCCGGATCTCGTATGCGACGGGCACCGAGGAACTGAAAGACGCGATAGCGGTCATGGGCGAGGCGACCCGCGCAGTGGAGTAACGGTAAATAGCTACATCGAATTTTGAGGGGAAACATCGAGACGAGCCTGTTCCAGTGGTAACTGATCGGAATATATTTATTTTTATATTATTTTATATTGAATATGGCTGTAGTTGATCGCCGAACGTTTCTGTATGCGCTCCCTGCTACAATGGTATCGCTTTCGGGGTGTCAATCCGATTCGTCCGCGAGTGTTGGTTCGCTCGTCTTCGAAAATCGTCACGATCTTCCGCACGTCGTAGAACTGGAACACATCACGTTTTCGCCCGAGGTGAGACGAGAATTAGTGAAGAACGGGGGCAGGTCCCAATAGACCCGATGGAAACGAGGCAATACGACGACGTTTTCGACCCTTCCCTGAGCCATGTGGTCGTCGGGACGCTTCCCAGCTCGGAGACGATCCGCGTACCGTACGGTCGAGAAGGGACCGAAACGACGGGTAATCTCGTGTTTTTCGAGATAACGACGATCGGTGTTCTCAACGGTGGTCTCCGCTCCGTTTAGGAGAACTCGCGCGGTACGCTGGCAGAGGGCTGGGATTTATCTCGGACCGTTCCGATGAAAGTGTGTGAACAATGCACAACAGGTATGTGACGAGCGGATGATCGGGTATGACTGAAGCCGATACCGCGTTTTTGACCGACCTCGATCTCACCGACGATCAGGTGTCGGTCAGCGACTCCGACCGCGAGAGCCACGCCGCCGACGTGGGCGCGCAAGGCCGCGATACCGGGAGCCGTCCCGAGGCCGTGGTCTGGCCCGAATCGACCGCCGACGTTGCGGCCGTTCTGGAGGCGGCCACCGACCGTGGCGTGGCGGTGACCCCCTACGCCGCCGGAACGGGATTGGAGGGCAACGCCGTTCCCGCCCACGGTGGGATCAGCCTGGACCTTACCCGGATGGACGCGATCCGCGAGTACCGGCCCGACGACTTCCGGATTACTGTCGGGCCGGGGGTGATCGGCTCGGCGGTGGACGAACGCGCCGCCGCCGACGGCCTGTTTTTCCCGCCGCTTCCCTCCTCGGGGGAGTTCTCGACGGTCGGGGGCATGATTGCCACCGACGCCAGCGGCATGAAGACCGTCAAGTACGGCGAGGTGAGCGACTGGGTACTCGGCCTCGAAGCGGTCCTCGCGGATGGCTCGGTCGTCTCCACCGGGAGCGGGTCGGTCAAAACCTCAAGTGGCTACAACCTCACCGACCTGCTGATCGGCAGCGAGGGGACGCTCGCGGTCGTCACCGAGGCGACGCTCGAACTCGCCGGTCGGCCCGAACAAGTCCGGGGCGGACGGGCGATCTTCGACTCGCTCGACGACGCGACCGCCGCGGTGTTCGATGCGGTGCGCTCGGGCGTCGATCTCGCCACCATCGAGTTGATCGACGGCCTCTCGGCGCGGATGGCGAACCGTTATCTTGGAACCGACCTGCCCGACGCGCCGATGACGTTCGTCGAGTTCCACGCCAACCACGGGATCGACGAGGAGATCGAGTTCTGCCGGTCGATCTTCGAAGCCCACGACCTCGATCGCTTCGAGATGGCCGACAAAACCGAGATGGACGACCTCTGGGAGGCCCGCCGGGAACTCGCCTACGCCGTCCGGACGTTCGATCCCGACCGCCAGCCCATCCACCCCGGCGACGTGACCGTGCCGATCAGCGAGTATCCCGAGATCATCCGGTACGCGAAGGAACTCGCCGCCGAACACGACCTCGCGGTCCCGTGTTTCGGCCACGCGGGCGATGGCAACGTCCACTACACCGTGCTGGTCGATCCCGACGACCCCGAGCATGTCGAACTCGGCGAGGAGGTCTACGCGGAGATCGTCCGCCGGGCCATCGATCTCGGGGGCACTGCGACGGGCGAGCACGGCATCGGCCAGGGCAAACGCGAGCACCTCGTCTACGAACACGGCGAGGAAAGCGTCGAAGCGATGCGCGCGATCAAACACGCGCTCGATCCGGGCGACACGCTGAATCCGGGAAAGATCTTCCCCGAGACGGTGGACGGCAGGCGGATCGGGCGGTCGTTGCAGTAGGTACGGTACTCGGCTATCGGTGAGAAATCTACTTTGTGGGAACCGTTTTGCGTTTATACATACAAACACTATATGGGAACGAAGATCGTCGGATTGCGTGAAGAGGTGTATGAACGACTTGCCGCGGAGAAACGGGAGGGAGAGAGCTTTAGCGACGCCGTTGATCGCATCCTCGATGACACACAGTCGGATTGGCGGTATTCGTTCGGACGGATGAGCGACGATGCCGAGGAGTTCGAAGCAGTCGTGCGGGCACAGCGGGGGGATATGGATGCAGGCTTGGCGAACCGACAAAACGAGGTCATCGAGGAGCTGGCAGCAACGACGGACGACCAGCCGGAATCGGAGACCGAATGAAATTCCTCGATACGACGTTTCTCATCGATCACCAAAATGGCGAGGCTCGGGCGAAATTGTATCTCGACCAGCACGAAAGCGAGACGTTCGTCACCTCGACCATCAACATCAAGCAAATCGCCGTCGGACGGGTCATCGTCCAGACGCCATCTCCGAGCCAACAGGAAATCCGGAACGATTTCGACTGGCTTCGAATCGAGCCGTTCTCGCTCTCCCATGCGCTCGAA
>CAYOFZ010000042.1:0-14486 GCA_964403315.1 uncultured Halobacteriales archaeon | reverse complement strand
CGGCCCTCGGCGTCGGGTTCGGGGACCTCGATGAGCCGGTCGAACCGGCCCGGGCGAAGGAGTGCCCGGTCGAGCATGTCGAAGCGATTCGTCGCCGCGATGATGCGGATCTCCCCGCGGTCCTCGAACCCGTCGAGTTCCGAGAGCAGCTGCATCATCGTGCGCTGGACCTCGGCGTCGCCGCTCGTTTTCGACTCCGTTCGCTTGGAAGCGATGGCGTCGATCTCGTCGATGAAGATGATCGCGGGTTCGTGTTCGCTTGCGAGTTCGAACAGATCACGGACCAGCCGCGCACCCTCGCCGATGAACTTCTGGACCAGCTCCGAGCCGGCCATCTTGATGAAGGTGGCGTCGGTCTCGTTGGCGACGGCCTTGGCCAGCATCGTCTTGCCCGTTCCGGGCGGCCCATGCAGGAGGACGCCGCCCGGGGGTTCGATGCCTACTTCGGCGAACTGCTCGGGGTCGGCGAGCGGGTCCTCGACGGCTTCCCGCACTTCGCGGATCTGGTCGTCGATTCCGCCGATGTCGTCGTAGGCCATCTCGGGACTTTCGTCGACGGCCATCGCCTGTGTGCGGGCGTCGGTTTCGTCATCGAGCGGGGTTTCAACGCCGAAGGAATCGTTGACGGCGACGCGGTCGCCCGCCTCCAGTTCGTCGGCGAGCGAAGCATCGACCTCGGTGAGCACCTCCTGGTTGGTGCCGTGCTGTTTGATGATCGCGCCGTCATCGGTGAGTTCCTCGATGGTAGCGATGTACAGTGAGGCGGTCTTGAGCGCGGTGTTTTCGCGTTCGAGTTCGTCGGCGCGCTCGCGGAGGGTTTCCCTGCGGTCGGTCGCGTCATCGAGGCGCTCTTCGAGTTGGCTGTTGATCCGAACGATGTCGCCGTAGTGATCGCGCAGGGCTTCGAGCTGCTCTTCCGGCGGCATCTCGGGATCGAGGTCGAGATGCGGCCGGTCGGGGATCGAAGGGCTATGGGCCATTTGTACTCTCACTAGGAAATCGTGTTAAAAGTGCCTTTGGGTCGCGGTGGATCTCTCAGAGCAACGACTCCATCTCGTCGAGGTAGTCGTCGTAGACCCCGAGGGCGTCCTCGATGGGGTCGGGCGAGCGCATGTCCACGCCCGCGATATCGAGGAGTTCGAGGGGATATTCGCGCGACCCTGACTGAAGGAACTCGCGGTAGCGTGTTGCCGCAGGCTCGCCCTCCTCGATGATGTCGGTCGCAAGCGAGACGGCGGCGCTGATCCCCGTCGCGTACTGATAGACGTAGTACGCGCGGTAGAAGTGGGGAATGCGCATCCACTCGCGGGCGATCCGGTCGTCGAGGGCGGCGGGTGCGTAAAACTCCGCTTTGAGGTCGCCGTAGAGGTCGTCCAGCCGGTCGGGAGTGAGCGCACCCTCTTCCTGAACGATCTCGTGGGCGCGGTGTTCGAAATCCGCGAACATGGTCTGGCGGTATAGCGTCGAGCGGAACCGTTCGAGGTACTCGTTCAGGACGTGCAGCCGAAAGTCCTCGTCCTCGACAGTGTCGAGCAGGTGGTGAGTCAGTAATGCCTCGTTGACCGTCGAAGCGACCTCGGCGACGAAGATCTCGTAGTCATTGTAGACGTAGGGCTGGTGTTCGCTCGTCAACTGCGAATGCAGCGAGTGGCCCAGTTCGTGGGCCAGCGTGTACATTGAGGGGATATCCTCCTGGTAGTTCATCAGGATGAACGGCTGGGTGTCGTAGGTACCTCCCGAGTACGCGCCCGACTGCTTGCCGACGTTCTCGTAGACGTCCACCCACCGCGATTCGAGGCCCTCGGCCACCCGGGACCGGTAGTCCTCACCCAGCGGCGCGAGCGCCTCGATCACGTGATCGGTCGCCGTCTCGTAATCGAGATCCGGGCTCTCGCTCCGTGCGATGGGCATGTAGAGGTCCCACATCCGGAGTTCGTCGACCCCGAGGGCTTCGCGTTTCAACTCGGCGTGGCGGTGCAGTTTGTCGAGGTTTTCCCGTACCGTCTCGACGAGGTTGTCGTAGACCTCGACGGGAACGTTCGGCCCGTGCATGGCGGCCTCGCGGGCGGTGTCGTAGTTGCGTGCCCGGGCGAGTTTGGTGTCGGCCTTCACGCTGTTTTCGTAGGCGGTGGCGACGGTGTTGCGGATCTCTCCCCATTCGTCGTAAAACCCCTCGTAGACCTCGCGGCGGAACTCCCGGTCGGGGTTTTTCTGGAGTTTCGTGAAGTTCGACTGGGTGATCTCGACGGCTTCGCCGTCGCGCTCGACGGTCGGGAACTCGATGTCGGCGTTTGCGAGCATGGTATAGATCTCGCCCGACGCGCCGGTCACTTCCCCGAGATCCGCGAGCAAGCTCTCGATTTCCGCCGACCGGGTGTGGGGTTTCATCCGCAACACGTCGTCGAAGTAGTGGTCGTACTCCTCGAGGGCGGGTTCCTCGTCGATCAGCGCGCCGAGGTCGTCGCGGTCGAGGTCTTGGAGTTCGGGTTCGATGAAACTCGCGGCACTGGACGCGTCGGCGGCGAGCGACTGCGCGCGGGCGGTCAGGGCCTGGTAGGTCTGATCGCGGGTGTCCTCGTCGCGGCGCATCCGGGCGTAGGCGGCGACCTGTGAGAGTTCGCGCATGAGTTCCTCGCGCAATTCAAGCACTGAGAGAAGGGTCTCGCTGCTTTCGGTCGTTCGCCCCTCGTAGGCCGCGAGGTCGTCGATGCGCTCTTCGACGGTCTCGTAGGCCGCTTCCCAGTCCTCGTCGGTCGCGTAGATGCTTTCGAGGTCCCAGGTGTATTCCTCATCGATCTCGCCGCGTTCGGGAACCGAACTCATGGGGTACTATACGCCACAGGGGGGATAAACGCTGGCGATCCACACTCGAAAACACAACCCCCATGGGGACCGCTACGCATGGCTCCGTCATGGATCTCGATACGGTGCTCGGTCGCGCCTGGCATGATGAGACAAGCTGGGAGTTCCTCACCCGGCTAACCGAACTCGACGAACGGATGGGTGGCTACCCCGGCGAGCGCCGGGCCGCCGATCTCGTCACTGAGGCCCTCGAAGAGGCAGATGTCGAAAACGTAGAGCGACAGGAGTTCGAGATCCGGCGCTGGAACCGGGACCGGGCCGACCTCGCAGTGACCGAGCCGGTCGAACGCTCCTTCGGAACCGTCGCGCTGCCCTACTCGCCGGCGGGCGAGATCAGTGCCGACCTCGCGGATGTCGGCTATGGGACGCCCGAGGAGATCGAGGAGGCGGACGTGGCGGGCAGGATCGCCCTTGCGAGCACGACCACCCCACCCTCGAAGGGGCGATTCGTTCACCGCATGGAGACGTTCGGCCACGCCGTCGCCGCGGGCGCGGCGGCGTTCGTCTTCGCCAACCACGTCCCCGGCCAGCTCCCGCCGACCGGCACCCTGCGGTTCAACGCCGAGGCCGCCGTTCCGGGCGTCGGCGTCTCGAAGGAAACCGGCGCGTGGCTCTCGGAATACGCCGACCGCGACGGTCGCGCGCGACTCTCGGTATCGGCAATGACCGAACCGGGAACGAGCCGGAACGTCCACGGAACGCTCGGCCCTGACACCGACGAGGAAATCCTGGTGGTCGGCCACTACGACGCCCACGACATCGCGGAGGGCGCGCTTGATAATGGCTGTGGGATCGCGGTCGTCGTCGGCGCGGCCCGTCTGCTCGCCGAAATGGACCTCGACCGCCGGGTTCGGATCGCCGGCGTGGGCTGTGAGGAGATCGGCCTGATGGGGTCGGAGGCGCTGGCCGATTCGCTGGATCTCGACCGCGTCCGGGCGGTGGTCAACATCGACGGTGCCGGGCGATTCAGGAATCTCGCGGCTCTCACCCACGGCTCCGAGGAAATCGAGGACCTCGTTGAGCGGACCTGCGACGAATGGGGCCAGCCCGTTTCCTTCGAGCGCGACCCTCACCCCTACAGCGACCACTGGCCGTTCCTCAGAGGGGGCGTGCCCGCCCTGCAACTCCAGAGCAACAGCGGCGAGCGCGGGCGGGGCTGGGGGCATACCCATGCCGATACCCGCGATAAGGTCGATCCCCGGAACCTCCGTGAACACGCGATGCTCGCGGCGCTTTTGGTACGCGAATTGGCCCACGCCGACCCCTCCCGGATCGAGGACGACGCCCTGCGCGAGCGGATGTGGGAGGCCGACCTCGAAGCGGGGATGCGCGCCGCCGAGGTCTGGCCCGACCGCTGGGACTAGATCCCCCGGCGGATCGCGCCGACGACCCGCGCGCCCGTTCGGCGGTTGATTCGCTTCGTCTCGAAGGTCTCACGAGCACTGTTCGCAGCCCGTTCATCGATAGCGAAATCGAGATCCGGGTAGGCCACGTCGCTCAACACCAACGGCTCAGGCGGTGCGGACGCGATCCCCGCGGGTCCGGTGAGACGCTCGGAGGAGAGGGCCCGGTCGACGAACCCCAGTTCGCGCTCGCCGCGTCCGACCTCGTGAATCAGCGAGACGATCCGGCGGACGAGATGACGGAGGAACCCACCGGCCCGGACCGTCACGACGAGGAAATCGCCGTCGCGGACGGTCCGGGTTCCGTGGATCGTCCGGACCGTATCGCCACCCTCGGGCGTGAGATCCTGAAAATCGTGGGTGCCCGCGAGGCGGTCGAGACTGACACGAACCCCGTCGTCGTCGGCGTCGGGCGCGTGGAGGTGGTAGGTGTACTCCCGCGAGCGGGCATCGTGGGTGGCATGAAACTCCGGCGGTGCGTCCGCCCAGGCCCATGCCCGGATCGACTCGGGGAGTTCGGCGTTCAAAGCGGCGGGAACCAGCCAGTCGGGGGCCTCGAACGCGACCGTTTGCGCGAGCGCCGAGACGCCGGCATCGGTGCGTCCCGCGGCGGCGTAGCCCGCGGGCGTTTCGCCCTCGAACACGTCGAGAACTCGGAGCGCGTCGAACAACTTGTCTTCGATGGTTCGGACGTCGGGCTGGCGCTGCAATCCATGGTAGGGCGTGCCGTCGTAGGCCAGCCGGAAGGCACGCCTCATCGCGTGTGATCGGGCAGTATCTCCCCGTAATCCTCCGGCGGCACGGGCCCGTCGAACAACGGATCATCAGTGTTTCGCATCCAGCGCACCAACCGGCCCCGAAGTTGATCGCGGACGTGTTCGTAATCGGGCTCGTCGGCCAGATCGTCCTGTTCGTAGGGATCGTCATCGAGGTCGTACAGTTCCTCGTAGGGTCGCTGGCCCGAATTGAGGTCCTCGCGGACCTCCCGGCCGGCCTTGCTCACGAACACGTCGTTGGTGAGATACACCGACGGCAGGTGCCAGAAGCTCCGAATATATTTGTATTCGTCTGTACGGATCGCCCGCACCGGGTTGTACCGGTCGTGCCAGGTCATCTCGGCGAACACCTGATCGCGAGGGAAGTACTCCTTGTCGGTCAACAACGGCAGGAAACTCCGCCCCTCGATCCGCTCGGGAACGGGTTCGTCGAGCAGATCCAGGATCGTCGGCACCACGTCGACGTTGCTCACGAGTTCGTCGTACCGGGTTCCGCCGTCGATCATGCCGGGATACCGCAGCACCAAGGCGGCCTCGATGCCGGGATCGTAACACGAGCCCTTCGCCCGGGGGAAGGCAATGCCGTGCTCGGTCGTGAAGATCACGAGCGTCTCCTCGGCAAGCCCCGCCGCTTCGAGCGCGTCGGTGACGGTACCGACCGCCTCATCGACGGCGTGAACCATCCCGCGCATCTCCGCGAGATCCTCCCTAATGCCGGGTTCGTCGGGGAGGTACGGAAGCGGGGCGATCCCTTCGGGGTCGTCGGGTTCGTACTCCGGACCCCCGAACTCGAAGAGCCCGTTGTCGGTTTCCCCCCGGTGGAGTTCGAAAAACCCGATAGAGGCGAAAAACGGGTGATTGAACTGATCCTTCTCGAAAAACATCTCGGTTGTACCGGCGACCTTCCGGGCGCGGTTGACCTCGTGGATTTCCGGCGAGACCGCGGGTGAGAGGTTCCCGCCCGAGTGGACGTGATCGAACCCGAGCCGATCCAGGTCGTCAGTGACGTGCTGGAGGCCGAACAGATGGGTTTCGTATCCACAATCATTGAGGTACTCCGGTAGCGTCCGTTCGTCGGCGTCGAGTTCCCAGTTTTCGTGGGCAAGCCCCATCAGGCCGTTGACGTGGGGGTACCGGCCCGTCAGGAGGCTGCCCCGGCTCGGCGAACACTGCGGGGCCGTCCCGTAGTGGTTCTCGAAGAGAACGCCGTCGTCAGCGATGGCGTCGATGTTAGGAGTCTCGATATCTCGCCCATAACAGCCGAGATACCGGCCTAGATCGTGACAGTGCATCAGGAGGACGTTCGGTCGGTCGTCAGCGGATGCGGTCATACCTGCGATTACAGAGCGACCGTAGTTATAGCTACGTGCCGATAAGCTACGGCCGGCTCAGGCGAAATCGTCGTAGATTGGGCGGTCGTGTTCACCGGGGAACGAGCCGACCGGAACGGCGGTCTGGTCGCCCGACTCCATGTCCTTGACGGTCACTTCGTCGTTTTCGAGGTCGCGCTCGCCGACGATCACGACCGTTTCGGCGTTGATCGAGTCGGCGTAGTTCATCTGGGAGCCGAAACTCCGCCCCGAGAGGTCGGTCTCGACGACGTTGCCCCGCTCGCGCAACTCGCGGGCGATCCGACCGGCGACCGAGCGGGTCTCGCCCACGCGAAGGACGTAGTAATCGGTCCGGAGTTCCTCGGCGGGCCCGACGCCCGCGCGCTGGAGGAGCAACGAGAGCGTCGCGTGGCCGGGCGCGACCCCGACGGCGGGCATCGTCTGACCGCCAAAGCCCTCGATCAGGTCGTCGTAGCGCCCGCCGCCGAAGATCGACCTGCTGACCTCCCCGGCTGAATCGAAACACTCGAAGACGACACCCGTATAGTAATCCAGCCCGCGGGCGGTTTCCAGCGACACCGAACAGTACTCTCGGGCTCCGAAGTCCTCGGCGGCTTCAAGCACCGCACGGAGGTTCCCGACCGCCGACTCGACGCGGTCGGTGCCGGCGAACTCGATCAGGTCATCGAGATCATCGGTCGCCAGCAGGGCGTCGAACCGCTCCGCTTGATCCTCGCTCAGGCCGGCGTCGGTAAGCAGGCCGTAGTACTCGACGGGTTCGACCTTCTCGCGTTTGTCGACCGCCCGGATCGCCGCCCGGGTGTCGATCTCGGCGTCGAACGATTCGAGCAGGCCGCCCAAAATATCGCGGTGAGAGACCCGAAACTCGAAGTCCTCGCCCGACAGGCCGAGGCCGGTGAGCGCGTCCGCACAGTACGCGAGGATCTCGGCGTCGGCCTCCGGCTCGCTCGATCCGAAGATATCGACGTTGGTCTGGTAAAATTCCCGGAACCGGCCCTGCTGGACCTGTTCGTAGCGCCAGAAGGGGCGGGTAGAAAACCACTTGATCGGCTTCGAGAGCTCCTGTTGTTTGGCGACGACCATCCGCGCGACCGTCGGGGTGAGTTCGGGCGTCATCGCCACCTCGCGGTCGTTGTGATCGGTGAAGCTGTAGAGTTCCTCGACGATCTCCTCGCCGCTTTTGTCGACGTACATTTGCGTGCGTTCGAGCGCGGGGGTGCCAACCTCCCGAAAGCCATACTGCCGCGCAGTTTGGTCCAACTCGTCGGTCACCGCCCGCCGGGCGCGCATCTCGCCGGGGTAGAAATCACGAAAGCCCTTGATCCGCTCGTACATGCGCATGAATTCGCAGGTCGAGCGCTTGAACCTGTTCCTCTCGGACGGGTCGATTCACCGCGACGGAAACCCCACGACGGCAGTTTGTTCGTGATCGGGGAAGATCTCGGCGACGGCGTCAGATCCCGCACGTTTTGCAAGCAGGGTCCTGAGTTCGGCCTCGTAGTCGGCGCGGTTGATGTCTTCGCTCGAACCGCTCTCGACTGCGAGGATCTCGGCGGCAAGATGATCGACGGCATCCCGACCGAACCCCGCAAGCGGCGCAACGTACTCGATGTCGTGGCGGTCTTCGAGGCTCTGTGCCTGATTTCGAGGGATCGAGGGCACCCGGTCGTCGCGGCGGATGCCGTCGGCGACGGTCTCGAACCCCTCGGTTGCGACCCGCTCCAGAGCGTGTTCGTGGACCTCCTGAATGCCGTTTCGTGGGTAGCCGTCTTCGAGCATGCGTTCGACGGCATTCTCTGCGACCGCCCGGTCAAGGTCGAGTCGCTCGAACTCGAAACGTGATCGTTTTGCCGTCTCTCGGGCGTGCTTCCAGTCGTCGGTGATCCCGAAGCGGGCGGTCACGAGCGTCACATCGTAGAACCCGTCGAGCAACAGTGCCGCGAGCGCAGAATCCTTGCCGCCGCTGTATAACACTCCGAGATCATCCCCAGCCATCCCCCGCTATCGGCGGCGGATGTTGTAGCTCTGGCTGTCGGGTGTGAGTTCGCTGAGGAGGTCTTTCATCTGGTCCTCGTCGATCTTGCCCTGAACGCGCCCACTTCGAGCCAGCGCGAGGACTTGGCGCTCGACCTGATCCGCGAAGTCGGGCTTGCTCATGCGCACGGAGTTGAGCCGCTTTCTGGCACCGTCGGTGAGGTGCTGTCGCAGCATGGCCTGTTTCTGGGCGTCGGCCTGCTGTTGGGCCTGTTGCTGGGCCTCCTCGGATCCCTGTTGTTGCTGCTCCTGGATCTGTTCGCGTTTCTGCTCCCTGAGTTCTTCGAGTCGGTCGTCCTCGGAACTTCCACTCATATCCTAATATTCCTGCGTGGGCGACAAAACGATTACGGAGACCGGGGGATTACGCTTGCGCGTAGCGTTCGAGTTCGGGGCGGTCCTCAACGAGTGAATCGAGCACGTCGCTTGCGGTCTCGTCGATGAAGCTGTGGCCTTCGGCGCTGAGTTCGCGGCCCTCGGAGCCGTGTTCCTCGACGAGCCCTTCCTCCTGGAACTGCTGGAGGATCGTGCGAATGATGTTGTCGCTGCCGTCGGCCTGTCGGGGCGGTGCAACGCGATAGCGGTTCGTCCCTTCCTTTGCGCCGCCGTAGTGGGTGGCCAGTCGTTCGACGCCGACGGGACCGTCGATGGCGACTCGGCGCAGCAGGCTGGCCGCACGGATCTCCCAGAAGTCCTCGCGTTCGGGCGGGAGTTCGCGGTCCGAACCGGCTTTCGCGTAGACCGCCCAGTCGGGTCGGTCGATGCGGTCGTCGAGTCGGTCCGCGAGCTCCTCGATGAGGGCGTCGGCTGGCACGTCGTAGAACGTCGTCATTGCTGGACGTTTGCCGGTTCGGCGTTTAAACCCATCGTCTCCGAGATCGGATCGGGTCGTTTTTCCGCTCGCTTGCGGAGCATAGAACATGGACGAACGGGCCGCCCTGGAAACCCTCGCCGGCACCCTCGAACACGCTGGCGACGACGCCGCCGTCGTCGGCGAGCAGGTCCTGACGACGGATATGCTCCACCAGACGACCGATTTCCCCGACGGCATCACCCGGTATACGGCGGGCTGGCGGGCAGTCGGAGCCTCCCTGTCGGATCTCGCGGCGATGGGGGCCAAGGCAACGGGGGCCGTTGCCGTCTACGCCGCCCCCGAGTTCATCGAGGAGGAACTCCGGGCGTTCGTCGCTGGCGCGAGCGAGGTCTGTGAGGCGGTCGGCGGAGCGTACGTCGGTGGCGACCTCGATACCCACGAGGAGTTCACCGTTGCGACGACCGCGCTCGGCCGCGCGTCCGATCCCGTCCCCCGTTCGGGCGCTCGTCCGGGCGAGGCCGTCTGTGTCACTGGCACCCTCGGGCGCAGCGGGGCGGCTCTCGAACTGTTCGAGCGCGGCGACGACGACCGGGCCAACGATCTCTTTCGGTTCGAACCCCGGATCGGGGCCGGACGGGCCCTTGCTCCTCGCGCCACGGCGATGATAGATTCGAGCGACGGCCTCGCACGCTCGCTCCACCAACTCGCAATGGCGAGCGACTGTGGGTTCGCCATCGAAAGCGATGCGATACCGGTCGACGAATCCGTCCACGAGATCGCGGGCGGCGATGCGGCCATCGATCTGGCGACCACCTTCGGTGAGGATTTCGAACTCGTCGCTACCCTGCCCGAACACGCCGTCGAGGACGCGAAACAGGCCACGGACGTTTCGCTCTCGGTCGTCGGCGAGGTCACCGAATCGGGCGTCTCGCTCGACGGCGAACCGCTGGCGGATCGGGGGTTCACCCACGGGTAACTCGCCGCCTCAGCCGACCTGGATCGGCACCGGAGTGAAACACAGTGCGCCCAGCCCGAGCGTTACGAGGCCGATGAGCACGCGCCAGCGTCCAAGCTCGCGGTCGTCGATGGGGGTCGCCGAGCCGACGAACGAAAACACCAGCGCGAGAAACCCCCAGAACGCCCAGAGGAACGCGGCGTTGCCGGACACGCCGCGGACGTAATAGAGGTAGCCGGCCAGCCCGAACAGGGCGATGGGAACGAACGCGGTGACCCGATCCTGTTGTTCGCCGAGGATCGCCCGGAGGACGTGACCGCCATCGAGCTGGCCGACGGGGATCAGGTTGAGGAAGGTGACGAACATGCCGACCCAGCCGCCGATCACGACCGGATTGACCGAGACGGCGGGATCCTCGTAGTACAGCGGTTGATCAACGAGCCACGCCAAGCCTTCGAGCAGGGGCGGATAGCCGAGCTGAATCTGAATGGCGTTCGGATCACCGACCAGCGACTCGGGGGCAGTCACCGGCGGGAGGTGCAATCCGATCACAGTGACGATGATCGTCGCCAAGAGGCCCGCGAGCGGCCCGGCGATCCCGATATCGAAGAGGGCCTTCCGGCTGGGGATCTGGCCTTTCATTTTGATGACCGCACCCATCGTACCGATTAGCGTCGGGATCGGGATGAAATACGGAAGTGACGCGTTCACCCTGTGATACCGGCTCAAAACGTAGTGTCCGAGTTCGTGAATTCCGAGCACGCCCATGATCGCGACCGTAAACGGCCATGCCCGGAGGATTTCCGGCGAAACGGGGTCGAGATGGTACCAGATCGACCCGGCAAACAGCGTCGAAAGGACTGTAGCGACGAACAGGACGACGTTCGTCCACGGAACTCCGTCGATTCCGAGTTCGATGGGTTCGGCGATCAACACCCACTTGCCGTATTCGCGGGTGAGCCGCACTTCATAGCCACGTTCGCGGAACACGGGCCAGAGTTCCTGTATCACGTCCTGCCCCGACCGCCGGGGATTGCCGTAGTAGCGGAGCGTCTCCCCGTCGATTGCGGTCTCGTAGACGGTAAAAACAGGCTCGATATCGGAGGCGGGAGGGCCTGCCCGGGGATCGCTCATCGGTCCGGCATTAGGCCCGGGAGGGTATAAGCCTTGGAACCTCTACTGTCGGTCGTACGTCAGTGAGCGGGTTCGCCGGATCGTCCCGGCGAATCACACACAAACAGGTACGACCGACAGTATCCCCGGAGGGCGAAGCGACGGCAGAAATCAGGTACGGGTCACGTGCCACGTGGTCGCGCTCGTGTACGACCACTTCTCGATCCGGAGATCGTCAGCCGACTCGCTGAGGCGAACCATCAGCGCCCCGATCTCTTTGGCCGAAAGGCCGACCTCGTCGGCGATGAACTTGCTTTTGAAGTACAGATCGCCGTCCTCCACGCGCCGGTTAAGGTGCTGTTTAAGCCGTTCTTCCTTCGATTCCTGTGTTGCGGAGGGCTGTGGGGTAGTGCTCATCGTCTCCTCACCTTCCGCTTAACGGAGCAGTAACGTTATAAGTAGAGGATATTTAGAATATGTTTTCCTTTCTTTGGGATAAATCAATCTAAAATGAAGATTCAGGACGGTTCATTCGAGCCGTAGACGTTTTATTGTCCGTTCTGCATCCGTTTTGTGCCACTTGCTTACTACTACGTGCCGAAGCCATACATAGTTATCGTTTTCTTCTGTATGTGGTGAAATTATCCTAGTCAGATCATAACTATCAGTCACGTGTATGAACCCAGAACTCCTCGTCGGACGTGACCTCCTTTTTGAAGATAGGGACCTCGTCTTTCAACCGGTCGATCCCGTCCTCGACGGTGCGAAACGCCTCCCCGCGGTGGCCCGCGAGGACGACCACGAACACGATGTCCTCGCCGGATTCGATGACTCCAGTACGGTGGTGCATACGAACCTCGTAAATCCCATCGCGTGCTTCGAGTTCCTCCCGGAGATCGATGAGTCGCTGTTCGGCGATGCCCTCATAAGTCTCGAATTCCAGCAGTTCGGTCGGTGCGTCGTCGTCCGCGTCTTTGGTTCGTACACGCCCCGTAAACGTCGCAATCGCCCCCGCTCGGTCGGCGTGCGGCGATTCCTTGACCTGTTCGATGAGTGTTTCGAGGATGACGTAGGGTTCGGTCTCGGCGAGCGCATCGACCGCTCGGTCCACATCGACATCGTCCGCGGTTTCTGCCTCGATGAGCGTCGAACCGAGGTAGTCGACGCCTCCGAGGACGATCCCCGGCATGTCGGCGTCGAATCCATCGAGGATGGCGTAGTTGTAGTCGGGAGCGAGCCGGTCGAGTACGTCCGCAAGCGAGAAGTCATCACCGGCCCCGAACCAGCGACCGGTATCGTCGAGCCCGTACACCGTCGTCGCACCCGCGCCGCGGTATCTCGCGGCGTCCCGGCCGATGGTGCCGGTGTCCGATTCGTCCGTCGGTTGTTTGACCGTTGCGACGCGACCGCGTTCGTCGAGTCGGTCGACGAGCCGTTCGATCAGCTCCGTCGTGTCCGCCTCCGCCGGACCGATGACCCCGAGTACGTACATATCCGTGTGGACGGGCGACACGGATTTGTACGTGTCGGCGCAGGAGTTGACAATTCTTAAGCCAGGGACCGGGTTACGAACGGCCAACGCATGAACGTGGTCGTTTCCATCGGCGGCAGCGTGCTCGCGCCCGATCTCGGTATCGATCGGATCGAGGACCACGCCGCCGTCATCGAAGATCTCGCTACCGAGGGGAGTTCGGTCGGGGCAGTCGTCGGCGGTGGCGGCATCGCCCGCACCTACATCGAAACCGCCCGTGAACTCGGCGCGAACGAGATCGAACTCGACACCATCGGGATCGATGTTACCCGGCTCAACGCCCGGCTGCTGATCGCCGCCCTCGGCGAGGCGGTCGTGCCCGCGCCCGCGGAAACCTACGAGGAGGCCGGCGAAGCGCTTCGAAACGGTGATGTCTGTGTTATGGGCGGGGTCGCGCCCGCCCAGACGACCGACGCGGTCGGGGCCGCGCTCGCCGAATACGTCAACGCCGACCTGCTCGTGTACGCGACGAGCGTTCCAGGCGTGTTCAGCGCCGATCCCGAGACGGACACGGGTGCGGAGCGGTTCGACCGGCTCACCGCGGGCGAGTTGGTCGAGGCCATCGCCGACCTCGACATGAACGCGGGGTCGTCGGCGCCGGTCGATCTGCTCGCCGCGAAGATCATCGAGCGCTCGGGGATGCGAACCATCGTCCTCGACGGCACCGAGCCTGAACGGATCGCCTCGGCGGTGCGCTACGGCGACCACGAGGGAACCGACGTGATCCCCGAGGGTGGCGGGGACGAACCCACCTACTGGGCTGACGATGAGCGCTGACGGGGACCCCTACACCCTCCGTGACCGCGACAGCGGTGAACGCGATTACGTCTTCTGGGCTGACGAGATCGCCGACACGATAGAAGCCCGCGAGCCGGGCGAGCCTATCACGATCAAGGGCGGCATCTCGCCATCGGGCGTGCCCCATCTGGGCAACGTCAACGAGATCATGCGGGGGTATTTCGTCGCCGAAATCCTCCGGGAACGCGGCCACGAGGTTCGACAGGTGTTCACCGCCGACGACCGGGACCGCCTTCGGGGGATCCCCAGAAAACTCGCGGATCTCGACGGCACCATCGTCGATCTCGGCGATGTGAACGCCGGCGCGCTGGGCCGAAACCTCGGCAAGCCCTACACCGCAATCCCCGATCCCTTCGGCTGCTGCGACTCGTATGGCGCACACTTCTCGAACTTGATCGAGGCGAGCGCTGACCAACTCGGCGTCCCGCTCGACATCGAATCCAACACCGCCCTCTACGAGTCGGGTGCGTTCGAGGATGCGACCCGCTACCTGCTCGAAAACCGCGACCGCGCCCGAGAGGTGCTCTCGGAGTACCAAGCCGGGGTTGACGAGGAATACATCCCGTTTCTCGCACGGTGTGAGAACTGCGGGCACCTGACCGACCGGATCGTCGGTGTGGACCTCGATTCCGGAACCGTCGCCTACGAGTGTGTCGATATCGAGGCCGGCGAGCAGGTCATCGAGGGGTGTGGTCACGAGGGGACCGCCACGCTCCGGGAGGGCAAACTCCCGTGGCGTTTCGAATGGGTCGCCCAGTGGAAGCTCTTAGGGGTGGATTTCGAGCCCTTCGGCAAGGACCACGCCGAGGGATCGTGGCCGAGCGGCGTCGACATCGCTCGCAACGTCT
>CAYOFZ010000041.1:0-14641 GCA_964403315.1 uncultured Halobacteriales archaeon | reverse complement strand
CGTCTTGCCTAACTCCTACCGACTCCCCTCGCGAGTCCTTGAAGTCGTCAACCGGGAGGTCCGCCACATCGAGAAACGCCAGGAGAAAGACCTCAATCCCCGCAAGGAAGGCGGCACTGTCGAGGCCGTCGAGAGCCCTTCGGTGCTCGATCTCGTCCGGAACGTCCGCGCGACGGTCGCCGAAAGCCCCGACGAAACGATGATGGTGCTGTTTCGCGCGCGCTACCAGATGTTTCAATTCCTCGATGAGTTCATCACCGAGGGGATGCCCTTCAAGGTGTTGACCGATCAGCGGATGTGGACCGACCGATTACAACACTACATCGGCGCGGTCGAGAAACTCGAAGAGGACGAACCGATCACCGGCCTCGAAGCCCGCCGGCTGGCGGACATGCTCGCGGACTCGGCGTTCGGCACCGACGAGCGCGACGAGCTGTTCGACGCCATCGACCAGCGCCAGGAGGAGGCCGGCGTCGAGAACGTCGCCGAGATGCACGTCGATCCCGACCTGATCCGCGAGCACGTCCCGTTCGTGCCCGATCCCGTCTCCGCGGCGGACATGTCCCGGAAGATCACCAGCTTCCAGCGAAAGAGCATGAAGGCCTACTTCGCCACCGGAACGTATCGCGAAGCCGACCCCGCCCGGGTGCGGGTCGGGACGATCCACTCCGCGAAGGGCCGCGAAGCCGATCACGTGTTCGTCTCGACGGATCTGACCGAGAAGGTCGTCGAGCAGATGGCCGCGACCATCGAAAAGGAACAACTACCCATCGACGGGGAGTTCACCCGGACCACCAGTCCGGTGCCGGTGCTCACCGACAACGAGCGCCGGGTGTTCTACGTCGGGATGAGCCGGGCACGCGAGCGGTTGGTCATCCTCGAAAACCTCGTCAACGGCGCGCCAACCCTGCCCATCGATGTATTGCTCTGCAACGAGCCCCGCGAGGAATCCGCCGAGGAGCTGATCGCCGAGGCCGACGCGCCCGAAGCCCACTGAATGGGTCCCAACACCGACTACGGGCCGCTGGCGGACGAACTCGGTGATCGGGACGCCTTCGTCCACGTCGGCGACCGCTTCGACGGCACGCTGCGGTATCTCAGCCGGATTTCAGAGCCTGATCGGCCCTATGCGTTCGTCTACGACGGCGAGCCGATACTCGTCGCTCCCCGAGGGTTCGAGGAGCGGGCGCGACGGGCGTTTCCCGGGCGGGTCGTGACCGACGACTGGGGGGGCGCGACCGCGCCGGGCCGGCGGGCCGCACAGCTGCTCGATGGCGGGCGGGTGCTCGTTCCCCCACACATTCCCCACGACGCCGCCGTCTGGCTCGAACGCGCCGGATGTGAACTGGCATCGACCGACGTGGTCGAGCGGATCCGCGCGCGCAAAACCGACGCGGAGATCGAGCGGATCCGCGCGGTACAGGACGCCGCCCGGGCGGGAATGGCCCGTGCCGAGGCGATCCTCGCGGACGCGAGCGTCGAGGGCGAGCGCGTCGTCGACGACGGCGATCCCCTCACGGCCGAGCGGCTCCGCCGGGCGGTCAACGCCGAACTCGCCCGCGAGGGGGTTCGACCAGCCGGAAACACGGCGATCCGCGTCGGTCAGACCCGCGTTCCACCGGGTGGCGACCGGAAAATCCCGCCCGACGGGACGGTAGTCGTCTCGCTGTCGCCCCGCGGACCGCGGAGCTATCACGGCGCGCTCGCGCGGACCTTCGTCGTCGAGAGCGCGGGCGGCTGGGAGCGACGCGCCTCGGTCGCGGTCGAGTCGGCGCGGCGGGCCGGCCTCGCGGAAATCGAGGCGGGCGTCAAAAACCGGAGTGTTCACGACGAGACCGTCGCCGAGATCGGGGCTTTCGGGTTCGACGCCTCCGAGACGGAGACAGTTCGAGGCGTTGGCCTCGCCCGTCGGGAGGCCCCCCTGATGGGGGAAACGGTTCCGTCGGGGGCGGTCGTCGCCCTCGCGCCGTCGGTCCTCGATCCGGCGGAGGGTGCGGTCGCGGTCGCGGACCTCATTGTTGTCGATGACGATGCGAGCGTCCTTGGCGACTATCCCTTAGGAATTACTCCCGATCCCGGCTCTGGCTCTGTTTCTCGTCCTCGTCGGGAGTCTTGATGGCCTTCCCGATGGCGGTTCCGGCGAGTTCCTCGGGGATGTCCGTCGGCGTCGTGAGCTTTTGGGGAAGCAGTACCATCGCTACGGCGACGACGACCAGCCCGCCACCGAGCAGTATCTCGCCGGCAAGCAACTGGTTCAGCCCGAACACGCCGACGGGGATGGCGAAAACGAGCGACCCCGTTAGCCCGATCATGTCCAGAATCCCCATGTTCGACATCGAGCGGCGATAGACGCCCATCGGATATAACGGCGGCGGCGGCCACGCGTCGTGTTTCGAGGGTGTCTCCGTGGCGACCCTACCGCACGACGCCCTCGGGGAGTTCCGCGGTGTCGCCGTTCAGGCCGGTCGTCACGACGAGGCGCAGCCCCCGGCGGACGCTCATGTCGAGGTCGTAGAGATCCCCCGGGGCGACCATGACGAGCGTTCCCGCCATCGGGTTCGGGCTGTGGGGGAGGAAGACGGCGACGGTTTCGGTGCCCGTCGCCGCGACGACCGCGTCGGGACCGTCGTTGGTCACGAATCCGATGCGATAGCATCCCTCGCGGGGGTATTCGACGAGGACGACGCGCTCGAAGCGCTCGTCGCGGGTTGTCAGCGACTCGGCCACCCCCCGGACGCCGAAGTAGACCGTCCTGACGGCGGGGAGGATGCGGATAATTCGCTCGAATCCCCCGAAGAGGCGTCGTCCGACGCTCCGGGAGGTGGCATATCCAAGGAGCGTGATGAGGACCACTAGGAGGACCGCCGCGAGGGCCTCCGCAACGATCTCGACGTTTGCCGTGTAGGTCGCCAACCGCGTCGCCCGCACGATGGGATCGAGGACGCCGGCGAGGCGGACGAAGACAAACCGGAGGACGAACAGCGTGACCGCAAGCGGCGTGATGAGCACCAGTCCGGCGACGAAGCTCGTCCGGGCACGCGCGAGCAGACCCATGCCGGCCCCTCCGGGCGTCGCCACAAAAGGGTATCCACATCCGGGCGGAACCCTTTCTTGCCGACCGCGCCAAGCTCAGGTATGTTCACCGGGATCGTCGAGGGAGTCGGCGACATCCGCGAGCGCACCGAAACCGACGAGGGACTCCGCCTCCGGATCGAGTGTGGGTTCGCCGCCGATCTAGAGATCGGACAGAGCATCAGCGTCAGCGGGGCCTGTCTGACCGTCGAGAAATTCGATACCGAGGGGTTCGAGGTCTTTCTCGCCAGCGAGACGGTGTCCCGGACGTATCTCGGCTCGCTCGGCGAGGGCGATGCCGTCAACCTCGAACGCGCAATGGGTGCCGAGGGCCGGTTCGACGGCCACCTCGTCCAGGGCCACGTCGACGGCGTCGGGGAGATCCGTGACATCGAATCGGTCGGCGAGGACTGGCGGTTCGTGTTCTCCCTACCGGCCGATCTCGCGGCCTACACCGTCGAGAAGGGGTCGATCACCGTCGATGGCATCAGCCTCACGGTGGCCAAACGGGACGACGAGGAGTTCGCTGTGGCAGTCGTCCCGACGACCTACGAGGCGACGACGCTCGGAGGGAAAGGGGTCGGCGATCCAGTCCACCTCGAAGCCGACGTGATCGCCAAATACGTCGAGCGGATGGTCGACCCTATTAGGGGTCGAACTCGGTGAGTTCCGGAGTGGGCTCGTCGTCACGGTCGGTACGGGTGACGCCGACGGCCTCATAGGCGCGCCGATACGTCACGATCTTCCGGTAGAGGAAGTACCCGATTGCTCCGTCGTAGACCACGATAAAGCCGATCAGCGCGACGGCGGGCGTGATCCAGGTTGCGGTAGCGGTGAGGATCGTCGGAACGATCCCCGCGAGCGTGTTGTACAGCCCGTGGAAGATCGCGGCGATCAACACGCCCTTGACGACGATTGGACCGGCGTGCTCGGAATTGAACTTCGCCAACCCGAGATAGAACCCCGCGACCGATGAGTAGATGACGTGTCCCGGGCCAGCAAGCGCCCGCGTGATGGCGGTGGGGCCGGCGGCCCCGATCACTTCGAGGCCGACGAGACCCGTTTCGAGGCCGCGGGTGATGTAGATCGCGTTCTCGATGGTCGCAAAGCCCAGCCCGGCGGCCGCACCGTAGACCGCCCCGTCGATCACGGCGTCGAAACGCCGGTCGTGATAAGCATACAGCCGAACCGCGAGCAGTTTGACCGTCTCCTCGACGGGGCCGACGACCAGAAAGAAAAACAGCGGCATTCCGATGATCGAAGGTAGGCTCCCGAAAAGTCCCGTTCCGAGCGAGTTGATCACGGCGGCGAACATCGCAAACAACACCGCGAGCAGGAAGGTCGCCACCAGCAACGACAGCGGTTCGCCGGTGGTCACGTCGGCGTGCCAGACGTAGGCGGCGAGGGCAAGCGCCGGAACCACCGAAAGGATCACCAACACGCCGACGATGGGGTCGGTTATCGCCCCCAACCCCCCGAGGGCGAACTGTGCGGCGAGAAACAACAGTGCGAGAACGACCACGAACGTCTTCGTGCCGGCCACGCCGAGCCGATATAGGCCCGCTGCAATCGTATCGAGCGCCGAGCGGCGTTCCCACGTCGAGATGTCGTAGAGATCGCGCGACTCGCGTGCCTCGCGCTGGATCGGATCCCGCTGATCGGACATATCCTTCGGTTCGGCGGCTCGCATCCTAATCCTTTGGACCTATTATGCGTCTTAACACCACCAACTGTTTCAGGGGACGGCTTATGAGTTGTCGGCGGCGAGTCCGGACCACGATGTACAGCAAGAGCCGCGGAATCATCTACAGCACACCGCCTCGAACGGAAACCGGGGACGAAACCGACACGGACGCCGCTGCCGACGCGGACGCCGAACCGGTCGAGGCCGAGGCGAACTGGAGCGGGGCCGTTTCCGCTGACGACTAGTCAGGCTCAACACGCCGGCGCGAGAAGCGAGGGTATGCACTTCGATCAGCGGACCCAGCAGGCGTTTCGTGAAGCCGGGATCGATACCGAGGCGCTCGTCGAGGTCTCCGACCGCATCACCGAACTCGCCGCCGAGGACGCCACCCGGCTGGCGGCGTTTTTCGACGCCCACGATACCGTCTACTCCGACATGGATCGCGCTCACAGCGCCACCGAGTACCCCGAACACGACATCGAGTACTGCGATCTGTTCACCCATTCGGAGGACATCCGGGGATATCTGCGCTTCGACACCTGGGGCGTGCCCGTCGAGGACGGGCGCGTACTGCAGGGCGACGACGACCCCGAGGTGGTCGAACTCGCGCTGGGACCGACCGTCGACGCTCGCGTGCGGTTCGGGGCCTCGCGCGACGCGCTATGAACGTCCGGATCCGGGGGATCTACGCGACAGCGCTCACGCGGCTGGTCAGCGAGGCCGGCCACGAGATCGTTGGGGCCTCGGAGCCGATCCGCGAGCGGTTCGACCGGGCGTTCGGCGATGGCCCCGCCGACCTCGCCATCAGGACGACCGCCGACCGACAGGGGGTCGGCCTGCATGGCGAACCCGACGCGGTGGAGGCGGGCCGCGCGCTCCTCGACATCGAACGCGACACGTTTCGCTGGGCCGATCCGACCCCGTTCGGAGCGACATACACCGGCACCGTGGAGGACACCAACAACGGGGGTGCGACCGTCTCGCTCGGCGAGGGGTCCGGCTTCCTGCCCTTCTCGGAAAGCAACGGCTACATCGACCGTGGCGACCAGGTCCGGGTACAGGTCGCTGATCCGACGCCGCCCTGGAGCGACGACGATCCCGGCCTCACGACGACGATCCGCGCACCGACCCCCGGCGGGATGGCGGCACTGATCGCCGACGCAAACGGGATCGTTGACGCCCCCGACGACGAGACCGCGGGGCTGGTCGAGTTGCTCTCTGTCGAAATTCCCTCCGGGTGGGGGGTCGAACTCGGTCCGGGGGCCCGCGGGGCGGACCTCGCTGACCTCGAAACCGAGATCGAGGCAGCCGCCGATCTCGCAGGCGAACTCGAGGGTGACAGCGACGATCCGACTACTCCCTACGCGAGCGCGTGGTGCTGGTTCGGCCGCGAGAGCCGGTTTTCGCTCGACGGCGTTCGCCGCGAGGTCGCCCCGACGATGGCGGGCCACCACCGGATCAAGGCCGGTTCCGACAGCGCGAGCGACGCCGTCGATTTCGCGGAGGCGCTATGTGAACCCGAGCAGTTCCCGTTCGACGCCGTGGCCGGGCAGTTCGGCCCCCGCGAGGGCGACGATCTCGCCATCGACCACGGGAAACCCGGCGGTCAGGTGATCACGCTGGGCCGCGGCGAGGTGATCGAGTACGATCCCGAGGGCGCGGTTACCGTCCGACGAGAGATGAGCCCCGGCGGAACCTACGACGCGCTGGGCACCCCCCGTGAGGCCGGCGACGTTGCGATCACCGCGCTCACCGAGGGGCGCTGGTGGTACCCGACGGTCTACAAGGACGAGGGTGGCGACCGGAAGGGCACCTACGTCAATATCTGTACGCCGGTCGAACTGTTTCCCGACGCCGCTCGGTATATCGATCTCTACGTCGACGTGGTGAAAGACGCCGATGGACAGGTCGAGCGGGTCGACAGTGAAGAACTGGACGAAGCGGTTACGGAGGGTTTCGTCGGCGAGGCTCTCGCGGAGAAGGCCCGAAGCGTCGCGGCGTCGATAGAACGCGGGCTCAGTTAGCGTCGGGGGTGTCGGCCTCGCTGTCCTCCACATCGCGTTTCATCGAATCCCGGCGGGATTTGGCGTCACGACCCGTGGCTTCGAGCAAGAAGTCGTTTTTGGCGCCCACTGCGTCGGCGGCGGCGTCGGCCTCGCCGGCGGCGATGACCTCCTCGGCGGGGCGTTCCTCGAAGTGAACGGCGAGTTTGTTCTTCTTGCTTCCGTACTCGGCGGTGCCGGCGACGATCCGCTCGAAGGCGGGGTTATCGGGTTCCTCGACCACGTAGAGGTCGTTGCCCTCGTACTCCTCGGTAGCGGTGATCGGTCCGAAGTACTCTTCGACGGTGGCTTCCATATCGGGAATGCGCTCTTCGAGATGCTCGCCGCGTCGCATCTTGTACTCTCGCATTGGCCGCCGTTCGGCGGGCGCGGCTTTACGGGTTTCGCCTCCACCCCCGCCTTCGTTTCCGTCTCAGCGGGCCCGCTGGGCGAGATATCCGCGCTGGCACTCCGGACAGATATCGCCCGCCCGGAGCGACTCGCGGTCGCCAAGCCCCGCGATATTGCAGTTGGGACAGTACAGTTCGGTTTCGGTGCCGGGGTCCGCGGGTCGGTTCGGGGCCGAGGACCATCCGGCGCGAACGAACTCGGTGTCGGTGGCGGCGGCAGTTCCGGTGTCGGCGTCCGCCGAGTTCTCATCGGCCTCCCCTTCGATGATCTCCGCGCCCCGGTCGGTCGCACGCGGGGTGAGTCCGCCGCCGAATTCGACATCCGCGGCCTCGCCGCCGGGCGTGGACGCGTCGAACCCCTCGTCTTCGGCCTCGATGCTGGGCCAGGTGCCGGGGTCGTCTACGGTGTTGCTTCCGTGATCCCCGATATCGGGCCAGTCTCTGGGATCACGTTCAGCGTCACCCTCGTCGGTGTCGAGGATCTCGCTGTCGTCTCCGCCGGTGTCAGCGTCGGCGTCGGCGGATGGTGCCCCGCGGTCGGCCCGTGGACCGGGTTCGTCGGGGGTCGCCGCCGGGCTGGCGTCGCCACCCGACCCGGGGCCGGGTTCGGGTTCCGACTCCCGCGTTGGGCCCGGTTCAAGTCCCGATTCCAACTCCGTTCCCCGGTTTTCGGGGGGAGGCGACCGCGGTGATCGAGGCGAGCGCTGGGTGACCTCCGTGTTCTCGCTGATCGTTCGGGTCCGGTCACACCGCACACACCGTTCGAGTTCGGTGACGCTGATGACGACCTCGTTGCCGCGTTCCTCGCGCTCGCGTTCGATCTCGCTGGCGCCGTACTCGTGACCCAGCAGGGAACACCGGAGACTCATACCCCCATTCTGCCGGGACAGCCCAAAAAGGCTACTGCTTGGGGGAGTGTACCTCCGAGCAAAACATGAGCTGAACGTTTCGAAGTCTTGTGCTCGTCCTTTGTTACCGTCATAAATAGTCATAGGATTTTTATGAATAGAATTAAGAATTAGTAAATATAGACCAACTCAGTCGAAGAATCAGGTTCACTTTCTTCAGGCAACGGTTTCTCTTCACTTCGAGTGATCATTGTATAACTAACCTCAATTGGAACAGTTTCTGTTGAGAAAATATTTACGTTAGATTTGTTAAGTGCCTCTTTGACATCATCAGATATTGTTGCGCCTCTTTCTACTTCCCGTTTGCTTATATATCCGTGGATGAGATTGTTATTCCAGCTATTCCAGATAATACCCACAGGCCGTTCTACTTCCACACCTGATGCGTCGTTCGAGTAATCGTCTATTGACTCAAACGGAATGTCAACAGTCAGGTATTGATGATATTCATAATTTACCCTATTCGCTGTAGCTGAATCTTCGGTACTTCGATATCAGTTTTTAGTTGATCCGGCACATCTTCTTCCTTTGCTGAAACGACATCGGTTGCGCTCGCTCCAAACAAGAGGCTACTGGCAACACCCATCATAAACTTCCGCCGACCTGTATTGTGCTGATCTCCATTGCGAAGTTCCTGAGCGGCTTCCTACGCCTCTGTGCATCCTCCACTATCCCCAATTTTGTCGCGGAGAGTTTGTGTATAGCTATGCTGCGAACTTTTTTCGTTCATCTGTGTCGCTCATACATATTCAATCTATAATCAAATTATATTGATATAATGAATATGAATAATATTATAATAAAATTTCGGACAGGATGTGCCTACACCTACGCGGATTGCGAAACATCCGATACACGCTTATAGCCGACGACATAGTTCAGGTAAACCATAAAACCCCTCCCGACGGATGTGGGGATATGGGGGCAAAGCGGGAGTTCCGGGACCGCGAGGAACGCGAGGTCGCCGTCCTCGACGCGCTGGTCGAGCAACCCGAGGAGGGTCTGACCGTCTTCGAACTCCGATCCCACGCCGACGTGACCATCGACGACCTCGAAACCGCACTCGGCAATCTCAAAGCCGACGATCTGATCGAGGTCGAGGAAAACGGCGACCGGACCGTCATCGTCCCCGACGAGCGGGTCGTTCCCGATCCCGACGAACCCGAGGAGGAGTCATCGGTGATCGACCGGATACGCGACCGCCTGCCGCTGTAACGGCACGCTTTACCCGCCCGAGCGTCGAGTGACGATATGATCGAAATCGGGGGAATCCGATGACTGTCGTCGAATCCTTCCACGCCGACCACGGAGCCGTCTTCGAGGAACAGGCCGGCCGCCAGCTCCCGCGTCACTACGGCCGTCCCGAGCGCACCCATCTGGCGGTACGAAACGGCGTCGGCGTCACCGAGATGAGGTACGGCGTACTGGCGATTACCGGCGAGGATCGGGTCGAGTACGTCGATAATGCCGTCTCGAACCGCGTGCCCAACGAGGACGGACAGGGCTGTTACGCGTTGCTCTGTGACCCACAGGGCCGCATCGAGCGCGACCTGTACGTCTATAATGCCGGCGAGCGCCTGCTCGTGTTCACCCCGCCCGACCACGCCGAATCGCTGGCCGAGGGGTGGCGCGAGAAGACCTTCATCCAGGACGTCGATATCGATGTCGTGACCGCCGATCTCGGTGTGTTCGGCGTTCACGGGTCCAACGCCACCGAGAAGATCGCAAGCGTGCTCAACAACGCGAGCGCGCCCGACGGTCAGCTCGTATTCACACGGGGCACGATCCACGACGCCGGCGTGACCGTCATCGCGGGCGACGATCTCACAGGGGAGGAAGGCTACGAGGTAGTTTGCGGGGCAAACGATGCCGAGGTCGTCCTCGATACCCTCGTTAATCACGGGTTGAACGCCGTCCCCTTCGGCACCCGAACCTGGGAGACGCTGACCCTAGAGGCGGGCACGCCGCTGTTCAAGACGGAACTGGAAGGCCGGATTCCGAACGTTCTCGGACTGAGAAACGCTGTCGATTTCGAGAAGGGATGTTTCCTCGGTCAGGAAGTGATCAGCCGGGTCGAGAACCGCGGTCAGCCCAGCGGGCGGCTGGTCGGACTGCGGTGCGAGACGGTGCCCGAACCGGGGACGGCGGTCGTCGCGGGAAACGGTTCCGTCGGCGAGGTGACCCGCGCCACGGAAGGTCCCGTTTTGGAGGCCCCCATCGCACTGGCGGTCGTCGAGTTCGACCTCGATACGGATGACCTCGCGGTCGAGATCGAAGGCGAGAAATCTCCTGCGAGTACTGTCGGGTTGCCGTTCGTCGAGGGAAGCGGGCGGTCGGCGCGGCTACCGACCTATCTCAACAGCCAGTGATGTTTTGTACTATCACAATGAATAAATCGATATGGGAATTACAGTCGACATGGACCGATACGACGAGCGCACCGGCCTCGGACTGATGGCGATCTCGGGAACCGTCGGTGCGGTGATAGCGATGCAGATAGTGAACGGAGCGCTCGACATCGGGGTCGTGACGGCGATCACAACGCTTGTTCTGTTCGGACTGCTTGTGGGTATGTCGACACTGAAAGTGGAGTAACGCTCAGGACCGCGAAAGCAGTGCCCGGAGATGTTCCCGGGAGAAAAACGAGGTGGGTCGGTCCATGTGCACGCCGATCTTGCCCGACATCGCACGAAGTCCCGCCGACTGAGCGGGCTCGGGAAGCGAGTACGCCCGCCGGAGCCACGTTCCGAGGCGGATCTCCCGGGAGAGATCCGCGCGCCACGCTGTCTCGTACTTTTCGAGGGTAGCCTGATCCTCGGGATCGATCCGCTCGGCGGCATGGTCGGCGGCGGTCATGCCATAGAGGATGCCGCCGCCGGTGAACGGTTTGGTCTGAGCGGCGGCGTCGCCGATCAGGAATCCCCGGTCGCCCGTGACCCGGTCGGGCGGGCCGATGGGGATCGCCCCCGAGCAGAAATCGACTGTTTCGACGCCGTACCCGTCGGTGAATTCCTCGAAGGTTGCGCGGACGTTTCCGCCGGGCGGGGCCGCGAGCCCGTACTCGACGCCGGCTTCGCCGCGGGGGATGCGCCAAGCGAAAAATCCCGGGACGGTGAGGTGGACATCGACGAAGTCGCCGGCGTCGTCGGTTTCGGCGAATCCGAGCACGCCGTGCAGAAGTTCGTCGGGTTCGGGAATAGCGAGGTCGCGGCGCACCCGCGAGACGGGGCCGTCACAGCCTGCGACCATCCGGGCGCGGAACTCGGTCGAGCCGTCGGGCGTGCTCGCGGACACGGCGACTCCGTCATCGCGTTCCTCAACGCCGGTGACGGTGTGGCCCTCACGAAGGTCCGCGCCGGCCTCGCGGGCGACCTCCGCGAGGTGGTGGTCGAGTCCGACGCGGTCGATCACGTTCGAGACGGGGTCGTCGGCGTAGAAGGGATACGCCTCGCTTCCGGGCCCACCGGTGTGAAAGCGCGCACCGCGGATCTCGTTCTGGAGGAGGGTCTCGCGCGCGCCATCAGGGGTGTACTCCCAGATATCGGTACTGACGTGGCCCGAGCAGGCCAGCGGTTCACCGATCTCGCCGCTTTCGAGCGCGAGCACGTTGTAGCCTTGCTGAGCGGCGCGGCGGGCAAAGCGCGATCCGGGAGGACCGGCCCCGACCACGACGAAATCATACATGATCTTCCTCGTATCGCGCTGAAGCAAAAATCCCCGGTTCGGTGGTCGAGCGCTCAGCGCTCCTCCCAGTCGGTTTCGGCCTCGAACGCGCCGGCGATCCGGTAGAGGGTTCGCTCGTCGAAGTGATCGCCGACGAGCATCATTCCGACCGGGAGTCCATCCGGTTTCGCACAGGGCACCGTGAGCGCGGGGTGGTTCGTTAGATCGAACAGTCCGGTGTTCGAGAGGTTGATCAGCGTCCGGCCCACCCGTTCGACGCGACAGAGATCGTCATCGCGCTCGTAGGGTAACATCGGCGTCGTCGGCATCACCAGCGCGTCATAGTCGTCGAGGGCGCGGTTGTACTCGCGTTCGGCTTCGAGTGCGAGGTTTTTCGCCTTCGCATAGAGTTCGATGCCGCGCTCGCTCTCCAGATGGCCGTTGGTCAGCATCGAGGCCTTCACCGTCGGCGGGAACTCGTTGGCCCGCGCCCGCCGGAACTTGCCGAAGGCCTGTACCATGTCAGTCCAGTACCAGCCCTTGAACGAGGTGCCGACGGTTTCGCCCTCCAGCAGATTGATACCGCCCTGGACCGCCGCGGCAGTCCAGACCGGCACCGTCAGCCGGTGGAGATCGACCGAGACGGTCTCGGCGCTCGCGCCGAGGTCTTCGAGTGTCCCGACCGCCTCCCGAACAGTTTCGTCGACTTCCTCATCGGAGTACTCCCAGCCGAACCCCTCTTCGAGCACGCCGAGGCTGAAATCCTCGACCCCGTCGTCGATGGCGTCAGCATACTCGTCGGCTTCGACCCCGCGGGGCTGGCGGGGGTCCATCCGCAGGCCGTCCTGTACGTCCTCGCCGGCGATGGCTTCGAGGTTTTCGCGTTCGTCTCGACAGTGCGGGTCTGGGGGCCGACGTGGTCGTAGCCCCGGTCGATGGGGACGACGCCGGTGTAGGGGACCAGCCCCGTCGTCGGCTTCATCCCGACGAGGCCACACCACGCGCTCGGCACGCGGATCGACCCACCCTGATCGCCGCCGATAGCGACCTCACAATCGCCCGCGGCGGGCGCGGCACCGCTACCGCTTGAGGAGCCGCCGGCGAGGTGATTCGTATCGTGGGGCGTCGGCACGGTGCCAAAGTCGCTGGTGTCGCTCGACCCCGACCACGCGAAACTCTCCATGTTGAGCTTGCCGGTGATCGTCGCGCCCGCATCGAGCAGGCGCGTGGCGACGGTCGCGTCGATCTGGGGGACGTACCCCTCCAACACTGCTGAGCCACAGGTGAGTTCGTAGCCCGCGAGCGCGATGCTGTCCTTCAGTCCGACGTCCATGCCGGCGAGGGGACCATCATCAGCACCCTCGACGCGGAACTTCGAGATCCAGGCGTTGTAGGGGTCTTCTTCCGAATCCGGTCGGTAGCTGCCTGAGCGGTCGGTGTACTCGCGCTCGTGGAGGTCGAACCCCGGTTCTGGCCATTCCTCGATTTCCTCTATCGAGTCGAGCGTCGCCTCGACCAACTCCATGTAATCGGCGCGTTCGCGCTCGTTGAGGTTGATCCCATACTGTCTTGCGACGGCTACCAGTTCCTCGGCGGATGGTCGCCGGATCGCGTGGGTGTCACTTATTGGCATACGACCGGATCGTCCACCCGTGGGGTGGTAAAGTTATCCGTACTGGAAGATAGGAAACGCCTCAAGTGAGGCCAGGAACCAATACGCCGCTGACCAGCCACTAGCTTCAATTTATATATACCATAATATCGATAAGTTAGCTATGGTTAATATTGAAGCTACCGTGACGGACCTGCTCGTCGGCTCCGACCGAACGCTGACGTTCCGTATGCTCTACGGCGCGGTCGCGCTCTGTCCCATAACCGTTATCTACCTGTTACTGGCCAGTGTAGTCACGGACGCGTCACGGGAGATCGTTCCGCTGCTCCTTGTCGCCGCTGTTGCGTTGACTTCAGCGCTGAACGGGTATCTCGGCGGTGGATTGGTCGCCAGCGTTGCGCTCGGGATCTCACCACCGATCGGTTTTGGAATCCTCGGACTGATCAACGAATGGCTCTATGGTCCGCAGGGTGACTCCCCACTGTGGGCACTGGTCGTCGTTTTCATCGTCTCCGTCGGGGCAGTTGCCATCGTCGCATTCTCGGTTGGAACGGCGGCGCGGTGGGCGGTCGGATAGCCGGATGCTGGCCAGCTAAGAAACCGCTGAGATCAGTCGTCGCCGACCGCTCGTGCGGGCTCGCGGTCGTCGGCGCGTGGTCCCTCCAGATCCACGGCGGGCAACAGATCGCGCAGATAGCGCCCGGTGTGGGAGTCGTCGATCCCCGCAAGTTCCTCGGGCGTGCCCGAAGCGACGACCTCGCCACCGTGTTCGCCGCCCTCGGGACCCAGATCGACGATGTGGTCGGCGTTCTTGACGAGGTCGAGTTCGTGTTCGACCACGACGACCGAGTTACCGTTATCGACCAGCCGCTGAAGCACGTCTATGAGTTTGCGCTCGTCCTCCGAATGGAGACCCGTCGTGGGTTCGTCGAGCAGGTAGAGCGTGTCGCCGGAATCGCGCTTGCCAAGTTCCTCGGCGAGTTTGACCCGCTGGGCCTCCCCGCCCGACAACGTCGTCGAGGGCTGGCCGAGCCGCATGTAATCGAGGCCGACATCGGAGAGGAGTTGGAGGCGACTTTTGAGCCGAGTGTCGTGTTCGAAGAAGTCCAGCGCCTCCTCGACGCTCATGTCGAGCACGTCCGCGATGGTCGCACCGCGGTACTCGACATCGAGGGTTTCGTCGTTGTAGCGCGATCCCCCACACTCCTCACAGGGGACATGTACATCGGAAAGGAAGTTCATCTCGATCT
>CAYOFZ010000040.1:0-14874 GCA_964403315.1 uncultured Halobacteriales archaeon | reverse complement strand
CTGATGAGCATGGACTTCCTCGTCGGCAAGGACGACCCCGTGATCTGGCGGGGCCCGATGGTGCATAAGGTCCTCACGCAGCTCTGGGAGGACGTCGAATGGGGGCATCTCGATTACATGGTCGTCGATCTGCCTCCCGGAACGGGCGACGCCCAGCTCACCCTGCTCCAGAGCGTGCCCGTCACGGGATCGGTGATCGTCACCACACCACAGGACGTGGCCATCGATGACGCTCGCAAGGGCCTGCGGATGTTCGGTCGCCACGACACGGTCGTGCTCGGCATCGCCGAGAACATGACCGGGTTTGTCTGCCCGGACTGTGGGAGCACCCACGATATCTTCGGTCGTGGCGGCGGCGAGGCCTTCGCCGCGGAGAACGAACTGCCCTACCTCGGCGGGATCCCGCTCGATCCTTCCGTGCGAACCGGCGGCGACGAGGGCCAGCCCATTGTCCTCGACGAGGACGACGAGACGGGCGCGGCCTTCCGGACGATAGCCGAAAACGTCGCCAACAACGTCGGCGTTACCAAGCGCCAAGGGCAAGGGGGATGAGCGAGGCGTTCGACCCCGATCCCGAGCGCGTCCGACTGCTCCGGGAGGTCGGCGACGACCTCCGGGGCGAGTCCTCCGAGAGCAAGCAACTCGCGGCCGTCCTCTATCGGGTGAGCGACCTCTACGACGAACACGAGGAAACCAGTCCCGAGGAGATCTATCTGAACGTTCGGAACATTCTGAACGTCAAAGAACGGGGCGGTCTAGAGCGGTAAGACGGTTATAAGAATTGTATGTCTCCACTCAATTTTGAAAGACAAGATATAACAGCTAGTATAATCCCGGGTGGACTACTCGTTTTTGGCTATTTAGCCATATTAGGAAACTTAGAATCCGTCCTATACTCTGATTCTGTATTGATAGTCGGCGTCTTTATTGTAGCTTCTTTTATAACGGGGGATATCCTTACGGTAATCACATATCGTGCAAATTGGCCTCCAAATCTATTCAAGAAAACGATTATTACTATACGAAATGAAGAATCATCGATAAATGAGAACGATCGGCAGATATTGGAGAATATTAGGAAAAATAGAGGATTACTACAGATAATTTGGGATAGGATCTTCAGCTTTAATTCATCTCTTGATGATCGAATTGACTTATCTCATAGTCATAGGGAATTCTGGGAACTTACAAAGAACAAGTACGGAATTGATGATGAATTCTCAGACTATGCGGAGCTATTTCGATTGGTCTCACATTCTTTAGATCCGTTAAATAGCCGGATGATCCGTGCCAAGAGTTCGTATATATTTTACAGAAACATGTCGATTTCACTAGCAACTGTATTTTTATTATTAGTTTTCAACGTAATCTATGAAGTTCTGATGATTGTTGGACTCTCAAGAATATCTATACCCCTGTCTCTATTGATTCTATTAATTGGAATATTAGGACTCTCAGTCGGGGCCGGAATTCTCTGGGCTAGCGCCCGCAGTGCTGAGCAAGACTTCGTGAATGAGTTGATCTCAGAATTCTATCAACAAGAATATAGAGCAGACGAAGAGGGGAGGAATAGAACACTCTCAGAATACGAATAAGCCGAACAAGGCCCTTATCGGGCTCTGGCGGGATCAATAAGTATGGACGCAAACCAGCAATCCCGGAGCAACCCCTTCGGGATGGACGAAAACTGCACGCGATGCCCCGAACTGGTTGAAACCCGCAACCGGATTGTCCACGGCTACGGGGACGTGGGTGCGGAGTTCATTTTCGTCGGCGAACACCCCACGGAAGGCGCGGACGAAACCGGCATCCCATTTTTCGGCGACGAGCAGGGCGAGGCGCTTCAGGACGTGCTTCGCGCGCTCGAGTTCGCCACCCAGGACCCCGGCGAGGAACCCGAACTCGACAACGCCTACCTGACGAACCTCACCCGGTGTCGCCATCCCGAACGTGGGCCGACCGACGGGGAGATCCGGAACTGCGAGTCGTATCTCGACGCCGAACTCCGGATGATCAACCCCGAGATCATCGTCCCCGTCGGCCGGCGCGCGCTGACCCGACTCGCCGGCGAGTACACCACCTCGCCATCCGAGGAGTTCGATATGGAGACCCACCACGCCGAGGAGATCCGCGGGCGGGGGTTCGAGATCGTGCCGATGGTCGACCCCGCCGAGGGGAGCGACGACGACCGCGAGGAATTCCTTGACGCCTTTTCGGATCTCCTGGGCCGGGATTACCGCCAGACGAAGGGTCGTCGGGGCCGCTAAGCCGAACGCGACGCTTTTCCTCGCCAACCGCGAACGGACAATCATGGCAACGAAGCCGCGCCGTCCCGCCGGCGACTGGGAGGCGGTCGTCTACGATCTCGACGGCACGCTCGTCGATCTCGCGGTTGACTGGGACGCGGTCATGGCCGATGTCAGCGCGACGCTGGCCGACCACGGAATCGACGCCGACGGCGATCTCGGGGAACTGCTCGAACGGGCGAATGAGGCGGGCGTGGGTGAGCGCGTCGAGAGGGTGATCGCCGATCACGAACGCGAGGGCGCACGGAACTCGACGTACCTGTCGCTCGCCGACGGGATAGCCGACGACTCCCGCCCGGTCGGCGTCTGTTCGCTGAACTGCGAGGCGGCCTGCCGGATCGCCCTCGAAACCCACGGACTCGATGCCGCCGTCGGGGGCGTGATCGGCCGCGATTCGCTCGATACGTACAAACCCGATCCCGAACCCCTCCTGACAACTATCGAAAAACTCGGGGTATCCCCCGAGCGGACGGTGTTCATCGGCGACACCGACCGCGACGCGATTACCGCCGAACGCGCCGGTACCGGGTTTCGCTGGGCTAGGGACGTGTTGTAGTCGCCGACCATGGACTGATACCCGTCGGACCGCTTCGTCCATCCATGCGCGAACAACAACGCGTCGCTGAGTTCATCGACACCCACGATCTGGAGGCCCAACCGCAGTTTCGTGCCCTCGATCTGACCTCGGAGCTCGGCGAGATCGCCGAAGACGTCGCCGAATCCACCCAGTACGGCGAAGCACCCGAAGAACTCGCCATCAAAAACGAGGAACTCGGGGACGCGCTGTTCGGCCTGCTGGCGCTCGCCCACCGGGTCGATGCCGACGCCGGCGAGGCCCTCGACGGGGCACTGGAAAAATACGAACAGCGCATCGAGGAGTCGGGCGACCCCTCCTCGGGGGAGTGATTTTTCGGCTACGATTCCGATTCCGGTTCCGAGTCAGCCCATCGATTTGCGTATCCATACGCACAGAGGGCGGTACACACCCACACGACCGCGCCGACCCGGATCGCAAATTCGACGCGGGCACCCCACGTCGGCAGGGTCGCCCCTATCGAGAGCACCGCAACGACCGGCGCGCCGACGAGGATCGTACAGACGAACGTGACCTGCATCACCCAGCCGTAATCGACGCCCTCGGGATCGTGGCTCTCGACGCGCTCGGGCACACATACTGGTTCGCACGGACCGTCTAAGGTGTGCCGGTTCGACTTCGGGGCTACCCAGTTCAGTCGTCGGCTGCCGTGATGGACCTATCGGCGACCTCGTACAGCGGGTTTCCGACGACCCCGTGTTCGGCGGCGTGGGGTCTGCCTTCCGCGTCACCGTAGCCGTACTCGATCATGCGGTTGCGGTTGAGACACAGCTTCGTGAACGTCGGCTGCAGGAGATCGAACAGCTCGAAGCGGGCTTCGAGCTCGGGAAACCGCGCCTGATAGTCGAGGATGGCCTCACGAACCTGCGTCCAGAACCGCGCCTCCGAGTAGTCGTGATTGGCCGAGAGGATCTCGGCGACGTACCGATACACACCGACGAACAGCCCGGTAAAAATGAACTGACAGAGCCCCTCCGGCGGTTCGGTTCGGAGCACACCCGCCAATTCGGCCGGGAGCAGTCGGTCGAGTTCCGGAAGCGGGTACTCGCTGACGTTCACGTCATCGACGAAATCCTTCACGCCGAGGCGCGTCGGCACGAACTCCTCGTCGAGAATCAGGATCGTGTTCTCACCGTGGGGCGAAAACACCGTCCCGTAGCGGTAGAGATAGTGAAGCAGTGGCGGGAGCATGGTCGAGAACAGTTCGTCGAGCCACGCTTCGAGATCGAGCGGCGAGCGCTCGACGAGCCGGGAGACGACCGGATCGCCGTCATCGACGTGCATCAGCGCCGACAGTGTGAACGCGCGCTCGTCGTCGCGGATGAGGTCCTCGATGCTCTCGCGCCAGACACACCCGAGGAGTTCGTCGTACTGATAGGGGTTGCCATCGAGTTGGGTGAACTCCGGATGGTCGTAGTTCAGTCCCGCGATCTCGCCGGGAAGCACGAGTTCACACTCCTCGCGGAGGAACTCATCACCGTCGCGGATCCCCTTGATGAACTCGGTGACTGCCGGCGCGGCCTCCGTTCGGTCGCCGGGGAGCCCCCGCCAAACGAGCGTGTTGAGGACTCGAAGCGGGAGTTTCACGTTGTGTTTTTCGGGGGCGTCGATATTGAGGAAGGTCCGTACCGACTGTGCCGGCAGGTAGCGGTCATCGCCCACTCCGAGCGGCACGATGGCGTTCTCGGCGATTTCCTTGCTGTAGAGGGAAACGACCGTGTTGTCCCACTGCCACTCGTGAACCGGAAGGAAGTGGTAGTCCGCCGGATCGAAGCCGCGGGCTTCGAGATCGGCCTTGAAGGCGTCGTATCGGTCCCCGAGTTCGCCCCGGAGGAGCGCTTCGGGCGAACAGCCATCGACCGTCTCGAAGGTCGTACGATCCGTTCGGACGGCGAGCCAGCGGAGCCTGACCGGCTCCTTCATCTCGGGGGCGTGCGCGGCGTAGTCCTCGTACCCGAAGCCGATCCGCCCCTTGTTGTAGGTGATCCACGGATGGCCGGCCATCTCGCCTTCGAGTTCGGCGTAGGACATCGTTGTGAGATCGCGCTCACGATCACGCTCCCGGGCGCGGATGTGTGCGTCCGCGAGAAGCGTGTTGCGGTACTCGCGGATCAGATGACCGGCGGTGAGTTCGTCGATACCGATGTGCTCGCGCGCGTCAATCAGGAACTGTATCGGATCGGTCGCGGGCTGCCACGCGCCGCCCGCTCCCGCGCGCTTTTCGACCGAGCCCTCGCGGACGCGGTAGCTGTCCATGAGGCGGTCGGCGGCGACGAACCGGTACGCGATGGTCCCGAAATCGAGTTCGTAGCACGTCTCGTTCCCCTCGATATTGAGTCCGGCGGCGTCGGCGACCGCGGGATCGAGGAGGTCCTCGTACATGAACTCCGCGAGCATCTTTTCGAGGAGGGCGCACTCGGCAGTCTCCCAGTTCGCGTCGTCCAGTGCGTCCTGTAGCGTATCGTCGATCATGGTTGTGGTCATGGTTGGGTTCGTATCCGCAGTTTCAGTCGTTAGTCTGTGCGTGGGTTTCGGTTCGCAAGAGGGTGCTCACCGGCGATTTCTCGACGAACCGCTCGGCGCTGAAGTCCTGGAAGACGGTATCACGGTCGACTGGGTACGGCGAATCGGCGAGGAGTTGATCGAGGATGACCGCGTTGCGATAACAGCCGAGGCCGAGGTCCGGCGCGCCGACGCCGTGGGTGTGCAGATCCGCGTTCTGTACGAAGATCCGACCGTCGAGACCGTCGGTTTCGAGCCCGTAGCCCGGCTTGACGCGAAACCGGCCCCGATGGTCGCGTCGGAGGCGGGGATCGATTGGCGAGAGGAATTCCGGGTCCGGTCGGCGGTAGCCGGTACCGAGGATCACGACGTCACTCTCGTGGACGAATCGCGTTCCCTCCTGGTGTTGTTCACAGTGGAGGCGATACCGGCCGCCGGTCGTTTCCTCGATGTCCCGCACCGTCGTCATCGCAAGGAGGCCGACCTCGGGATCCGCGTCGCCGATTGAACGCTCGTAGAGGGCCTCGTAGATCGCGTCGCTGGTGTCGGGATCGATCCCCTTGTATAGGAGGTCCTGTTCGGGAAGGGTCGCATCCCGGGTCGCCTGCGGGAGATCGTTGAAGTACCGCGTGTACTCGGGGGTGAAATGTTGAAGCCCGAGTTTCGAGTACTCCATCGGGAAGAAGCCGTCCGAGCGGGTGAGCCAGTCGAGGCGGTAGTTTTCCTCGGGCTGGCGATCCAGGAGGTTCTCGAAGGTCTCCGCCGCGCTCTGGCCGGAACCGACGACGGTAATCGCGTCGGCATCGAGCGCGCGCTCACGCCGGTCGAGATACGAGGCAGTATGGAACACGTCGGCGTCGGGGAGATCACGAAGGCCCTCGGGGACGTGGGGGCGAGTGCCGATCCCGACCACGAGATCGCTCGCGTAGTAGGTGTGCTCCTCGCCGGTTTCTGGGTCCTCCGCGACGACCTCGAACGGTCCTTCCTCCCCGCCCCGTACCTCGGTCACGCGGTGGCTGAACCGACACGCGGGGAGTTGCTCTGCCACCCACTTGCAGTACTCGTTGTACTCCCGCCGGGGGATCTGGAACCGCTCGTAGAAATAAAACTCGTAGAGTCGGTCGGTATCCCGGAGATAGGCGAGGTAGCTGTAGGGATTCGACGGATCGACAAGCGTCACGAGGTCGGCGAGAAACGGCACTTCGAGCGTCGTGCCCTCGATGAGCATCCCCTCGTGCCAGTTGAACTCCGATTTCTGTTCGAGAAAGACCGCATCGAGGTCGTCAAGTGGCTCCGCGAGCGCCGCGAGACCGAGGTTGAATGGCCCGAGACCCACGCCGAGCACGTCGTGGACGCGGTCGGGCGAATCGGTCGCATCGCGGGAAGACTCGGCGTCGGTCATCGAGCATACACCTCCCGTTTGAAGCGATCTCGGTCACAAGCCACGAGCAGGGCCGTCTTGTCCTCCTCGGGGAACTCGAACTTCCGGACCGGTTCGTATCCACATCGCTCGAAGACGCGGATGGCCCGCTCGTTTCGGGCGTCGGGTTCCGCGACGACGCGGTCGGTCTCGGGGTGGCGAAACGCGAACGCCGTCATCGCCCGGAACAGCGGCGTCGCGTAGCCCTCGCCGAGGTACTCCGGCGGACCGATGAGCAGGTGGAGCCCCTGGTCGGCCGGGTCGGCGTCGTAGTGGCGCGCGAGCGGGTCGTCCGCGACCCAGTATCGCTCCCAGTAGCTCATCGGGACGTGATCGAGACTGCCGACATACGGCGTCAGGTGGTCGTCGGCGAGTTTCTCGGCCAACTTCCCTTGAAAGGCCGGCAGCGGGTCGTCGAGTTGCCAGTACGGCAGGACGTGGTCGCTGTTCAACCACGCGTGCAGGCGACCGAGGTCGCTCTCCATCGATGCGGGCCGGAAGGCGATCACCCGGTCGATTTCCGGATCGTAGCGGTGATACTGGTAGGAATCACACACGAGTGCGGCGGGATCAGGATGCGTATCGGTGGCAGTGTCGATCATTGGATCACCTCCAGTTCGGTGACGAGCGGGTTCGGGATCTCCGTGTAGACGGACTGGTTTTCGAGCGAGCCCGTGAGTTCATCCATGCCCCGAAACCGCGTCTTGAGGTTCGCCTTGCAGGGGATTCGCCGAGCATCAAGCAGCTCCGATAAGAGCGATGACGACGGGCGGTCGACCGAACGCAGATCCGCGAGCGTCGCCCGGAGCGACGCCAGGAGGTCGCGTTCGTCGACGAGTCCGGCGACGCCCAGCGTGTTGATAACGCCGAAGGCGTTGTTCAACACGACGTAGTAGCGGATCCGTTCGTCGGCGACGGCGTCGGGACACCGGGTATCGGCGCGCTCGACGACGCCCGGAAGGAACTCGTCGATCCGGTCGGCCATCGATTCGGGGAAGTAGTAGCCCTGATTGTCGCGGTAGCGAAAGCCCTCGGGGTAGCCGCCGTCGAGGAGCACGACCCCGTTTTGCTGGTGGGCTTCGAGGCCGATACCCCGGGCCAGATACAGCCAGAGGACCGGCCGGATCGCGGCGTCGAGGTAGCGCTCGAACCAGTCGCGGGCGACTGCATCGGTCGAACGACCCTCGCGCTCGGCGAGGGTGTGGACGATCCGTGCCAGCCGCGAGGGGCCGTCGATCCCGTCCTGACAGAGCGCGACGACCGGCGCGGCGTTCGCTTCACTACCGAACGGGTTCTCGCGGAGGACGACTTCGAACCCCGATTCGGGTTTGTCGCCGAGATCGATCGTCAAGAAGGCCGGATCGCGGATGATTCCGAACTCGGGGAACCGCTCGCGGAGCGGGTCGCCGAAGGCGGTATCGAGCAGTTCCGAGATGGCGACGCCCCGGTCGAGTTCCGCCCGCTTGTTCGTCCGCACGGAGTTGGTGATCGCCACGTTGAGCGACCCCTTGACCATAAACTCGGCGTCGGGGCTGTAGAGCGTCCGTACCGATGTCGTCGGATAGAACTCCCGGCCGATAGCGCCGAGATCCTCGATCAGCCCCGCCCGCACCGCCTCGCGGACGTGGGGCTGATCGAAGAGGTAGTCGGCCTGCCAAGGATGCACCGGCACGAGGGCGTCGTCGCTCTCGACGTGCTCGGCGATGAATCCCTCGGGAACTGCGTCGTCAGCGCGGAGTTCGTCGTTCACCGCCTCGATTGCGGACCGATCCAGCGCGCTATCATGGGCGACGACCGACGAGTCGGCCCGAACGTAGTGCAACGGGAAGGATGCACCGAGTTCCGGTGCGTACTCGGACGCTTCGTGGGGAGCCATGCCGCACCTGCTCTTCGGCGTCGGATGGAAGTGATGGCCGTACACCAGCGACTGCTCGGCCTCACGAAAGGTCGTCTCGAACTCGTACAGCGATTCGCTGTCGTCGGCGCGCTCGTTGACGAACCGCTCGATTGCCGCCTCGCTGTCGAGCACGCGCGCGAGGAGTTCGTCGGCCGCCGCGTCGTCGCCGGAAGCCAGCGACAGTTCACGACAGAGAAGCGCCGCGAGGGTGCCCGCATCGAGCGCCACCGGCTCGCTCTCGCCCGCCGCCCGATAGTAGACGGGGAGTTCGAACAGGTGCCGGCCGGTCGGGGACCGGTATCGTAGGCCGAGGAGGAGCACGAGCCCCGTCTCGGGAAGGGGACACCGAACGACCTCCGGTGCGGAGGGGTCGATGGACGTTGCGTCGGCGGCGACGACTTCGTGGCCGTCGGTTTCGCGCAGATAGCAGTTGAACAGCGCGTGGACCGTCGCGGATTCGGCGTGTTCGGCCGGCGTCTCACAGCCGGTGCCGACCGAACTCATGCGGACACCTCCGATTCGATGGCGACGCCGTGCTGTTTGGCGTCCAGCACGATCCCGGCGGCGTCGTCGAGGGTCGTCTTCGGGTTGAGGAGCGTGAGCTTCAGATGGGCACGACCCTCGATTTCGGTTCGCCCGACGACAGCCTCCCCGCTTTCGAGCAGGCGGTCACGGATCCCGCGGTTGATGCGGTCTTCCCACTCTTCGTCGGAGAGATCCGGGTGGTCGTGGAACGGCACGTAGCGAAAGACGACTGCGTTGAGCGTCGGCTCGACCGCGAGCTCGAACGCTGGATCCGCCCCGAGAAGCGCCGCGGTCTCCTCGGCGAGGTTGAGGGTCCACTCGACCAGCGCCCCGATCCCCTCCTGGCCGAGCGCCCGAAACGTGAGAAAGGGTTTGAGCGCGTCGAAACGCCGGGTCGTCGCCAGCGACTTCCCGACGAGGTTCGAGACGTCGTTCCCCTCGTCGGCCTCGGGATTGAGGTACGCTGCGTTGCGTGCGATCAGGTCGTACTCGGTTCGGTCGCCGAGGAGAAACGCCCCGCAGCTGATCGGCTGGTAACAGAGCTTGTGGAAATCGACCGCGAGCGAGTCGGTGCGTTCGATGCCCGCGAGCGCGTCGCGGCGCTCGGGACAGAACGCGAGCGCGCCGCCGTACGCGGCATCGACGTGAAACCAGAGGTCGTGATCGCGCGCCCGGTCGGCGAGCGCCGCGAGCGGGTCGATGCTCCCGAAGTCGGTGGTCCCCGCGGTGGCGACGAGGGCGAAAGGATACCGACCCTCGGCGTCGAGGCGGGCGAGCGTCGCGTCCAGCGCGTCGGGGTCCATGCGAAACCGGTCGTCGGTGGGAACGGACACGACGGCGTCCTCCCCCAGCCCGAGGACGGTAGCCGCCTGCTCGGCGGTGAAGTGGCCGGCCTCCGAACAGAGGATCCGGAGATCGGTGGCCTCCGGCGGCAAACCAGCCTGCTGGACCTCTCGGTCGAATCGATCACGCACGTAGCGATCCCGGGCAAGCAACAACCCGAGGAGGTTCGACTCGGTGCCGCCGGCGGTGAAGACGCCGTCGGGATCGGGACCGAGCCCGAACAGCTCACAGAGTTCAGCGATCAGCGCTTCCTCGATTGGCGTCGCGGACGGGCTCTGATCCCACGAATCGAGCGACTGGTTGAACGCGGTGAGGAGGACTTCGGCCGCCAGCCCCGGGACCAGCGGCGGACACTGGAGGTGCCCGACACACCGAGGATCCGAGGCATCGACCGCGTTTGCGAGGACGGTATCACGAACCCACGACAGCGCCCTGTCGAGGCCGACACCGGATTCGGGGATCGGATCGACAGCGTCGACCGCCTCGCTGAGGTCGTGATACGTCGTTCCCGAGTAGGGACCCTCGCCGGCGGCGTCGAGGACCGCCTCGCGGGCGGCCCTGATCGCCTCGCGGTAGGCGTCGTTCCCCCGTTCGGTGCCCAGAAACCAGCGGTCGGGATCGGGGTCGGTCGCCGGCGACCGCAGTTCGGGATTCGGACGGCTCACGAGGCCACCTCCTGCGTGAACACGGCCTCGACGGCTTCGCGGAACCGGGTGGCGATCTCATCGATCTGTTCGGCGGTGACGACGAGCGGGGGGAGAAAGCGCACGGTCGCGTCGTCGCGTCCGCCGATCTCGACGATCAGCCCGCGATCCAGACACGCACGCTGGACGGCCCCCGCGAGGTCGCCGTCGGTCGGCGGCGCGCCCGCGGCGTCGGGATCGCCGCCGGGATCGACGAACTCGACGCCGAGAAACAGCCCCCGACCGCGCACGTCGCCGATCCCGTCGTGTTCAGTCCCGAGGTCGGCGAGCCGGTCGGACAGCCGCGCCCCCATCTCGGCGGCGTGGTCGGCGAGATCGTGTTCGAGCACGTACTCGATGGTGGCCCGTCCCGCGGCCATCGCGAGCTGGTTGCCACGGAAGGTCCCCGCGTGGGCACCGGGCTCCCAAGCGTCGAGGCCCTCGCGGTAGAGGACGACCGAAAGGGGGAGGCCGCCGCCGACCGCCTTCGACAGCGTCACCACGTCGGGGACGATCCCGGCGTGCTCGAAGGCATAGAGTTCGCCGGTGCGTCCGAGGCCGGTCTGGATCTCGTCGACGACAAGCGGAACGTCGTGTTCGCGGGTGATCCGGCGGAGATCGCGCGTCCACTCGTCGGGAGCGGGGACCGAACCGCCCTCGCCTTGGACGAGTTCGACAACGACCGCCGCCGGATCGGTGACGCCGCTTTCGGGGTCTTCGAGGACGCGTTCGAGATACCGGCTGCTCGCCCGGCCGACCGCGTCGCCGTCGAGCCCGAACGGGTTGCGATAGGCGTTGGGATACGGGAGATGGTGGACGCCCGGCATGTCCCCGGCCACCGGGGCCTTGGCGTCGCGGTCGCCCGTGAGGCTCAACGCGCCGGTCGTCATCCCGTGATAGGCACCCTGGAAGGCGAGGACGCTGTCATTGCCCGTTGCCGTCTTCGTGAGCTTCAACGCGGCCTCGACGGCGTCGGCCCCAGCGGGACTACAGAACTGGATCCGCGCGTCGTCGGCGAACTCCGCGGGAAGGCTGTTGAACAGCGCGTCGACGAACGCCTCCTTTTCGGGCGTGGTGAGATCAAGGGTGGTGAGCGGCCGGTCCGCGTCGAGGAGGCGTTGGATTTCGGCGGTCACCTCGGGATGGTTGTGACCGAGCGCGAGGGCACCGGCTCCCGCGAGACAGTCGTAGTAGGTCTCGCCGTCCATGTCCTCGATCTCGATGCCGCGGGCGCGCTTGATCGCCATCGGCAGCCGTCGCGGATACGACCGCGCGTTCGACTCCCGGCTTGCCTGTGCGGTGAGAAGCCCCTCGTTCGAAGCGTCGCTATATCTCATCGTCTCGCCCCCTGTTCGGGGATGCTGTGACTGTCGCCGCGTGCGGATCGACGCCCGAACCGAATTTTAGGTCTGCCTAAGATCACATTTGATTTAGGCGTGCCTAATCAGTCATAAACGATTCGGTTTTAGGCTAACCTAAATACTGAGATCGGACGAGTTTATTCCCCTCGGGTCGAATCCGAGGTATGCCAACGGTTGCGGACATCCGCGCGACCGAGGAACCGATCACGATGCTGACCGCCTACGACACCCCGACCGCCGGGATCGTCGAGGACGCCGGGATCGACGTGATCCTCGTCGGCGATAGCATGGGCAACACCGTCCTCGGCTACGACTCGACGCTTCCCGTGACCGTCGACGAGATCGAGAGCCGGACGGCGGCGGTCGCCCGGGCCACCGACGAGACGCTCGTGGTCGCGGATATGCCCTTCCTTTCGTTCGGTGTCGAGGAAGCCGACGGCATCGAAAACGCCGGTCGGATGTTGAAAGACGCCGACGCGGACGCGGTCAAACTCGAAAGCGGCCCCCACACCGTCGAGCTGACGGAGCGACTCGCCCAACTGGGGGTTCCGGTGATGGCCCACCTCGGCCTCACCCCCCAGCACGTCAACCAGCTCGGTGGGTACGGCCGTCAGGGAACCACTGAGGAGGCCGCCGAGGAGATCCTCGACCTTGCGCGCGCCCACGAAGATGCCGGGGCGTTCTCGCTGGTGCTCGAACACGTCCCCGCGAACCTCGCACGCGCCGTGACCGACGCCCTTGACATCCCGACCATCGGGATCGGAGCCGGCCCCGACACCGACGGCCAGGTGCTCGTTATCACCGATGCCATTGGGCTGGGCGAGTGGTCGCCGCCCTTCTCCGAACAGTTCGGCAACGTTCGCGGCGAGATCGAGTCGGCGGTCGAGGACTACCGCGAGGCGGTCGAATCCGGTGCGTTCCCTGCCGAGGAGCACAGCGAGACCGTCGAGGGGATCGAGGACGTTTACTGACCGAGAAATCCCGAGACGGCCCCGTTAAACCGGTCGGGTCGTTCGAGCATCGCCAGATGGGCGGCGTTGTCGATCACCGCGAGTTCACAGTCGGTGATTCCCTCACACAGGTATTCGTGATACGAAACGGGCGTGAGCCGGTCGCGTTCGCCACAGACCGCGAGCGCGGGTACGTCGATCCCGTCGAGTTCCCCGCGCACGTCGAAGGTGTGACAGCTGAGGAAGTCGCGTTCGGTCACCGCACGCCCACAGTCGTACATCGTTTTCCGGGAGAGTTCCACGAGGCGGTCGTCGGGATCGTGGAACAGCCGTCCGGGCTCGTGAAGGAACGCCACCGCGCGGTCGAAGTCCTCGGCGAGCCACACGCGCAGGTCTTCGAGGACGGCGAGTTTTGCACCGGTACCGGCGAGTACGAGTGCGTCGGGTTCGAACTCCCTGTAGAGCGCGATATGGAGCGCGACCGCACCCCCCAGCGAGTTGCCGACCAGCACGCGGGCGTCGGTCTCCTCAGCGATGGCGATGACATCGTCGGCGTACGCCGAAAGCGCCCCGAACCCGGGGTCGGCATCGACGTCATCGCTGTCGCCGTGGCCGCTCAGATCCGGCGCGACAACGGGGCGTTCGTCGGCCAGTCGGGCCTGGGACTTCCAGATACCACGGTCGCCGCCGCTGCCGTGGATACACAGGATCCCCGCGCCCGAGCCGCCCCGGTCGTGGTACTCGTAGGCCGTTTCCCGGTCGTGGTGGGCCACCGTTCGCATCGGTACCGATTCGCGCGCGGTCGATATAAACCTCCGGGCCGGAACCGCAATACAACTACTATTCCGAAATCGCCTACCCGTACCCCCCACTATTATCGAAGGGTTTAAATACACTCGTGACTAACGTAGAGTTAGTACGATCATGAATCAACGACACGCTGCGGACGGACGTGACGTTTTTGCCCGCCAGTACGAGTACGACGACGAGACGGTGATCGTCGCCGACTTCGGCACTGCCGATGGTGATGCGACCGTCGACGTGGTCGACGGGACCGCAATCGTCGTCGTCGAGACCCCCGACGGCTCGCGCCAGGAGGAGTTCGACCTCCCTGCGAATGACGCACAAGCGTTTATGAAAAACGGCGTTCTCACTATCGAGGTGAGCCCATGAGTACGAGACTGACAGTAAAACCGCTGAAGCAGAAAGACGCCGGCCGCGGCCTCGCCGCGGTCGACCGCGTCTCGATGGACGAACTGGACCTCGAAAACGGCGATTACATTTTGCTTGGCGGTAGCGACGGCGAGCGCGCTGTCGCGCGCGTCTGGCCGGGCTACCCTCAAGACGACGGCCAGGGCGTGATCCGGATCGACGGCCGGCTCCGCCAGGAGGCAAACGTCGGCATCGACGACACCATCGATGTCGAGAAGGCCGACATCGAACCCGCGAGCGGGATTACGATTGCCACGCCCCAGAACCTCCGTATTCAGGGCAACATCGGCCCGCTCGTTCGTGATCGCCTCAGCGGCCAGGCGATCACGCAGGGCCAGACCGTTCGGGTCGGCTTCGGGATCGGCCCGATGTCCGGTGGTTCGGGCCAGGAGATCCCGCTGAAGATCGCCGACACCTCGCCGTCGGGAACGGTGGTCGTCACCGACAGCACCGAAATCTCGATCAGCGAACGCCCCGCCGAGCAGATCCAGGAGGGCGCGGGCGGCGGCGAAACGGAAGCCCCCGACGTCACCTACGAGGACATCGGCGGCCTCGACCGCGAACTCGAACAGGTCCGGGA
>CAYOFZ010000039.1:0-14934 GCA_964403315.1 uncultured Halobacteriales archaeon | reverse complement strand
CTACGGCGACCACGCCGCCCGGGGTGCAGTGCCGCCCGAACAACTGAAACGGCTGGTCGAGGGGTACTAGTACAGCGACAACTCGCCCGTCACCCGGTCGACGGCGTCCTCGGGACCCGGCCCCACCGCGAGAGCGGTCACGGTCCCCGATTCGAGTTGCGTATGACCCGCATCCCGGATCACGGCATGGGGCAGGTCCTCGGCTCGTGCGGCGTCGGCGAGTTCGAAGATCGCGGATTCACTGTTCGCCTGGAGGACGATCTTCTTCTGGCCGCCGCCTTTCCACTCGCGTCGGGTCGGTTCGTCGGCGTCCTCGGAGGCTGACAGCGAGGCATGCGCCACCTGTGCGGCGAGTTTTCCCTCGCCCATGCCGAGATCCGAGCGCGCGACGATTGCCTGTTTCATACTCCGGATCAACGGGGGCGGGGGTAAAGCCCTGCTCATCCACCCGAGCATCGGGAGGTTTTACCTCCTCGGTGAAGTCCTCTCTCGTATGATCCTCTCGGATGCCGACATCCTGGATCGCCTCGAAGCGGGCGATCTCGTCGTCGAACCCCTCGACGATCCCGCCCTCCAGATCCAGCCCGCGAGCGTCGACCTCAGGTTGGGCCGCGAATTCTTGGAGTTCCAGCGTACCAACATCCCCTGTATCCATCCCGACAGCGAACGCGAGGTCGAGGAATACGTCACCGAAACCATCGTCGGCGACGACGAGGAATTCATCCTCCATCCCGGCGATTTCGTCCTCGGCACGACCGAAGAGCGCGTCGAGATCCCCGACGATCTGATCGCCCACGTCGAGGGGCGATCCTCACTGGGTCGGCTTGCCGTGGTAGTGCATGCCACGGCGGGACTGGCCGATCCGGGGTTCCGGGGTCGGATCACGCTCGAACTCTCGAATCTGGGTACTGCCCCCGTTTCGCTCACACCGGGAATGCGGATCTCCCAGCTCACCTTCACCGAACTCACGACGTCCGCAGATAGGCCCTACGGCGCGGAACGGGGCTCGAAATACCAGGATCAGGCCGGCCCGCAGGCATCGAAGATCCAGGGGGATTCCGAGTTCGGAGGCGACCAATGAGCGCGTCCGAACGCCCCGAGGGCGCGCGAATCTCGCCGACGAATACGGTGACGTTCGGGGGTGACCGATGAGGTTCGCCGAGGAGATCGTCGTCGAGGAGTTTTTACCCACGTTCCGGTCGATGCTCGCCGAGGAGCTACGCGAGCGCGGCCTCACCCAGAGCGAGGTCGCCGACCTGCTCGGGATCAGCCAGAGCGCCGTCTCGAAGTACGCCCACGGCGAGGTGACCCGTCGCAAGGAGTTCCTTGACGACGAGCGAGTACGCGAACTCATCACCCGCGTCGGCGAGGGGCTCGCCACGGGGGACATGAGCCGTCTGCAGGCGCTTGTCGAGGCCGAGGTACTCATCCGGCGACTCGAAACCCGGGGCGACCTGATCGCACAGCGCCACGAGGAGGCGATGCCCGAACTGGCCGACTACGACGGCGAATTCCGTATTCACGACCCCGAGAGCCGACTCCGGACGAGCGAGCGGGTCCTCTCGTCGGTGCGTCGGGGGCTTCGCACCCTCGAAACCGCCGGCGGCTTCGCGGGGCTGATCCCCAACGTCGGCTCGAACCTCGTCGAGTGTACCCCCGACGCCGCGACCATCGACGACGTGGCCGGCGTCCCGGGGCGGATCTTCGACGTCAAGGGTCGAACGACGATCCCGGGCGACCCCGAGTTCGGGGTGAGTGAACACGTTGCAAGCGTGTTGCTCATCGCCCGCGAACACGGCAGTGACGCGCGCGCGGCGCTGAACATCCGGTATGATCCCTCGCTCGTCGCGCTGTTCGACGAGGCCGGCCATACCGTCGTCGAGTTCGACGGCGAAACCGATATCGAGGACGCTATCGGCGAGGCGCTCGCTTCGGAACCGGACGCGACCGTGCTCGTCCAGACCGGCGGATTCGGGATCGAACCGGTGATCTACATCCTCGGCGAGGACGCCGCGGCGGCCGCCGAGGTCGTCCACGTGGTGGTGTAATGAGCGCCCCGAAGTTTTACACCCGGTGGGCCGATCTCTACGACCTCATCGCGCGCCGAACCCCTGGAATCACCGGCCTGCGCGCCCGGACTGCCGACGCGCTGAATCTCGATTTTGGCGACACCGTGATCGAGATGGGTTGTGGCACGGGCGCGAACCTGGGGTATCTGCGCGAGCAAGTCGGTCCCGAAGGAACCGTTGTCGGCGTGGATTTCTCGGCGGGCGTGCTGGACCGTGCCGCCGATCACCTCGCCCGCGAGGGCTGGGAGAACGTCCACCTCGTTCGCGGGGACGCCACCCGTCCGCCGATCCGCGACGCGGACGCGATCCTCGGGACCTTCGTCGTCGGGATGTTCGCCGACCCCACCGCGGTGGTCGGTAGGTGGTGTGATCTGCTCGGCCCCGGTCGACGGGTCGCCCTCCTGAACGCCGCCCGGAGCCGGCGGTGGTACGGGCCGCTGGTCAACGTCCCGTTCCGGGGGTTCGTGTTCGCCTCGACGCCGGGCAGGCGACGGCTCGCGGACCCCACCCGACTGCTCGACCAGCGGGTCGAGGCGGGCCACGCCGAAATCGAACGTCGGTGTGAACGGACGATTCACGAGGAACACGTGCTGGGGCTCGTTCAACTGGCAGCCGGGCGAGTGCTATAACCCTTCGAAGGCCTCGATCCGCTCGCGGAACTCCTCGGGGATCGGCTCCGGTTCGTTCGCTTCGTCGACGAACACCTGGACGGTTTCGGCGATCGCGGCGATCCCGCCGTCGGCGACGATCTCGTACTCCATGGGGAGACTCGTGGTTCCCAGTTCGGGCACCCGGGCGGTGGCCGTCACTGACTGATCGAGCGTGATCGGCCGTTCATAGGAGAGTTCGAGGGTGGCTATCGCGGTGTTGACCGTTTCGAGACCGACCCCGAGCACGTCCTCGAAGTAGTCCGCGCGCACGTGCTCCAGATACGTCGCATACACTGCGTTGTTCACGTGGCCCATCGCGTCGATGTCACGAAACCGGACCTGCACATCGGTCGCAAACTCGAAGGTACCCATCGGTGAACCCAGTCCGAGCGTGGCTATAAACGGGACGATCCCGAATGGGGTCAGCCTGTTCTGTACAATTCGGCGTGACGTTCGCAGAATTCCGGCTCTCGGAGTTGGGCTTCGATCAGTTCGGGCTGACGGTGGGCGTTGTAGAGCCGACAGCCCTCGGTTTCACAGAAGGCCTCGCCCGTTTCGAGGAAATCGAGCGCCTGCAGGACATAGCCCTTCAAGGCGTCGGTCGTCCGGGGATCGTCCTCGATCAGAAACTCGCCCTCGACTTCGTTTTCGAGCACCTCACGGGGCGGCGAATCGCCCGACAGCAGGGCATGGCGCTGTTGTTCCTGATAGTAAGTCTCCGGCTTCGCGGGCGCTTCGTACAGCCCCGGCACCGAAACGAGCGCGGGCTGACCCAGCACGTTCACCCGTTTGTGCCAGCGACCGTCGTGTGCACCCCAAGTACCGAGCGCTCGGTCGAGGATCGGTACGTGCAGGCCCGAAAGATCGCGTTTCTCGGCGGGAAGCGCGTCGTTGAGCGCGCGCTGAACCTGGACCCCGTCGTAGAGCACGCCGCCGGCGCGTTCGGGATTCTCCAAGGCGCGTTCCTCGTAGCGAACCGTGCCAAGCATGGCGTTTCCGGTTTCGCGGTCGTATGGCGAGAGCACGCGCGCCCCGGCGAAGCGCTCGGGGAGGTCCTCGTTTCGGTGAACGTCGAGAAACCGATCCCGAACGTGGACCTCGCTTTCGACTCGCTCTCGGAGCCAGTCGGCGGTTCCATCGACATCGCAGACGGTCGTCGGTGCGCGATACAGCGTGATACGCTCGATGTCCGTGGTCATTTAGCTCCCGATAGGTTACGAGCGGGCCGCTCAGTCGTCGCCGGCAGCGGCGGCCTGGCGGTCGGTGAGTTCGACGGGGTCGGCGTCGACTTCGAGTTCGTCGAGCGCGCTCTGGGCCGCGCGCTTTCCTGAAAGGAGCATCGCGCCGAAGGTCGGGCCCATCCGGGGCAGACCGTAGGTCGTCGCGGTCGCCATCCCCGTGACGATCAGCCCGTCGTGGACGAGCCCGGTGTGTTCGACGACCGCGTCCTCGCTTTCGCCGACCCACATCGAGTCGTGACCGGGCGAGTCGTGGCCGGGCGCGCCGTAGCTGTCCTCGTCGGTCTGGTCCATACCTGTCGCGCTCTCGGCGGCATCGCCGATGCCCGGCGCGTTGAGGACGCCCCGTTCCTGAAGCTTCGAGACCGCCATCGCGTCGTGGCCAGTGGCGTCGATCACGAGATCGCCCTCGACGGCGATGGGATCGACACACGTGATCTCGCGGGGAAGGGAATGAACCGGCGTCCAGTTCATCACGATCCCGCCGATCTTGTGGTCCTCGCGGATCACGATGTCCGTAAATTCGGTCATGTTCTGCATCTTCGCGCCCGCGTCACAGGCGGCCTTGATCAGGCCCGAACACGCCTCGGGACCGTTTGCGACGAAGAGTCCCTCGGCGTCCTGTGCGGGTTTGTAATCGACATCGAGGTCGTCAAGTACGTCCTGGGCGGGCTGGCGCACGGTGACTTTGTTCATCAGGAAGCCGCCGAGCCAGAACCCGCCGCCGAGGTAGTTGTTCTTCTCGACGACCATCGTTTTGACACCCCGTTCGCCGAGTTCCTTCGCGGCCATCAGCCCTGAGGGACCGCCCCCGACGATGATCACGTCCGAATCCGAGAAGTCCATGAACTCCTCGGTCCATTCCTGTCCGATTGCGCGCGTTACGTCGGCCTCGCCCACGTCACTGAACTGGTCGTACTGGCTTTCGCTCATATCACTCTATGATACTACCGAGTGGTTGAAAGCCGTTGTGGTATTCGTCGGTGATCTAACGTATAGTGTGTTCCCTTTTCGAGTCAGCCGTCGGTAGCGCCCTCTCGGATCGCCCGCTCGGCATCGGCGAGCGCCGCCTCCGGGTCGAACCCCTCGATGATCGCTTCGAGATCGGCCCCCGATTCGCGCAACTCGCTGGCGTAGCGCGTGATGTTCGGTACTGCGCGGACGACATTGTCGATGATCGGGACCGCCGCGACCTGCGCCGACCGCGAGAGGGGATTGAGGTCGATCACGATCTCGGTTTTGCCCATCGCGCCGAGGGCCTCCGCGCGGTCGCCGTCTTCGAGGGGCACGAGTACGGTATCGGCGTCGTAGATCCCCTCGCTATCGACCTTCGCGCGTTCGTGGGAGAGCCCCGGAACCCGTGCGTCGGCCGCCAGTCCCTTGACCTCGCGCGCGCCGTGGTCTTCGAGATGAGCGGCGATGGCCCGCATGCGTTCATCGGTACGGTTGAACAGGTTGACCTCCAGATCCGCGCCAGTCACCTCAACGAGTTCGACCGTCTCGTCGGGAGCGAGCGCGGCGATATTGCCGTTGACGCTCACCACGGGATGGCGGGCACTCAACAGATGGGCGGCGGCGACCCGTTCGGCTGCCTCGGCGCTGTCTATGGTGCGCTCGCCGAGCAGGTAATCGAAAGCCTCCCCCCGCCCTTGAGCGATCAGGCCCTGCGGGCTGGTGATCCCTTCCCCGACGCCGGCCTCGATCCGATGCCGGGTCACCAGCGAGTCGTGGCGGGGGTGATCCGGCGGAACATCGGTCATACCCGCGTTCGCGTCCGGATCTACAAATCGCCTGCGTTGTTCGTACGCGGCGGCGCTGAAGGGACCGGGGCGGGAGTGCGGTCGGGGGCGACGATGCTCGCGCCCGCGGCATGGGTGTGACAGACCGCGGGGTCGTAGCCGGCATCCGAGAGTCCGGTATCGAGCGCGAAAACGGTGTGGCCGAGCATCGCCATCGCGGCCTCGCCGTCGACCGCCGAAACGTCCTCGATGACACCCCGCACTCGGTCGGTGAGCAGATCGGCCTCGCGGGCGAACCGACGGGAGGCGTCCATGAACGTCGATAGCGTCGGCTCCTCGATTAGCATCGACATTGACCGCAATCCGGCATCGGTTAGCTGGTCGGTATCGCCCGAAAGGATCGATTCGGTCGAGCGCTCGCCGAAGGTGAGGTACTCGATCCGGGCGCTCGCGGGGATTCCGTCGAGGCGGTTGTGTTCCGGGCCGCCAGGTTCGAGACGGATCGGTACTCCGCCTCGGGCCTGGGCGACGACATCCCCGAGACCGGTTCCTGCGTGGACTTCCGCCCCGTGAGCGATCCCGACGAGATCGTTCGCCGAACGGCGGCAATCGAACGCCGCGTTGGCCGCGAGCGCCGTTCCGAGCGCCATTGCGCCCGAGATGCCGAAGCCCGCGCCGAGTGGCAGGTCCGTCGTGGCTTCGACTCGCGCCGACACCGACAGTGCTTCTAGCACCCCATTGACGGGATCGACATCGATGGGAGTACCGTCGAGCCACGTCTCGGTGGTATCGGCGGGTATCACTTCGACGGTGACGCCGTCGGCCAGGGTCACCCCCGCTCCCCGAGAGCCCGCCCGTATCGGATCATCAGCGGGGTGACTGCTGAAAAACCCGGTTATATGTCCGGGAACGAACGCCGTTACCCCATCATCCATGATGGGTCGTTCAGGAGCCGGAAGGTTAAGCCTTCGACTCTATTACCGACGGGAACGGCCGATAAACCAGTTAGTTAGTTGTCGTGAATGTCTTGCAAGCGACAGTGTCGCCACGCTTCGCTGGGCGGTATGTGCACGGCGAGCGACCGATTTGCCCGTCTCGGCGGCGAGGTCCCAAGCGACTCGCTGGGTATGTTCGACCGGGGTGCGCGACCACCGTCCTGGATGAACGATCAGGTACAGTCGTTCACAGGCATCCGATTCCAATCCTTCGATGAGATCGTCGGTGGTCGTGATTCGCCCGAACCCGGGGACGTTAGCCCCCCATTTCCGGCCCGTATCGGAGAGATACGTCGGTCGCTCTGGATCGGCGGTGTTCGTATCCATCGAGAGATACGCTTCCCCGAGCAGACCGTACTCGGCGAGGGTGCGGTCACGGTCCCACATATCGAGGTTGTGATGGGAGGAAAGCGGGCTACCGTGGGGACAGATGGTTTGAACATCGGCGTGTTCACGAAACCTGGCGAGATTCGCTGCGAACCGCTCGTGAGAAGCGTCGAACTCTCCGCGGGTCTTCGCCAGATCCTCGTAGTGATAGCCGATTTCGTGGCCCTGACCGGCGACCGTCGTCGCGGTTTCGGGACTGAACGTCGAGGTGCGGAGGTAGTAGGTGGTGCCGACGCCGCGCTCGGCTTCGAGGCTCGCCATCGACCGTGCCGTCCCCACCTTCCGGTCGACATCGTGTCTGATGACGATATACGGCGATTCGTGATTCGACTGCGTCAGGTATTCTCGAACCGTGTAGAACGTATATCCGTTCTCCAGAGCCTGATCGAGTAACTGTCCATACTGGCGGAAGGTATAATCCCTAATATTCATCCTACCGAATATGTCATTCGCTATCTTCTAATATAATTATATATATGGTAATCTACATAGTGACCCGTTAATCATCGGTAAAGCGAATCGATACTATCACGGAACGAACCGGTTGCTGCTGTGATAATCGGTCGTTACGGTTCGGATCGAGCAGGTGTAGCAGGGGCCGCGGATCAGTTGTTGATCCAGCCGCTGCGCATCTCATCGGCTTCCTCAGAGAGGTACACGCGCGCATCGGGATGCTGGTCGGCGTCCTGAACGAGTTGGTCCTCGTCGCGGTGGCGTTCGAGCTGGTCTTTTGCGGTTTCCCGACCGACCCCTCCGATAGCGGCGACGGCGTTGAGCAAGAGCCGTTCGGGAACCCCGACACCCATGCCTCCACGCGATGCGTCGGCGTTGGTGTCGTCGGCCATCGCTTCCTCGATGGTATCGACGTACACCCGGAGGTCGTCCGCTCCTTCGAGGGCGTCGTGCCATTCCGGGGGAAAGGCGCTCACGCGGTCCTCCCCGAGGGCGTAGTACGTATCGGGACCGACCCACGTTTCGCTATCGGTGATGTTGTCCTCGATCTCGCTGTTGAGCTGATCCTCGGCGAGGGGGATGTCCGCGTCGGCGGCGGCCGCCTCGTCGTAAGCGTCGATGGTTTCGCGTTTGACGCCGGGGCTGTTCGTCACGTGGCGGCGCTCGATCACCACCAGCAGTTCCTCGGGAGTGAGCGTTTCACCGCGCTGTCGTGCGTCCTCTAAGATCTGTTCGTCCGTGTCAGCCATCGTCTTCTACATGGGGCGAGTCCCGAATAAACGCTCCGCAAGCGATTTCAGTGCGAGAGGCGCTGCGATCCTGTGAGACTCGGTCACGGGCCTCGCTGGCTCTCAACGCCGTCATTTCGCTTCACGACGAGCCCTCCCTCGCTCGCGAGAACGTCTTCGCCTACGGGCTCAGTCTCTGGCGATCCCGCGGATAGAGGACGGCCTCGCGGATGTTGCCGAGATCGAGCATCGTCATCACCAGCCGCTCGACGCCGTAGGCCCAGCCGGCGTGGGGCGGCATGCCGTATCTGAACATCTCGGTGTAGTAATCGAACTGTTCGGGATCGAGACCCTGGGCCTCGAAGCCTGAGACGAGTTCGTCATAGCGGTGTTCGCGCTGGCCGCCCGAGACGAGTTCCATCCGGGGATGCATGAGGTCGAACCCCTTCGAGAGGTCGGGGTCGTCGTCGTAATCCTGGATGTAGAATGGTTTGATCTCGCTGGGCCAGTCGGTGACGAAGTAGTGACCACCCACTTCGTCGCCCAGGATCTTCTCGCCCTCGGTCGGCAGGTCGTCGCCCCAAACCAACTGTTCGTCGAGGTCGCCCGTGGCGTTGATCCGCTCGATGGCCTCCTCGTAGGAAAGCCGCGGGAAGCCCTCCTCGGGCGTCTTGAAATCGTCGTAACCGAGCGTTTCGAGTTCCTCCCGACAGTTCTCGGCGACGCCCTCGTAGGCGGCACGTAAGGTACGCTCGCAGGCGTCCATCGCCTCCTCGTGGTCGATGAAGGCCGACTCGAAGTCGATCATCGTCGCCTCGTTGAGATGGCGGGGCGTGTTGTGTTCCTCGGCACGGAATATCGGGCCGATCTCGAAGACCCGTTCGAGTCCGGAGCCGACCATCAGCTGTTTGAATAGCTGGGGCGACTGGTTCATGAAGGCCTCCTGACCGAAGTACGTGATCGGAAAGAGTTCGGTACCGCCCTCGGTGCCCGTGGCAACGATCTTGGGGGTGTTGATCTCGGTACAGCCCATCTCCCGGAAGCTTTCCCTGACTGCCCGGAGGACCTCCGCGCGGATCTCGAAGATCGCCTTTGTTTCGCCCGTGCGGAGATCCAGCGTGCGATTGTCGAGGCGCGTCGAGAGGTCGGCGTCGACCTTTCCCGAGGGATCGAGCGGGAGTTCGGGGTCGGCCTCGGCGATCACTTCGATCCCCTCGGGGACGATCTCGACGCCGGTGGGCGCGCGCTCTTCCTCCTCGACGGTGCCGGTCACCGAGACGACGCTCTCGCGGGCGAGGTCCAGTCCCGTTTCGACGAGGTCGTCGTCGGTTTCGCCCTTCTCGAATTTGATCTGGATCCTGCCGCTTTTGTCGCGCACGATCAGAAACGCGATGCCACCGAGATCGCGGATCTCGTGCACCCAGCCCGCGACCGTCACGGTCGCGCCGGGTTCGGCATCCGCCGTGTAGGTTCGGTTCTGCATGGGCGTGTTTTCCGCTCGGGAGCATTAAAGCCGGTCGGTTTCGCGCGTCCCGGGCGGCTCTGCGATCCGTTCGGCCCGCTCAGACGTTCCACGTCCAGCGCGCATCGAGGACGTATCGGTAAACGCCACTGACGAGGATCGCAATGACGTTCGCACCGAGATACGGGATTCCGGACCAGTTGACGAGCCCATATAACACCCCGAGCTGGATCGGGATGGCCGAGCCCCGAACCAGATTCGTCGTGATCAGCCCCGAGAGGTACTCGCCCCGACCGGTGTTTCGGGACCCCCGGAACGTCCATGCGTTGTTGAGCATGTACTGAAAGACGATGGTGATCTCGATGGCGATCGTCGCCGCCAGCAGGTAGTGCAGTCCGCCGTACTCGACGAACGCACCCAACAGTAGCGTCTGCACCCCCGCAGCGACGGCTCCGACGATGAAAAACCGGCGCAGGCGGACCGCCAGCGGGCCATCGATGACTTCCCGAAGCAGCCCTCGAACCATTCTATCGATAGCCCAGCGCTTCGAGTCTGGTCTCGACTGCGGTATCGACCGGCGTTTCGGGGCCGCCGTTCGCGTTCGCGCTCGTAGCGGCCGAAAGCGTCGCGGCGTGATCGCGGACCAGCGGGCGGAGCCGGTCGATGGCCGCCGATCCGCCGGGCGGTGGGTCGTCGGCGAGGTCGTGTTGTTGATCGGGATCGCTCGGGCGGTGGTACAGTTCGGCCTCGGGAGTGGCGGCGTCGGTGTTTTCGATGTAGGTCCACTCGTCGGTGCGCGCGCTCACCAGCAGGTCGCCGTCGCCGAGGTCGCGCGGGATGGGCTGGCGGGTGATCTCCTCATCGCGGACGGTCACCGAAATCACGGGCTCGTCGGCGGGCGCGGTGCCGTCGAAAACCGTCCCCGCGAGGCTCCCGCCGGCCCACTCGGCGGGTGAAGAAACGTCCAAAAATTCGCAGATCGTCGGCGGGATCGCATCGAGGCCGACCTGCTCCGAGACGCGCTGCGCGGGCGCACCTGGCGCGTCGACGATCAGCGGAACACGAGCGAGTTCGTCATAGAGCTTGGGGTAATGTGCGAGGTGGCCGTGATCTTGGAACTCCTCGCCGTGATCGCCGGCGACGACGACGGCGGTTTCCTCGTCGTGGCCTGCCGCCGAGAGGGTATCCAGTACCCGCCCGATGCTCGCGTCGATCTGGCGGACCGCGCCCTGATACAGCGTTCGCAGGTTCGATACCGTCCGGTCGCCGACGCTCAGGCCCAGTCCCGTCCGGACGTGGGCGATGAGCATTCGGTGGGTGCCGAGCCTCGATGAGGAAACCTCGCGGAGATACCGGGGTGCCGGCACGTAGGGCGTGTGAGCGTCCATGTAGTGGATCCAGAGGAAAAACGGCGAGTTCGCTTCCTCGATGAACGACGTGGCACGTTCCTCAACATCGAGCAGCCGCGAGGCGTCCATGAAGGGTCGGTCGTCGCTCTCGCCGCGGGCACGGGCGAGGAGCCGGCGAAACGGCGAACTCGCGAGCTGGAACCACGCCTCGACGGTCGGATGGGCCGCGAGATACCGGCTGTAGAGGTCCGAACCCGCGTTCGTGACGAACGACTCGAAGGAGTCGAACCCGTTGTCATACCCCCAGTGGGACGTGAGAAACCCGTTGGCGGCGTTAAATCCCCCGGTACGAACGCCGGCCCCGTCGAGGGTTTCGGCCAGCGTCGGCGACTCGGAGACACCGATTGTACCCGTGTCCGCAAACACAGGCCGGGAGGCGAGCAGGCCGGGAAACGAAAACGGCGTCCAGTTGCCGGTGGCAAACGCGTGCTCAAAGACGGTCCCGCGGTCGGCGAGGCGGTTCAGGACGGGCGTGCGACGCTTCTGGGCGTACGGACCCGTCGCGTCCGCGCGAAGGGAATCGACGGTGATGAGCACGGCGTTTTCGATGGCGGCGTCCGTTGTCATGGTTGAATTGCTGTGGTCATGCGCTCCGTAGCGAGCCGACGGTCGGGAAAACGCCGTCCGGATTGCCCCCAGCCCCGGTCGAACCGTCGAACGCGTCGGTCGGCACGAACTACTTCCGGTGGCCCCCTCAACGTTGCGATACGCCGCCGAGACGTTTTTGGGTTCAGTCCGCCCCGGATTCGGCGGGTTCCGCGCGGGCGTCGTTCGCCCCTTCGACGGTTCGAGCCACCGCTTCACACCCCGCCTCGTGGAGCAGGTTCCCGACGACGACGACATCGGCGTGACGGGCCATCGTGTTCGCCGACTCGTAGTCGTGGATGCCCCCGCCGTAAAACAGCGTGGCCGAATCGAGGGCGCTCCGGGCCGCCCGGACCGTCTCGGGGTCGCCGAAGGTGCCCGAATATTCGATGTAGACGACCGACTGGCCGAACATGCGCTCGGCGAGTTCGGCATACGCCGCCACGTCGTCCGGGGATTGATCGCAGTCGGCGTCGGTGTACTGGGCGACGCTCGAATCGGGGTTGAGGACGATATAGGCCTCGGTGAACGTTCGATCCCAGTCGACGTCGTCGAGACGGATCCATTCTTTGTGCGCGCCGACGACCCACGAGACGTCGCCGGCGTTGAACACCGTGGGGATCAGGTAGCCGTCGAGGGCGTCGCTGTCGACGACCACGGCGGGGTTCGAGGGTTCCTGATAGAGAGGCACGTCGTATTTCCCACAGGCCTCGATCACCCGTTGCATCTTTTCTTCGGTCATGCCGGTCGTGCCGCCGATCTCGATGGCGTCGGTGCCGGTCCGACAGACGTCCTCGAAGCTGTCCCCGGGGGCGAGGTCCTTGTCGGGGTCGATTTTGACGATGTGATCCCAGTCGGCCCACGGCGCGCTCATACCCCATCAATCCAAAGGGCGGGCCAAAACCCCTTCGGATATACCGTAATCGAGGTCGAGACCCATAGTTTCATACCGTCTCCGGGTCGGATTCCGATAGACCGCATGAGTCAGGCGACGCCCACCGACGCCCCTACGTGAACTCGAACCTGTTTTCGGGGTACTACCTTGACGAGCGCGTGCAGGACCTAGATGCGTGGGATTGTGACGAGGCGGCGCGTGCTGTTTTCGAGCACCTGCGCGAGCGCTACCGCGACGAACGGCGTTTGCTCGAAACGTACAACGAAGACGACCTGCTCGAGGCGTGGATCGACGAGGTGCTCGACACCCTGGGCTACGACGGGCTTCAGGAGACGAACCTCCCCGAAGGCGGCGGTTTCATCGACCGCGTGCTGTTCGGATCGGCCGAGGAGCGCCGCGACGCCGCCGCGATGCGGGCCGACGGTCGTCTCGATGGCACCTACGGCAGGGCGGCGACGATCCTCGAAGCCAAACAGTGGGACGCCGATTTTGCCGCCCGGTTCAGCGAGGACCGCTCCTACCGGGACGCCTCCCACCAGATCAAGTACTACCTCGAACGCACGCCCGAATCGGTCGCGTAGGGAGTCCCGACCAACGGCCGCAAGTGGCGACTCTACGGGACCACGGAGTACGAAACCGGGACCTACTACGAGGTCGATCTGCCCGAACTGCTCGAAGCCGGCGACCTGGAGGCGTTCAAGTACTTCTACGTCTTCTTCCGTCCCGAAGCGTTCGCCGAGCGGGCGGGATCGACGTTTCTCGAAACCGTCCGAACGGAAAGCGAGAGTGCCGCCCAGCAACTCGGCGAGGACCTCCAGGACAACGTTTTTACAGCGCTGCGAGTGCTCGGACGGGGATTTATCGAAACGAATGATCTGGATATCGATCCCGACGACGAGGCGGCGCTCGCGCGGTTGAAAGAGCAGTCGCTCGTCTGCCTGTATCGGTTGATGTTCGTGCTGTATGCCGAATCGCGGCACCTGATCGATCCTGACGATCCCGCCGCCAGCCGCGAATACGCGGAGAACTTCAGCCTCGGGCAAACACGCGGGGAGATCATCGAAACGATACACGCGGACGGCTTCGAGAGGGGGTACAGCACGCACTCGACGGCGATCTGGGGGCAACTCGAAACCCTGTTCGCCCTCATCGACGAGGGCGAGGCGAGCCTGGGAATCCCGCCCTACAACGGTGGCCTGTTCGACGCGGAGGACCACGCCTTTCTGGCCGAACACGAGGTCGCGGACCCCTATATCGCGGAAGTGATCTACCGGCTCTCGACGACCGCAGTCGAAGGGGAGTTCGTGCCCGCCGACTACGCCGACCTCGATACACGCCATCTGGGCACCATCTACGAGGGTCTGCTCGAACACGAGTTTCGCATCGCACCCCAGGACTACGCCGCCGTCTCGGCGGACGACGGGCAGGTCTGGAAACCCGCCACGGACGTCGAGGGCGAAGCGGTCGAAACCGTCGAGGAAGGCGGGCTGTACGTCGTCAACGACGAAGGCGAGCGCAAGGCGACGGGGGCGTACTACACGCCCGACTACGTCGTGACCTACATCGTCGAGGAGACGGTCGATCCACTGATCGAGGGGATCCGCGAGGATCTGGACGAGCACGGACTGGAACCGGGCACCGAGGAGTACGTCTACGCCTTCGCCGACCGGGTGCTGGACCTGACGGTGCTCGATCCCGCGATGGGGTCGGGGCATTTCCTGACGAAGGCGACGGGGTATCTCGCCGAGGCGGTGATGAGCGAGGTCCGGGAACTGGAGACGGCGACGCTGTTTTCCGAGGAGCAGATCCGCCGGGAGGTCTCCAAGGAGTGTATCTACGGGGTGGACCTCAATGGGATGGCGGTCGAACTCGCCAAGCTGTCGATGTGGCTGGAAACGCTCGCGGCCGACCAGCCCCTTGCCTTCCTCGATCACCACCTCAAAACGGGCAACTCGCTCGTGGGAAGCGACATCACGGAGGTGCTCTCGGATGGCGACGAGGCCGGCCAGATCACGCTCTCGCAGGCGTTCGCGCGGGTGCGCCGGGACACGCTGGATCACGTGATGGACCTCATGGAGGAGTTACTCGCCGTTGACAACGAGACGCTCGAAGAGGTGAAATCGATGGAGAGCCTCTACGACGAGATCCGGGGCGATCCCCTCTACCAGCGGCTGTTCGAGTTGGCGAACGTCCACACAGCGGAGCGATTCGGGCTGGACGTGCCCGGCGATGCCTACGAGCGGATGGTTCGCGCTATCGAGGACGAAGACGAGTGGGCCGGGATCCGCGAGGAAGACTGGTTTCGCTCCGCACAGGAACTGGCC
>CAYOFZ010000038.1:0-15079 GCA_964403315.1 uncultured Halobacteriales archaeon | reverse complement strand
GGTGATCATTCAGCGATTGCTTGATGACGGGCCGCTGGGGTTCAACGATCTCAAGGAGCGTATCGAAGCCATTTCCGCGAAGGTGCTGACCGACAGTCTCGAAGATCTGGCCGAAAACGGTCTGATCAGGCGGACGGTCATCAGTGAATCCCCGCTTCGCGTCGAATACGAACTGACCGACACGGGGCGGGAACTCCAGACGGCGATGGAGGCACTGGCCCAGTGGGGCGATCAGTACCTCGATCCCGATCCGGATCCCACAGTATTGATCGTCGACGACGACCCTCGCCTTCTCAATATGCACGCAAGCTGGCTCGAAGACGATTACACGGTCGAGCGCGCCTACGACGGCGAGGAGGCGTTTCGTGAGCTCGATGAGTCCGTCGATGTCGTTTTGCTCGACCGCCGAATGCCGGGCATCTCCGGCGAGGAAGTGCTCTCGCGGATCCGCGGATGGAACCTCGATTGTCGAGTCGTGATGCTTTCGGCGGTCGATCCCGACTTCGATATCGTCGATATGGGGTTCGACGCCTATATCGTCAAACCCGGGTTCCGCAGCGAGGTTCGGGACGTGATCGCCGACGTGCTCGCCCGCGATACCCACGATGAGAGGGTCCAGGAGTATCTAGCGCTGTCGGCGAAAGCGGCCCTGCTCCGGGCCGAAAAATCCGATGACGAACTGCGAGCCAGCGAGGAATACACCCGACTCGTCGAGCGACTCGAACGTCTGAAGGCGGACCTGGACGATCCGGTAGAGGAGGCTGCAACCGACGAGGAAGTCCGGGCCCTCATCGACAGTCCATGAAAACGCCGTCAAGATTGGATTCGATACTTTCTGAGATTATTTCATGAGTTTATTCTAAGTAATATCGGTATTTTTACTATGTCTTGATTGAAATATAATGATGCGTGAATGTATCGCTTCAGCTCGAACACTCCACCCGTTTGTGAAATCATCGTCCGACCATGACGACACCTGACCTTCCCCAACGGATCCTCCTGATCGAGGACAATCCTGGCGACGCTCGGCTGATCGAAGAGATGTTGCGCGACCGACGCAGTTCTGACATGTCGGCGCTCGAACTCCATCACGAGGATTCGCTCGCTTCGGGGCTTGACCGCCTCGAACGAATTGACGACCCCGGGATCGTTCTGCTCGATCTCCGGCTTCCCGACAGCTCCGGACTGGAAACGCTGGAGGCGGTGCTGGATCGTATCGATACCGTTCCCGTGATCGTTCTGACTGGCATGCCCGAGGCGAAACTCGGCACCGAAGCGGTCGCCCACGGCGCACAGGATTATCTGGTCAAAGACGACGTGACTCCCGAGATACTCGTGCGCGCGATTCGGTATTCCATCGAACGGAAAAACACCGAACGCGAACTCCGCGAACGCACCCGCGAACTCACGATTTTGAATCAGCTCACCCGCCATGACATCAGAAACGACATCAGCCTCGTCGTCGGCCGGGCACGCGAACTTACCGAACACGTCGATCCCCGGGGCCGGAACGCACTCGATGAGATCATTCAATCGAGCAATCACATCCTCCAGTTGACGCGTACGGTCGGTGACATCGTCGAGTCAGTCACCACCGAAGAGAACGTCGAGTTGCGCCCGGTCGTGCTGTCGGCCGTACTCGCAACGGAAATCGAGAAGGCCCAACAGTTATACCGTGGTGTCGAACTCTCGCTTGAAAGCGACGTGGCCGGCGTGCGCGTCCGCGCGAACGATCTGCTCTCCTCGGTCATCGGCAATCTGCTCAGCAACGCCATCTTCTACAACGACAAGGAAACGCCCGTGGTCACCGTCACCGTCGAAACGACCGGTGAGACGGCTACGATCCGGGTTGCCGACAATGGCCCCGGGATTCCCGACCGGCGCAAGGAGCGGATCTTCGCCGAGGGTGAGCAAGGTACGGGGAGTTCGGGGATGGGTATCGGGCTCTCGCTGGTCGACCGGCTGGTTGAGCAGTACGGGGGCGACATCTGGATCGAGGACAACGATCCCGAGGGGTCGGTCTTCTGTGTCGAACTGTCCCGCGTCGAGGCAACGAACTCCTGAGCGCGTTACGATACCGATAATAACGTGGCCGGCCCGTCGATACACGTGACAGCTATGTGGAACCGACCGACGAGGGATGCAGGATGGTAGCCCAGCGACTCGATGTCGCGTTCGTTCCTGCCGAGTGTCCGGGCAGCGACGGCACCGGCGCGACTCACAGTTCGACGGTCTACATCGAGCACCTCTCGCGCCGGCATGACCTGACCGTGTACGTCTCGACCCAGATGGATGCGGCGGACGCGGATCTCCCCGCCCGCGACCGTGTCGAGTACGTCCTCCACGATAATCTCCCGAAACTCCCCCACCCCGTCCGAGCGAAAATCGACGCGCTGCGCGAAGAAACCGACGCGCTCGAAACCCACGATCTGGTTCATTCGTACTCCTCGGCGTTCGTTCCCGTTCTGGCGGACCTCTCGACGCCGACGCTCGTAACGCTGAACTCCTATCTCCCGGTCTGTCCGAAGGGTGATCTCATGTACCACGGCGAAGAGAAATGCTCCGGCCCCGGATGGACCAAATGTGCGGGCTGTGTGCCGGCGACGGCGCTGAAACGCCGACAGGGCCTCGAATCGGAACTCCGAGGGGGATACGTCTCGATGAGCCAGATCCCCTTCGTCCAGCGTTCGGTTCGCCGTGCCGGCGACATCGACGCGTATCACGCGCTTTCTCCGCATCTACGGGAAGATTACGCTGACCTCGGATTTCCCGCCGATGCGATCACAGTCGTTCCCCATTTCTACGACGACCACTTCCACCAACCAGTCGAGACACCGCAGAAACCCACTGAGCCGATCTCGCTATTATACGTTGGCGCGCTTCAGGACATCAAAGGTGTCGACACGCTGGTTCGAGCGTTGCCCCTATTACGAGACGCCGGCCACAGGATCGATCTTCGGATCGCCGGCAGAGGCCCCCTTGAAGGGATGCTTCGGTCCCTTGCCGCCGATCTCGGTGTCGAGGACGCGATCACCTGGCTGGGATACGTCGACCACGACGAGCTCCCCGATCTGTATTCGGCCTCGGATGTCTTCATCTATCCGGGCGTGATCGACGAACCGTTTGGCCGAGTGATGCTCGAAGCGCTGGCCAGCCACACGCCGATCCTGAGTTCCGATGTCGGGAGTATGGACTACATCGTCGGCCCGGCCGGAACGTTGTTCGAACCGAGCGACGAGCGCTCGCTGGTTCGGGCGTTCGAGACGCTTCATGAGGACTACGTGGAGCATCAGCGAGCGATCTCCCCTCACCTCGAACGTTTCGCGCCGGAAACGGTGATCGACTCGCTGTCTTCGCTCTATGAGGAAGTGGCAGTTTCCTCGCCTTACCGGGTGTCCTGAAAGCAAAAAACCTATTGCTGTGAGGTAAGTGCTGTCAAAAATTCGGTTGTCTGGATTGATCGGCTGGTTGGAACGACGTTCTTCAGTTAGGAACTGCCGCTACCTGAGGTATTGCCCATACCACCATCGTCGTCACCCATACCGACACCGCCGCCACCGGTACCGCCCATGCCGCCGTCTCCGCCGGTGCCGCCCGTACCGCCGTCGCCACCGTCGCCCATGCCGCCGTCTCCACCGCCACCAGCACCGCCATCTCCGCCACCAGCACCGCCATCTCCGCCACCAGCACCGCCGTCGCCACCGCCACCGGTACCGTTACCGCCGCCACCGCCTCCACCGCCGCCTTGGTTACTACAACCGGCGAGCGCGAAGATACTTGCTGCACCCGCTGCCTCAACGAATCGCCGTCTGCTGAGTTTCTCTTTCATGGCTGACCTCCATCGTCCACTATTAGCCGGAGGGGGATTACTATAGTCACTCTAAAGATTATATGTTCGATTGAACGCGGTGTAGCTGGCTGGAATCTCGTGGAAACGAGTGAAAACGAACGAAACGATGGATTATCGAACCGTTTTTCCCGCGGTTCCGGCGCTGATATCGGGAAAATCGGTTCGATAGGTTGTATATTTTATTCTATTCCTTATCCAATGTATATAAAAAGGGCCATTACGATGGGACGATATTACCCGCACGGAACAACATGATCCGACTGCCGTCTCACCTTCGAAGTTCACTCGACTATGTCGAATAATATGGGTGATCGTAGTCGTGCTCTCCTCGTGTTGACCGTTGCTGTCGCCGTCATAGCCATCGGCGGCGTCGGTCTGGCTTCGTCCGCCCCGCTGGACAACGGTCCAGATGGCGCGAACGGCGGAGCCGCCGGCAATGGGACCACTGGGATCCACGGGACGGCCGTTTCCGGATCGGGATATATCGACGATCAGTACGAGCTGGTCGTCAATCACTCCGGTTCGCCCTATGTCTGGAGTACCCAACCCCTCACGGTGAACGCTACCCTTGGCAGTGCTCCGAACGGGGCAAGCGGGGAGTACACCGTCTGTGCGAACGCGACCGCCGAAAACGGGACGGAGATTACGGATCTGGGTTGTCAGGCCACGACCGTCCAAGGAGGCAACGAGGAAACGGTCTCCTTTATGGCCGACTGGCCCAACGATTACACCGGCAGTGCCTGGATCACCATTCAAGCCCAACACCAAGGGACTGGTGATCGCTATTATAAAACCGTACCAGTAACAGTAGTAGCCCCTGAAGGTGATCTCGACGGGGAAGGGCTTGCCAACGCCGAAGAGATTGAACACGACACTGATTTCACCGAGCCCGATACGGACGGTGATGGAGTAACCGACTGGGAAGAGGTCCAACTCTACGGGACCGATCCACTCGAAACCGACACGACTGGCGACGGCGTCAGTGACGGGACACTCGTTCAGTTCAATCTCGATCCGACCCAGCCGTATATCCTTCACCTGTACGCCGGCGGCGCGATTTTGCTGTTCGTTCTGGTGGTCACCGGAAGCGGAGCGCTCGGCTGGCGATTGATGCAGCGGTATGCCCGCTCTCAAGATGGGGGTTCGGGGGGAACAACGACCGGCGAGTCCTCACAGTCACAATCGATGTCCGATCCATCCCCTAAATCCCCGCCCACTCCTGACCTGACCGGGACGGACGATATGGACGAACCGCCGCTGACGAAAGAGGAGGAGATCTGTCAGCTGTTGCGCGAACACGCTGGCCGCATGAGACAGTCGGAACTGGTCGAACAGACCGAATGGTCCAACGCGACGGTTAGTCGGGTACTCGCCCAGCTCGAACGGGACGGGATCGTTACGAAACTCAAAGCAGGCCGTGAGAACATCGTCGAGTTACACGAGGAACAGCCGCCCGACGCCCAATGACTACGAAACGGTCACCGATAATCGGGTGGCCACCTGGGCGTTTTCGGGCGATGGGTCATCGGGAACATCGCCGGGATACACGAGAAACCAGATGTGAGCGTCGCCGCTGGCGGTTGGGGTCACTCCGTATTCGGTGCGTGTGGTTTCGCCGTTTGCGACGGTGGTTTGGAACCGCCCCAGTTCCTCCTCGCTGTTGACGCTTGCGACCGTGGAGCCGTTATCGGTCAACGTCACGTTCTGCTGGAGGACAACGGTGGTGTACGTCCGCGTTTCGCCTTCGTGGTTTTCGATGCCGAGATAGACCGGCTGGGTGCTTCCCGACGAGAACTCCGTCGGCAAGTCGTCGGCAACGAACTCGCCGCTTTCGTTTTGGGTGAGTAGGTAGGCCTCAGTGTGGGCTTCGGTATCCGGAAGCGAGGGCGCGGCGACGGTTATATATGCCCCCCCCACAGCCAGTACGAGGATGCTACCCACGAGCACGACGTTGAGAAGAATATGTCGTCTGTTTTCCGGTTCGAAAGGATCACGGCGCCCCTCGAGTCCCCGCTCTTGAAGGGAAAACAGCGACGGAAGCGTCACCGTCGTCCCGGTCCAGCGAAGCCGGTATCGGTCCTCGGAGGCGAGTCGCGCCCGACGAAGCAATCCGAGCACCGCGAACGTGATCGTCCAGACGACGACCCCGACCGTGATCGGGGTCAGTCGGATTCCATACGGCGTGAAGTTCGCCAGGTAGGCGATAATCGAAACGACTACGAGACTCAACGCGACCGAGAGAACGACCCGTTCGAGCGTATCGAATCCCTCATCCTCGGCTGGTTTTTCCGGAAAGAGGGCACTGATAAACGCATAGCCGGGCCATAACAGGACGAGCGGAACAGCGAGTGCAAGCCGAATCGGAGTCGCGGTGATGCCGAATACCAGTATTCCGGCTGCGGCGAGCGCACTCAGTACGATAACCACGAGGAGATCCAACGTCCACTGGTGGGCGTTCATTTCCTCGCACCTACGCGAACCCTCCTGAAAAACCCCCCGACTGTTCGTCGTGATAAGGGGGATACTATACTATCGGCTCACGTTCGATTCGATTGATCGCTTCACCGGTTGCCGCTTCATCCTATCTGTAACGGGCGTTAATGCGTTTATAATAAAGACACGAGAAGCCCTAAATCGGAACGAGTGCGGGTTCCAGCCCCTATCCGATCCACATGCACCACCGAAAGAGCCACTCCGCCGCGATCCGATCAGCGGATTCGGGGTCCGATCCCGGCCCGCGAGGAGTACCACGTCCGTCTCCCCGTATCGTCCCGGTTAAGTCATCGCTCGCGCGTAAGGGGTCACGATGACGATCCCAATTGCCAACCCCGACATCGGTGACGCCGAACGCGAGGGCGTCGCCTCGGTTCTCGAATCCGGCTACATCGCAAGCGGCGACGTGGTTTCGGCGTTCGAGTCCGAGTTCGCCGAGTTCTGTGAAGCCGACCGCGCCGTCGCCACCGCCAACGGCACCGCCGCCCTCCACGCCGCCTGCGAGGCGCTCGACATCGAGGGAAAGGCGGTAATCACCACGCCGTTTTCGTTCGTCGCCACAGCGAACTCGATCCGTCTTGCCGGCGGCGAGCCGGTGTTTGCCGACGTCGATCCCGCGACCTACAACCTCGATCCGGACGCCGTCGAGGACCGTCTCCGTACACGCGAGGACGTCGCGGCAATCATGCCCGTCCATCTCTATGGACTGCCGGCCGACATGGGTCGCTTTCGTGAACTCGCCGACGAGTACGACGTTGCGCTGATCGAAGACGCTGCCCAAGCCCACAGCGCGACCGTCGAGGGCCAACCGGTCGGTTCCCTCGGCGACATCGCGTGTTTCTCGTTTTACCCGACGAAGAACATGACAACCGGCGAGGGTGGGATGGTGACGACCGACGATCCCGACCTCGAAGCCGGCGTTCGGCAGTTCATCAACCATGGCCGCGACGGAAGCGACCCCTATGCCCATACGTCGGTCGGACACAACTTCCGGATGACCAACATCGCCGCGGCGCTCGGGCGCGCTCAACTCGACCGACTTCCGGCGTTCACCGAGGCTCGCCGGGAAAACGCCGAACGACTCACCGAGGGGTTGATGGACGCGCCGGTCGAAACACCGATAGTGCCCGAAAACAGGACGCATGTCTATCATCAGTACACCGTTCGTTGTGATGATCGAGATACTCTTCAATCGACTCTCGAAGCGGAGGGAATCGACAGCGAGGTGTCCTATCCGGTGTGTATTTACGAACTCGACGCCTATGAGGAGTACAGTGCGGAAACGCCGGGGGCGGAGCGCGCCACCGAAGAGGTGCTCTCGCTTCCGGTCCATCCGAACGTTTCGACCGACGATATCGATCACATCATCGAGATGGTGACAAACGCACAGGTAACACATGTCTAATCGAGATCAACCACCGGTACGAACCGGCGTCATCGGCGTCGGCAGTATGGGACAGAACCACGCCCGGGTGTATCGTGAACTCTCTGAAACCGAGCTGGTCGGCGTATACGACGCCGACCACGAACGGGCCCAATCCGTCGCCGAAGCCTTTGGCACACAATTATTGGAGCTATCGGAACTACTCGATGCGGTCGATGCCGTCTCGATTGCGGTTCCGACCCCCTATCATTACGAAACCGCACGCGAGTGTTTCGACGCCGGCGTCGATGTATTGGTCGAGAAACCCTTCGTCGAGGACCTCGACAACGGCCGACGACTGATCGAGTTCGCCGACCGCCGTGACGCCGTCTTGCAGGTCGGGCACATCGAGCGATTCAATCCGGCCGTGATGACGTTGATGGATCTGATCGACGATCTCGACATCATCGCGCTTGACGCCCAGCGGCTCGGCCCACCGCTCGACCGCGAGATCGACGACACAGCGGTGATGGACCTGATGATTCACGATATCGACATTCTGTTGTCGATCTTCGGCGAGGAGATCGAGCAGGTATCCGCAACCGGAACCCACGGGTCGGATTACGCGACCGCGACGCTCCAGACCACCTCGGGAAAGATCGGCGAGCTGACTGCGAGCCGAGTCACTCAACAAAAGGTGCGAACACTCACCATCTCCGCCGAGGATTGTCGGGTCATCGTCGATTATATCGACCAGTCGATAGATATCACCCGCCAGTCACTGCCGGAATACGTTAAACAGGAACGTCCCTTCCGGTATCGCCACGAGAACATCGTCGAGCAGGTGTTCGTCGAGCGCCGCGAGCCACTGAAAAACGAGCTATCGGCGTTTGCAGAGGCCGTCCGCACCGACTCCGAGCCGGTCGTTACCGGCGAGGACGGCATCCGCGCGCTCGAACTCGCCCGGGAGATCGATTCGCTTGCGGCTCAGCAATCCCCCGCGCCCGCCGATACGGTCTGAACGGTTTATATACATGATAACAAACAATCAACCGTACCGTATAATCAACACCCAGAAAACCGTTGTGAATCTACGATCATGATAACGAAAATCACATCCACTATCACCACCGTATCGATCCTCCGATGCAACAGGGAGAACGAACCGTGAGCCGTTCCCGGACCGGCACCGACTGTGTCATCGATGAACTCGAAAACGTCGGGTACGTCCACGACGAGGATGCCGCTCCGACGATCATCGGTGATCGCGCCCGCATTCGGAAGGGAACCATCGTCTACACCGATGTCGAGATCGGTGACGATCTCACAACAGGCCACAACGCCCTGATCCGCGAGGAAACGACCGTCGGCGACGACGTGATCGTCGGCACCGACACCGTTATCGACGGCCAGTGTGAGATCGGTTCGCATGTCAGTCTCCAGACTGGTGTGTATATACCCACTCATACCACGGTCGGTGACAACGTCTTTATTGGTCCCCGGGCCGTCCTGACGAACGATCCCTACCCGGTCAGGCTGGACGCCGATCTCGCCGGGCCGACGCTGGAAGATGGCGTCTCGGTCGGGGCAAATGCGACGATCCTTCCCGACGTGACCGTCGGCGAGGGAGCGTTCGTCGCGGCCGGCGCGACCGTCATCGAGGACGTACCCCCGGACACGCTCGCGCTGGGAACGCCGGCTCGACATCGGGACCTGCCGGAGAACTTGACGGGGGAAAACACACTTCATGAGTGATACGACACCCATGGGCGCTACGGCGCTCTACGACACTGACGTATCGACCGACCAGCAGCGGGCGGCCCTCCGATCCGGGAACGTCCCCATCGCAGTCTACGGCCTCGGAAAGATGGGGTTGCCGCTTGCCTCCGTGTATGCGGACGTGACCGGCAACGTTACCGGGGTCGATGTCGATCCCGACGTGGTCGAATCGGTCGCTGCGGGTGAGAACCACATCGCCGGCGAACCCGGTCTCGATGATCTCGTAAGCGAGGTCATCGGGGAGGATGCGCTGGCGGCCACAACCGACGGCCCCGGGGCGGCTGGAGACGTGCGGGTTCACGTCGTGATCGTGCCCACGCTGATCGATGAGGACGCCCAACCGGACCTCTCGGTCGTCGAGTCGGTGATAGCCGATATCGGGGCCGGCCTGTCGCCGGGGGATATGGTGATCCTCGAATCAACCGTGCCACCCCGTACCTGTATCGACCGGGTGGTGCCGCTACTGGAGGAAGAAAGCGGCCTCGACCGCAGCGAGTTCGGGGTAGCGTTCTGTCCCGAACGAACGTCCAGCGGTCGCGCCATCGAGGACATCCGGGGCGCGTACCCCAAGATCGTCGGCGGAATCGACGAGGAGAGCACGCGGGTTGCCGAGTTGCTCTACAGCGCGATCACCGACAACGACGTGATCCCCGTCAGTGATGCCACTACCGCGGAGGCCGTGAAGGTTTTCGAGGGGGCCTACCGCGACGTGAACATCGCGCTGGCGAACGAACTCACGAAACACGGCGAGGAACTCGGAATCAGCGTCGTCGAGGCGATCCAGGCCGCAAACACCCAGCCGTTCTGTGACATCCACACGCCGGGAGCGGGCGTCGGGGGCCACTGCATTCCCTACTACCCCCACTTTTTGATCCAGGAATTCGAGGCCGACTCTCGGCTGATGGAAACCGCCCGTGACATCAACGATACGATGCCCGGATACACGGCGGAACTCGCGATGAACGGTCTCGCCGAGCAGGGCCTCGACAGCGAAGACGCTGCAGTGCTCGTGTTGGGGCTTACCTACCGCGCGGGCATCGACGAACTCCGGGCGACCCCGGCGATGGGCGTGATCGAACGCCTCGCAAGCGCGGGCACGACCGTCACCGCGGTCGATCCCGTCACCGATACCTACGAGCCGTTCGAGAACGCGGGTGCGGAGGTCATCACGCTCGACGAAGCCCGCGAAGGCGCGTACGATGCGGTCGTGCTTGTCACCGCCCAGGAGGTCTTCGAAGACATGGACGTTCCCGCGTTGGGCATGGGAGCAACACCGCTGGTGGTCGTCGACGGCCGCCAGGCCCTGACCGAACTGCAAGACGAAGACGACATCTACTACAAAGGAATCGGAATCAATGCCTGAACACAACGGAAACACGGTCTGTATCGTTGGGCTCGGCTACGTCGGCCTGCCACTGGCGAGCGCCTTCGACGAAGAAGGCCTCGACATGATCGGTTACGACGTCGCCGAGTCGAAAATAGAAGCGCTTTCCGCGGGTCGGGACCCGACCGACGAGATCGGCGACGAGGCCGTCGCCGCCAGCACGGTCGAGTTCACGAGCGATCCCACGGCAATCGAACGCGCCGACTACATCCTGATCACGGTGCCGACGCCGGTCGACAACCTGAAAAACCCGAACCTCGATTTCATCGAGAGCGCCGCCCGTACTGTCGGTGAACACATAGCAACTGGCGCGACGGTCGTGCTCGAATCGACGGTGTATCCAGGGGTTACACGCGACGTACTCGGTCCCGCGGTCGAGGAAACCTCCGGGCTCACCCAGGGCGAGGAGTTCAACGTCGGTTACTCGCCCGAACGGCTCGCACCGGGAACTGATTACAGCCTGCGCGAGGTCGTGAAGATCGTCAGCGGCGATACCGACGAGACGCTCGAAGACCTGGCCGCGCTGTACGAGCAGGTCATCGATGCGGGCGTGTATCGTGCGCCGACCGTCGAGACCGCCGAGGCAGCGAAGGTGATCGAGAACGTCCAGCGCGACGTCAACATCGCGGTCGTGAACGAACTCGCGTTGATCTGCGATCATCTGGACCTCGACACCCAGGCGGTGATCGATGCCGCCGCCACGAAGTGGAACTTCCACGAGTACGAGCCCGGTCTCGTCGGCGGTCACTGCATCCCCGTTGATCCGATGTATCTGGCTCACGGCTCCGAACGGGCGGGATTTTCGCCGAAACTCATCCTTCAGGCCCGCGAGATCAACGAATACATGCCGAAACACACCGCCGAACTCACGATCAAGGCACTCAACGAGAGCGGGAAGGTGCTCCGTGACAGCAGACTCGTTGTATTGGGACTTGCCTACAAGCCCGACGTTGGCGACCTTCGCACGTCCGAAATCGGCGGTGTCATCACCACACTCGAAGAGTACGGCGTCGAATGCGTCGGTTATGATCCCCTTGCCGACGATGAGCTGATCCGTGATACGTTCGGGGTCGAACCGATTTCCGAACCCGATTTCGAGGGAGCCGACGGGATCATCCTCGCAACTCCTCACGAGACGATCCTTGAAGACGATCTGGATCTGGCGGCCGCGAAGGCGGAACTCGACGACGATCCCGTGTTCATCGATGTGAAAGGCGCACTGGACGGCGACGCGGTGACGGACGCAGGGTATGCCTACCGCAAACTCTGATATGCGGGTCTGTATCGCCATCCAACACCCGGCACACGTCCACTTCTATAAACACGCGATTCACGACCTCGAAACCGACGGTCACGAGGTTTCGATCGTCGTCCGTGATTCGGAGGTCGCAACCGATCTGCTCGATGCCTACGGGTTCGAATATCGAGTGCTCGCCGGTTCGGCCTCGGGGCTGCGATTGCTCGCCTCACAGGCCGTTTATGAGGCGAAGATGCTCGGACATGCTCGTCGATTCGAGCCCGACGTGATGACTGCAATCGGTGGATCGGCCGTGTCCCACGTTGCCCAGGCAATTGGCGCGAAAAGCATCCTGTTTACCGATACCGAACACGCGACGCTGACGAACAGATTGATGGCTCCGTTTGCCGACGAGATCTGGACGCCCGAGTGTTTCCACGTCGATTTCGGGACCAAGCACGTCCGTTATCCAGGGTATCACGAACTCGCCTACCTCCATCCGAATCGCTTCGAACTCGATCCGTCGGTCATCGAGATAGCAGGTATCGACGACAAGTACGTCGTTCTTCGGCTGGTTTCGTGGGATGCCTCCCACGACGCAGGTGCGGGCGGCATCGACGATGTCGGTGATGTGGTCGAGCGCCTCGAAGCGACCGGCGCGCGCGTACTCATCACCGCCGAAGGTGACGTTCCGCCTCGCGTCCGCGACCGACAGGTCAGCGTTGAACCCCACCGAATGCACGATCTGCTCGCGGGCGCGTCGCTGTTTCTCGGTGAAGGGGCGACCATGGCCGCGGAAAGTGCCGTCCTCGGCACGCCCGCGGTGTACGTCAATACCCTCCGGATGGGATATACCGATGAACTCGAAGCACGGTACAGCCTACTGTACAACTGTCAGGGTTCGTTCCGCCACCACAACGCTCTCGAAACGGCGGAATCGATCCTTTCGGGCGAGGAAATCCACGACTGGGCAGGCGCGCGCGAACGGTTGCTCGCGGACAAGGTCGACACGACAAACGTGATCCTCGGGGCACTCACCGATGGTGAATACTGATCTCGACGTTTTGCAACTGGTGACGACGCCCCGGTCGTTCTTCCAGCAGCAGGTGCGTGTCCTCGAAGCCCGGGGCGTTCGCTGTACCGTCGTCGAGGTTCCCCAGCCCAGCGGTAGTCGGGGTCTATCGGAATATACGCGGTTCTACGGGCGCGTGTTGCGCGAGACGATTAGACCGTGGTCATACGATCTCGTACACGTTAACTACGGCTTGCTCGGTCCGGTCGGGCTGGCCCAACCTATTCGGCCGGTCGTGCTCACGCTGTGGGGGTCGGAAGTGATGGGGTCGTCTTCGCGGCTCGATTGGATCAGCCGGTTCGCGGCCCGACACAGCGACGCGGTGATCGCTCCATCGAAGGCGCTTTCGCGCGAGCTCGACTGTCCTCATACCTTGATTCCGTTTGGTATCGATACGGAGCTGTTCCGGCCGATGGATCGCGAGACAGCCCGTGAATATTTGGGCTGGGATACCGACGCGCGGATCGTGTTGTTTCCCTACGATCCCGGTCGCGCGGTGAAAAACTATCCGTTGGCGGAACGGATCGTCGCAAAGACGGGGATCGATGCCGAGTTACGGACGGTTTCGGGGCTTGATTATGCGGAAATGCCTTATGTGATGAACGCAAGCGACGCGCTGCTCGTTACTTCGGATCGGGAGAGTGGGCCGATGGTCGTTCGTGAAGCTATCGCGTGTAATCTCCCCATCGTTTCGACGGACGTAGGGTTCGTGCGGGAAGCCATCGAAGACGTTCGGTACTGTTACATTGGTAGTTCGGAAGCCGATCTCGTCCACGGGTTGGAGCTGGCTCTCGAAACCGTCGAACGGTCGAACGGATGCCATCATAGCAAGCAGTTAGGTCTAGATCTGATGGCCCAACGTCTGCTTACAGTATATATAACAACGCTCTACTCCTGATTTTCCCGATAATAACAATGGGGATCGGTGAATACGGCCGATTTAGCACGTTTTGTTCGACTCCAACGTTCTGAAACTGTTCGACCCGGTCTAAAACTGCGTTGAACACCAGCCAGTTTATTATGGGTCGCTCGATAATGTGAGACTAGAACAATGTCGACCGTCAATGCGAAGCAACCTTCCGGGGGTGACGCTGCCGCCTCGGAGATGACTTCTCTTTCGAAAGACGATATCTTTCACGTTCTCCAAAACGGCCGTCGTCGTCGTGTACTACAGTATCTCGCCGATACCGATGGATCGATAGATATGCGTGAGGTCGCGGAGCAGGTCGCTGCCTGGGAGCACGATACTACGGTCCAACAGCTCACATCCGATCAGCGCCAACGGGTGTACATCGCACTATATCAGTCCCATCTCCCGAAACTCGCTGATTTCGGCCTCATTACCTATAATCAAAGTCGAGGAATCGTCGAACAAACACCACTCGCGGATCAGGCCACGCGATACCTCGAAGATCCCGAAGACGATAAAGAGCGGTCCGGCATTGCCGTCGAATGGATTCGGTATTACGCCGGAGCGACCGTTACCAGTATACTCCTGATTTCGGCTGTCTGGTTGGATATCGTTTCGTTTATCGGACTATCGAGTTTCGGTCTCGCAGTAATAATTACGCTATTATATACCGTTGTGACTGCTGCGATGGCGATCGATACGGAATGATTCCCTGCGCCGAACCCTACTCCTGTTGTGTTACAGGACAGCACCCTATGCGCTCCATCGGACCGGGACTCGGAGCAGTTACGACGGTCACTCCGGTTCAACTAAGGCGGATAGCGTGGAGTCCCCTTCTTCAAGGAACGACTGAAAGGAGCGAGTAGGGCGGGGAGGAGCGCATTACATAGCAGGGCATTTCCGATGTCTATAAATAGGTACGGAACTACATTGAACATGTGGCAGACGACTACGTGCGTCGGACGGCAATCACCCGCCTCTCGGTAGATGG
>CAYOFZ010000037.1:0-15289 GCA_964403315.1 uncultured Halobacteriales archaeon | reverse complement strand
TCGGAGACTGGCTCGACGATCACGGGCTGGACTGGCACGAACCGGTCGGCGTCAATGGGTTCGTCACCGTCCCTGAAAGGTTCGAGACGGGCGAGGAGTTCTGCCGGGCGGTCGTCGAAGAGGAAAGCGTCGTGCTCGCGCCCGGCGAGTTCTTCGGCTTCGAGGACTATTTCAGGATCGGGTTCGGGCTGCCAACCGAGGAACTCTCGGAGGGACTCGAGCGCGTCGAGCGGGTGATTGAGCGAGGCGGATAGCGCGCTTCCAAACCGTTTATACGCCCACCGCGGGTAGTACTACTTATGGTAACGGAACAGAAGCAGGTCAAGGATCTCCAAGAAGGATCGTATGTGATGATGGACGAGGTGCCCTGTGAGATCACGTCCTACAGCACCGCAAAGCCGGGTAAACACGGCAGCGCAAAGGCCCGCGTCGAGGGCAGTGGCGTCTTCGACGGTAAGAAGCGGAGTTTCTCCCAGCCCGTCGATGCGAAAATCCGGGTGCCGATCATCGAACGAAAGCAGGGCCAAGTCATCAACATCGAAAGCGAGGACGTCGCCCAGGTGATGGATCTGAGCTCGTATGAAACAATGACGATCAGTACGCCCTCGGAGGCCGAACTCACCCCCGAGGACAACATCGAGTTCCTCGAGATGGAAGACCAGCGAAAGATCCTCGGGTGACCTTTCCCGGGGCGGCGGCGACCCGTGAGGACGCCGCCTATGTCGTCGTCGGCGCACCGCTCGACGCCACGACGACGTTCCAGCCCGGTACCCGGTTCGGCCCCGGTCGGATCCGCCGATTCGCCGAACATTTCGACGATTACGACCGCCGCACTGACCAACACTTCTCGGATCTCGCCGTCCACGACCATGGCGATGTCCGCGCGTGGGACGACGTTCCCGAGTACATCGAATACCTCGAAGGCGTCCTCACGGATGTCGTGTGGGACGGTGCCGTGCCGATCACCGTCGGCGGCGAACACACGGTGACGACCGCGGGCGTGCGCGCGACCGATCCCGATGTGTTCGTCTGTCTGGACGCCCATCTCGACCTTCGGGCGGCATACGACGGCAACGAGTGGAGTCATGCCTGTGTGACCCGGCGGGTTCTTGATCATGTAGAGGAAATCATCGTTCTCGGGGCCCGAACCGGAAGCGAAGCCGAGTGGGAGCGGGCCGGCGCGGACGATGTGACCGTGATCGCGCCGGAAGACACCGCTTCTTGGCTCCGAGATATCGGAGATGGATCAGGTGATCCCTTCGGGAATCGCTCGGCGTACTTGAGCGTCGATATCGACGCCATCGATCCCGGCTTCGCTCCCGGTACGGGCACCCCCGAACCCTTCGGCCTCGCACCCCGCGAGGCTCGAACCGCCGTCCGGACTGTCGCCCCCCACGCCCGGGGGTTCGACCTCGTCGAGGTCAACGACCGTGACGACGGGCAGGCCGCGGCGCTGGGGGGAAAGCTCCTGCGGGAGTTTGTGTACGCCCACGCGGACGGACGGTAACCCCTCGCCGGGATTCGGCGAACGAATCCGATGCTGGCGATCCGTTCATCGAAAAAACGAGCGGTTCGACGCGCGAATCACCTCCGTACGCGCCGAAGCAGTTGCTTGGTTTTCCCACGGATGCGCCGTCTAACGCTACGGGGCAGCCGTCGCCACATGCGAAGGTATTTCCGAGCTTTGCCCATAATCAGTCACCTCGTCTATGGCCGGTGCCCATTCGAGACGGGCACCAATCCTTGGACGACGACGTTCTTAGGGATGGCGGTGCTATCGCCGGTCATGCACCTCACCACCCTCCGTGAGCGGTTCGACGAGCGGCTTCGTACCGAGGACTTCGCCGATATCGACGCGAGCGCCAACGGCCTGCAGGTCGGACCCGAGGAAGCCGAGATCGACCACGCCGCCTTCGCGGTCGATGCCGCGCTCGAAACCATCGAGCGGGCGGCCGATGCGGGCGCGGATGTCCTAGTCGTCCACCACGGCCTCTCGTGGGGCGGGTTCGAGCGCGTCACGGGTCGAACCCATGACCGGATTGAGGCGCTGATCGAAAACGACCTCGCGCTGTACGCCTCACATCTCCCACTCGATTCTCATCCCGAGCTGGGTAATGCCGCGGGCGTTGCCGATGTTCTCGGGCTGGAGGACCGCGAGCGGTTCGGCTCAATCGGATCGGAGACGATCGGTCTGCGTGGGCGCGTTCCCTCACCGTTCAGCGGCGAGGGCCTCGCGGATCGCCTCGGCGACCTCGATACCGGCGGACGCGGCGTACAGCTCCTCGATTTCGGCCCCGAAGAAATCAAGGGGATCGCCATCGTCACCGGCAGCGGCGCGGACTGGCTCGACGAGGCCGCTGCGGTGGGCGCGGACGCACTGGTGACCGGCGAGGGCAAACAGCAGGTCTATCATCAGGCAATGGAAGCCGGCATGAGTGTCGTCCTGGCCGGTCACTACGCGACCGAAACGTTCGGGGTGCGTTCGCTGGCCGGGCTCGCGGCCGACTGGGGGCTCGAAACGACGGTTATCGACGCTCCGACCGGCCTTTAATCCGGACATCGCTGGAAAAATCCGTCGGAGTTCAGTGTGATAAATGAGACACTAAACACAAAAACGAATATGAATCGCACTTCGAGAAAAACGGAAGCGGCTCTTAATAGGTGGATAGTTATGACCCTTCACTGGATATGGTAATCCGTATTCCTCGGAAGCGGGTGGACCCTTGGCCCCCGGGACCGAGGGGTACTGATCGGTCGACAGCGTATATCGGAACCGTGTCCGCATTGGGCCATCCTGACGATTGCCCGCGAATGTGGGGCGGACGTGGCCACCATCCATTTGAATCCTGGCCGCGCCCGTCGCTGGCTATTTTCCCACGGAACCGATTCGATGGGACTGACCAACCGGACCGTTGAAACCGCCTGCCAACCCAGTATGGATATGGCTGATGAGACTCCGGACCGTGAGGAGTTCGCTCACGATCCGATTGACCACGCCAACGTTCGTGCCGGCATGACCGTCGGTGACCTCGTCACCGAGTACGGCAACGCCGGCGTCGGCGCGGCGGATCTCCACCGGGCGGTCGGGATCACCGCTGAGATGTTTGGTCAGGAGGACGTTCGCACGTTCTTCGGGCTGGCGGGCGCGATGGTGCCGACGGGCATGCGCCGGCTCGTCGCTGACCTGATCCGCGACGGGTATATCGACGCGCTGGTGACGACGGGCGCAAACCTCACTCACGACGCCATCGAGGGGATCGGCGGCAAACACCACCACGGCCGCGAACACCAGCCTGAAACGCCCGCCCGCGAGCACGACGAGCAGTTGCGCGACGAGTGGGTCGACCGGATCTACAACGTCTATCTCCCCCAGGAACACTTCACGTTACTGGAGAACCACCTCCGCGAGGAGGTGTTCCCCAATATCGAAGAGACCGTCACGATCCAGGAGTTGACCGCCGAACTCGGACGGGCCAACGCCGTGGTCAACGACCGCGAGGGGATCGAGGAGGAGTCCGGCATCGCCGCCGCGGCCCACGCTAACGACGTACCGATCTACTGTCCGGCGATCCAAGACTCGATCCTGGGGTTGCAGGCGTGGATGTACTCCCAGACCTCCGGGTTCTCGCTCGATGCGCTTTCGGACATGACCCACCTCAACGATCTGGCCTACCACGCCGATCGGGCCGGAGCCCTCGTCGTCGGCGGCGGCGTGCCCAAAAACTACGTCCTCCAGACGATGCTCGTGACGCCCGCGGCCTACGATTACGCCGTACAATTAACGATGGACCCCCAGACGACGGGTGGACTTTCGGGGGCGACCCTCGACGAGGCCCGGTCGTGGGGGAAAATCGAGAAAGCCGGCGAGAACGCCTCCGTCTATGCCGACGCGACGATCACGCTGCCGCTGGTCGTCGCGGCTGCCCGCGAGCGCATCGAGGGTCAGTAGTCGGCGCGATACCGCCCCCAGTCGAGGCGGAGGTAGTGCCAGAGCGTCCGCGTCAGGCCCACCTCCCTGATCCGTCGTGGGGAGGTCTCGACGAGGACTAACGGGCAGTACCCCGTCGGTTCGGTGCGGGCCAGCCGCCGACTGAACGCAGTGTCCTCGTTTGGAACGTTGGGGAATCCGCCCGCAGCCTCGTAGGTTGCCCGTTCAACGAAGAAATTGAATCCCGGGAGGATCGGCTGTCGGAACCGAGGAAAGACGCGATTAATCGTCACCTGCATGGGTTTCGCGCGCCACCCTCGGATCCGACAGCGCGAACTTGCCGCCCGCAGACCGTGCTCGCGGACGTGTTCGAACATCATATCGAGGTAGACGGGATCGAGGATCGTGTCCGCGTCGATGAAGGCGAGCCACTCGCCGCAGGCAACCCGCGCGCCGACGTGGCGAGCGTGGCCGATGCCCCGGCCCGGTTCGGCGACGAGCGCGGCGCCGTGCTCGCGGGCGATGTCGACTGTCGCGTCCTCGCTGTTACCATCGACGACGAGCACCTCGTGGGCGCGGTCGGTTTCTTGGGCTCGGATGCTTTCGAGGGTCGCCGCCAGATACGACTCCTCGTTTCTGGCAGGAACGACGAAACTCACGGCGGGCGACCCGCTCATCACCGGTGAGTCAATCGCCGATGACTTATATCGAAGGGGAACCGTCTTTGAGCACGCGGTCGTAGGCCATCGTGGCCGATGACGAACACACCCACCGAGCGCGGCGTGGCACCCGCGCGATGAGGAACCCTATGAGTGCCGAGGCCTCGTTTCTTGGATAGTGAGACGAACTACGGTTTCCGGTGCAGCGATGATTTGCCGTTTCGTCGTATATCGGTCGGTACGCTTCCTGATCCGAGCCTTGATGAAATCGTATACCTCAGTATACAATATTACATGAGTAAATCCGTTCGCATCTCCGAGGAGTTCCACGAGTACATCACGTCCCACAAGCGAGGCGACGAGACGATGGAGGAAACGCTGCGCCGACTCATCGGTGGGCCGCATCCCGAAGAAGTCGCGGGCATCCTCTCGTCCGACACTGCGAACGCGATGCGCGGGCGACTCGACACGAAGCGTGGAACAGACGTTGAGGGAAAGCGCGACCTCCGGGAGCGGTTCGAGTGATTTTGGACACGTCGTTTCCGGTCGATCTGTTCGACGGTCGTTGAACGCGTTCGGGAAGGGACGTGAACTCGCGGAGGATCGGATCGTCCAGCGCGTCCCGTCACCGGTCGTCATGGAACTCTCCTACGGTACTGCGTTCGGGGATGGGGACGAACGCCGGAAGGTCCAGAACGCGTTACGGATGTATCCAGTCGTCGAGCAAAACGGGACTATCGCCCATCGCGCCGGACAGTTGCTCGCGCAGGCCGACATGAACGCTGGCGGCGAGAGCGGTATCGACAAGGTCGATCCGATGGTAGCAGCCGTCGCGGATCTACCCGACGAAGCCGTCCTCACCGCCAACATCGAGGATTTCGAAGCACTCGGCGTCGAAATTGAGACGTACTGAAATACTGTTTATCGCTATGTACGGATGCGCTCACGGACCGCCGTCGTCGGCGACGTTCCGGTTGCGACCGCACTGATCGGGTACCCGCCCCCGGCGGCGAGAACGACAAGGACGACTTGTATCGCCGTCATCTCGCCGGGGGCCACCGGCAGCCACGTCAGGACGACGCCGAGGGCACCGAACAGCACGCCGAGGGCGGCGAGCCACGCGCCAAGCGGTGCGCCGGCGGTCGAGCGCGCGATCAGGACCAGTGCCCCACAGACGAGTGCCGAGACGACGAGTACCGCTACCAGAAACGCGGCGAAATCGAGCACCGACACCGCCGTTCCCGGCATGGATATGCTAGCCAGCGTGTCGAAAAGCCAGCCGATTGCCCGCCACACGGCGGCAAAGACGGTATTGAGCACCCCCGCCGCGAGGAAAAACGCCTCGATGGCACCGCGGACGACGAACCTGCGGAAGTCACCGATTCGCGCCATGTCGAGGGACGTCACGGCGGCGATGACGTGAACGAACACGATCAGCGAGACAAGTCCCCCGACTGTCCGCGGCCGTCGCCGGAACGTCCTGAATGCGATCCAGCCGATCACGAGCGCGAGAACGACGACACCCGGCGTGATCGCCCGTCCCCCGATCTCCAGTCCGAGCATACCCTCCACCACCAATCAGATGGGAAATAGGTCACGAGGGGTACAAGTCCGTTACGTTTCTTCCGTCATTCGAGTCGCTCGATACCCATCTGCTTGCCTTTCTCGACGAGCTGTTTGCCGAAGGGGAGCCGCGACGCCTCCCAGTCGTCGAGGGCGGATTCGACCGTGTCGTGGTCCTCCAGTGCGTTCCGGAGTTCGATGGCGTCGGTGGCGGCCTTCTCGGTGCCCATCGCCGTGTGTGGCCGCGCGACGAAGGCCGCGTCCCCGAGCAGGCAGACCCGCCCGAAGGCCATCTCCGGAACCGCGAGGTCGGCGATGGGCTGGACGAACGGGTCGTCGGTCGCGCATACGAGCCGCTCGAACACCGGCGGCAGGTCCGCCGCGCCGGCGTACACCCGGTTTTCGATGTCGTCTCGAAGCAGCCCCGGCGGGACCGAGAGCTCGCGCCGGGTCCCTCGGGCGTCGGTCAGCACGTCGTCCACCTCCGCGTCGGGAACGAGGTCGTACCACACCCAATTGAGCCGGCGCTGGCCCTGCTCGATCTCGCCGTCGGCGCCGGGAATGAGGTAGCCGAGGATCAACTGCCCATCGCCCCGGTAGAACGTGAACGCCTCCTCGAACTGCTCGACGAGATCGGCGGGGGCCTCCGCTTCGTCGATGACGCCGCGCCACGCGACGTAGCCAGCGTATTCGGGCGAGGCCGGCCGGGTGAACCCCCTGCGGGTCCGCGAACGCGAGCCCTCGCTGGCGACGAGCAGGTCGCCGTTGAGGGTGGAATCGTCGGCGAGCCGGGCTTCGACTCCGTCGTCGTGTCGTTCGACGCCGACTACCTCGCGGCCCGCGTGATAGCGATCCTCAGAAAACGCTTCCCGGAGGTGACGGTAGATCCCGTCCCACGAGGTGAACGTCATCTCGTTGTGATACGCCCGGCGCACGCTCCCGTCGGGCGCGAGGTACTGGCGGCACTGGGTGCTCGTGGTGAGGTCGTCGGGGTCGGCGATCCCACGCCGTTCGATGAACTGGAGCATTCGGGGCTGGGCGACGATGCCCGCACCCCGGTGTTTCAACTCGCCGGTCGAGCGCTCGAACACCTCGACGGTGTGGCCGGCGGCTTCGAGCGCGAGTCCCGTGAACAACCCGCCCATCGAACCGCCCGAAACAAGAACGCGGAGCTCGTCTCCGGTCGGTTCCGTGGAATCGTGTCGTGCAGTCATCGTATAAAAGTCGTCGCGGTAGCCGTCGCTAGCGCGCTCGGACGGAAAAATACGTCGTGGCCCCGCGTTCAGGGGCGACCTATCCGATTTCGGTCCCGGTCCGTTCGGCTTCGAGGGCGTACAACAGGTCCTCGCGGGTAACGATGCCGACGATCCGGTCGTCTTCGAGCACCGGCACGCGGTTGATGTCGCGGTCCTCGTCGGTGAACACATCGAGGATCTCGTCGAGTTGAGCGTCGGCTCGAACGGTTATCACGTCGCAGGTCATGATCTCGCTGATCGGTTTGTCGGCGTTTTCGACGAGATCGAGCCCGAGGTCGAGTTCGTCGAGCGAGACGTCGAGCGCGTAGGGAAGCGTGTCGCTGAACGGCGGGACGCCCACCGGGATCCACATCACCTGATCGTCGGCGTGAAACAGCGCCACGAGGTCGCTCTGGGTGACGATCCCGACGACGCGGTCGTCCTCGACGACCGGGAAGCCGTTGAACGCCGCGCGAGCGAGGCGGGTGAGCACCTCGCTCACCTCCTCGTCTGGGTGGGCGGTTTCGACCTCGCTCGTCATAATGTCGTGAGCCTGAAGGGCCATATCGAACGGAGATGCGGCGGGATGCTATGCGTTCCGGTCGCGGCGAGCAAACCAAACGCGGTGGCCCCGGTGACACTACCGGAGAGCGCACAGGAACTATCGGGGCGCGAGAACGTTTGTACTCCGGCAGTCGGGACACTGGGTGAGCGTCCCCAGCGACGGTACATCGACGACGCTCCACTGGTCGTCGCCGGACGGAGCGGTGAATCCGCAGTTCAAGCATTGTGAGGGGGTCTCGTTCGTTGCCATATATCGTAGTGCGGTATCAATACACATAGTAGTTTCCGAGGATCACGGGGAACTCTTTTGATACTGGTTATCGTTACCGTGATTCATGAGCGATCGGCGCACCTATGCGTTCGAGGACACAACCCCGACCATCGAGGAGGGAGCCTCCGTCAGCCGCGAGGCGACGTTAGTGGGAGACGTCACCGTCGAGGCGGACGCGAGCGTCTGGCCCGGCGTTGTCCTGCGCGGCGACGTGGCTCCAGTACGGGTCGGCACGGAATCGCACATCGGGGACAACGCGACGATCCACGCCTCGACGCTCGGTGAGCGGGTGATGGTCGGCCACGGCGCGGTACTGAACGACGCGACCGTCGCCGAGGGCGCGCTCGTGGGCTTCAACGCGACGCTCAACTCGCGGGTCGGCGTCGGCGAGCGAAGTATTGTCGCCTCCGGCACCGTCGTCCCCGAGGAGTACGACATTCCAGCCGAGTCGTTCGTTCGCGGGGTACCCGCCGAAGTCACCTCGCTCGACGAGACAGCCATCGATCCCGAGGCGATCTTCACGGAGCACTCCTCGGGCGCGTACACGAACCTCGCGGCGCGCCACGAGGAACTGTTCGATTAGAGTCGCTCGACCCTATCGAGGGCGTTGACCCGGCCTGCGCCGAAGTCGGAACTGCCCCGACCCCGTACGAGATCCGCGCCCTGTGCGATGACGTTTTCGACCCGATTGGTGTTGGCGTCGGGAGCGAGTTCGCGGACGAGGCCGGCCAGCCCCGCGACCTGCGGGGCGGCCATCGAGGTGCCCGCCTTGTAGCCGTACTCGCCCTCATCGACCGGCAGGGTCGAGTAAACGAGGTTCGTCGGATACGGCCACTCGACGCCCTCCCCCGCGAGCGTCTTCTCTTCGGTTTCGTACCCCCCGCCCGGCGCGGCGACATCGATCTCGCTGGTGCCGTAGTTCGAGTAAAACGCCCGTTCGTCATTGGGGCCGGTCGCGGAGACGGTCATCACGCCCTGGACGCTGCTGGGGAGGGTGAAGCGACCGCCGTGTTGCATGTCCGCATCGGCGTTGCCGGCGCTCACCGTCAGGACGGTGCCCCGGCGGGAGACGTCCTGCATGACCTTCTGGACGGCCACGCGCTGGCCTTCGCTGTTTGCTTGCGGCGGGATCGGTTGGGTACCGGAAAAGGCGGCGTCCTCGGTGGTGTGAGTCTCCGCTACTGGATCGGAGAGTTCGACCGCGAAATCGCGCGTGACGGCGTTGACGCCGCGTACCGAACCGAGGTCGTCCTCCGCATCCTCGGGCCCCGAGACCACGAACACGGAGCCGCCGGCGAGTTCGCGTTCGACCGTGAAGCCGGCGTCTCCGAGCCGTCCACGATTTCCGCCGGTGGCGACGTAGCGTTGTTCTTCCTGTGCGCTGGCGGTGCCGATGGCTCCAAAGCTGACTCCCGTCGCCGCGATACCCCTCGACAGTCGTCGTCTATTTGTACGATGATCTTCCATTGATGGCGATATGAGTTAGCACAACCCTCACTTATGAATTTCACAACCGGTTTTGATACACAATTATATATGCATCCAGTGAATTTTGCGACCGGATCGAGCGATTCACGGTCACCGGGGACGAACCGTGGGTGTGCAATCCACTCGGACGGTAGCGCTTACCTACGACGATGAGGGATCCGGTCCCACGCTCGTATTCTTGCATGGGGGCTGGCTTTCGGGGGCGAGCTGGCGGCCCCAGCGCGAACGCTTCAGCTCCGAGTACCGGGTCGTTGTCCCCGACCTGCGGGGTCACGGCCGGACCGGCCCGAGCGACGAGTCCCGGTACTCCATGGAGCTGTTCGCGGCGGACCTTGACGCCCTGCTCGACCGGCTCGGCGTCGAGCGGGCGGTGATCTGTGGGCTTTCATTGGGATCGATGGTCACCCAGTCGTATCTCGCCGCCCATTCCGAGCGGGTCGCCGGGGTGGTGCTGGCGGGCACGGTGCGGACCTTTCCGCCGGTGCCGATCCCGCCGCCGGTCAAATACGCGATGAGCCCGACGATCCCGCTTGGCGCATCGCTCGCGTTCGCGGGCACGGGCCCGACCTTCCGGGCACTGTTGGCAAGCGTGCGGGCAACGACCGGCGGACCATGGCTGGCCCGCGACCGAGGGATCAGAAACGAAGCCCTCGAAACCATCGGGGAAGTCTCACCCCGAGAGTTCCGAAAGGTGTTCCGAGCCCTGTACACCTTCAGGCCGCCCGATCTCTCAGGCAGTTCGGTGCCGGGGTTAGTCGTCTACGGCGAGAGCGAAGCGAACGCGGTCAAACGCCAGAGTCGGGCGCTCGCCCGGACGCTGGACGCTGAAACCGTCTCGATCCCCGGGGCCGGTCACCTGGTCAATCAGGACAACCCCGAGGCGTTCAACGAAGCGCTCGCGGAGTTCCTGTCGGGGATCGAGGGCAAGTGAAACGAATCAGGGTTCCCTGACCGTGTTCCTGAGGGTGCCGACGCCCTCGTAGGTGATCTCGATCTCGTCGCCGGGTTCGACGGTGCCGGGATTTGCGGGACTGCCGAACGCGATCACATCGCCCGGTCCGAACGTGAACCGTTCCGAGAGAAAGGAAACCACCTCATGAGAATCGAACAACATGAGTTCAGTGTTGGCGTCCTGGCGTCGCTCGCCGTTGATATCGGTGTGCATCTCCAGACTACCGGGATCGAGATCGGTCTCGATCCACGGGCCCAGCGGACCCGAGCCGTCGAACGCTTTACGTGCGGTGCGTCCGGGCTGGTCGAGCGCGTCCATGTCGTTCATGATCGTGTATCCTCGAACCACCCCGGGAACGTCCTCCGGCGGAACGTTCTTGCACTCGCGGTCGATCACCGCGGCGAGTTCGCCCGCGTAGGTGACTTCCTCGGAAAAGGTCGGATAGGGGATCGGGTCGCCGGGAGCGAGGACCGAGACGGGCGGTTTGATGAAGAAATCGGGCTCTTCGGGGCGTTCGTACTCCATCTGATCGAGGGTTTCGGCGTAGTTTCGACCGACACAGTACAGTGCCGATGGTTCACAGGGCGCGAGCAGGTCCTCACGATCGATATCATAGGTCGCGTCATCGGCGACGAGTTGACCGTTATTGTATTCGCCGGTAGCGATGCCGCCGGGCGTTTCGGCACGAGCGAGTCGCATACCGTCTGCTTCGAGGGTGGGCTACGTAGGTGATTCCATGTCGGTCGCGGTGCGGAACGGGTCGTCGTCGCCCCGCAGGATCGCCGGGAGATCCTCCAGGCTTTGGATCTCGTAGGTCGGCTGGGCCGGCAGGTCGTACCCTTCGCGGTGGGGTCGGCGGACGAACGCCGAGTCGATGCCGGCATCGGCTGCGGCGAGGATATCGACGCCGCTGTCGCCGACATACAGCGCGTTTCGCGTGTCGAGGTCCGTCAGGGCGCGTTCGATGTAGTACGGGCTGGGTTTCTTGCGGTTGATCCCTTCGAGGGTGGGCTCGCGGCCGTAGTGAACGTCGAAGAGCGCACCGAGGTCATACACGTCGAGGATGTGCTCGATGGTGCGGTGCTGGTTGTTGCTGACGATCCCCAGATCAGTTGTGAGTTCCCGGAGGATCGAAACGTCGTCGTACAGCGGTTTCCCGCCGTTTCGGAGCAGCTCGTGCTGTGCACTCGCGGCGTTCATGTCCCGGCGACGCCAGAACTCCGCCGGATCGAGGGCGCGATCCGTGGCGAGTTCTTCGAGGGTTTCGACCGTCACGCCGGTTAGGGCCTCGACTTCCTCGTCGGTCGGCTCGACCCCGAACTCGGCGTAGGTCTCCCGGATCGCTTCTCGCAACACCGTCTCGTCGGTGCGTTCGACGATGATGCCGTCGTTGTCGAACAGGAAGGCGTCGTACTCAGGCACGGATAGTCTCCGTGCGAGCTCGGGAACTGTCGGTCTCGGGCGGTGCGATACCGTTCATACGGGAACTAAGGGATGGCCACCATATAAGCCCCGCTTTCGTATGCGTCTAACGCAGGGGCTTTGACGGGGGCGGCCAAGGATCGGATATGAGCGTCTCACGGACGGTCGAACTCGATGGTCACATCATCGACTCGGGGATGATGGGCCGGTGTATGGGCATCGTCATGGACATGGACGGCTGGTTCGACGTCGAGGAGTTCGAAATCGGGGAGCGCAGACACGAGGAGTCCTACGCCCGGATGCGCGTCTCCGCCGAACGCGAGGATACCCTCCAGGAGATCCTCCATCAGCTCAACCAGAACGGCGCGATCCTCAAGGACCCATCCGACGCCCGCCTCGAACCCGCGCCCGCTGACAAAGTCGTTCCCCCCGGATTCTACTCGACGACCAACCACCCCACCGAGATCCGCCATGAGGACCGATGGCTGGATGTCGAACACATCGAGATGGACTGTGCGGTCGTGGTCGAGGGCGTTGATGCGGAGGATCAACGGGAGCGAGGCGGCGAAGCCGCCGACCCCGAGAAGCCACGGGCGTACACCAAGACGCTCAACGCCATCGAGGAAGGCGATCTCGTCGTGACCGGCGAGGCCGGCATCCGGGTGCGCCCGCCCGAACGCCCCCGGGGCAGCGAGGGCGCATTCGGCTTCATGCAGGGCGGGGTCAGCAGCGAACGCCCCTCGACGGCGCTGATCGGCAACGTCGCCGACGCCATCGAGGAGACCAAAGCCCGCGGCGGAAACGTGGTCGCCGTCCCCGGGCCCGCCGTGATCCACTCGGGGGCCCGCGACGACTTCGCGCGACTGGTCCGTGAGGGCTACATCGACGCCATCAGCACGGGCAACGGCTTCGCGGTGCATGACCTCGAACGCGACCTCTATGGCACCTCGCTGGGGGTGGACGTCGAAACCCTCGAACACCCCCGAAAGGGCCACAAACACCACATCTACACGATCAGCGAGATCATCCGCGCGGGCGGGATCGAGCCCGCCGTCGAGGAGGGCCCCATCGATTCGGGGATCATGTACCAGTGTGTCGAAAACGAGGTGCCCTACGTGCTCGCGGGCTCGATCCGCGACGACGGTCCCCTGCCCGACACCATCACCGACAGCATCGAGGCCCAGAACGCCATCCGCGAACAGGTCCGCGAGGCCGACCTCGTGGTGATGCTCGCAACCTTGCTCCACTCGGTCGCAGTGGGCAACTGCCTGCCCTCGACGACCCGGGTGGTCTGTGTCGATATCGATCCCGCGACCGTCACCCAGCTACAGGACCGTGGCAGTGCCCAGACCGTCGGCATGGTCACCGACATCGGGACGTTCGTCCCGCTACTGGCCGAGAGCCTGATCGAATAGATCAACCTCGATCCCGACCGGCACGCACGTCATGCCGTTGCGAGGACAGGCTCCGCCTTTAACTGAAACCCGAACGTATAGGTCACTGGGAGGAACTACACAATGGCCGATACACTCACCGACAGGAACGTCGCGGTCTTCATCGCTCCGCGAGGCACCGAGGAGATCGAGTTCACCGAACCGAAGGAAGCCGTCGAGGACGCCGGGGCCAACGTCGATGTCGTGGGAGCCAGGACCGGCGAGGTCCAGACCGTCAACAACGATATCGAGCCCGGCGACACCTTCGAGGTGGAAAAGACCTTCTCGGAAATCTCCGCGGACGACTACGACGCCCTGATCGTCCCCGGCGGCGCTGTCGGGGCGGATCAGCTCCGCGCCAACGACGACGCCGTGAGCTTCATCAAGGAATTCGCCGACGAGAGAAAGCCGATGGGCGTGATCTGTCACGGCCCGTGGACGCTGGTCGAGGCGGACGCGGTCGTGGGCCGGACGCTGACCTCCTACCCCAGCCTGAAGACCGACATCCGCAACGCGGGTGGCGAATGGGTCGACAAGGAGGTCGTCGTCGACGAGGGACTGGTGACCAGCCGGGGACCGAACGACCTGCCCGCCTTCTGCGATAAGATCGTCGAGGAGTTCGAAGAAGGGGCCCATTAGCGGCGCGGCAATGAAAGCCGCTATCGCCGTACAATCAGATTGACCTGATCACTGCCGCTTTTCCCCATCGGATCCACGACGAACAGTGAGAAGTGCCGCGAACCCGCGTGACAGTATCTATCAATAATATTCATTAACTATCTTGAGGGGGCCTTGCCCAATATAAAATGATTAATCGTTATGTTTAAGTTCGGATCGGGCAACGAAGCGAATGCAGTGATCGATCATGAACGTACCCGCGCTTTCGCTCCCGACCGATTGCACCGCCCGCCAACCGATACCCGAGAGACAACGACAACAACGATGTACACCGACACCGACAACACCGGCTGTCCGATAGTCCCCCGAATGACCACCGACACGGAAACGACCCCGCGGCGCGAAACCCTCGAAGAGGAGGTCTGGAGCCACCGAACCGACACACCCACCGAGGGTGAGCGCCGATGACGGCCCTCGGCGGAGAGGACACGGTCACGCGCGACATCGACAACCCGATGGGGCGCGAACTCCGCGAGAAATTCGACGAGCAGGACTTCGTCTTCGCGCCCGGACTCTATCACGCCTTGGACGCCCGGCTGGCCGAAATGACCGGCCACGACGCCGCCTACATGAGCGGCTACTCCACCGTCCTGGGCCAGTTCGGCTTTCCCGATCTGGAGATGGTGACGATGAACGAGATGGTCGAAAACGCCGACCGCATCGTCGATGCGTGTAACATCCCGGTGGTCGCCGACTGCGATACGGGCTACGGCGGCGTCCACAACGTCCGGCGTGCGGTTCGGGAGTACGAGAAAGCCGGCGTCGCCGCCATCCACATCGAGGACCAGACCACGCCCAAGCGCTGTGGCCACATCGCGGGCAAGCAGGTCGTCCCCCGCGAGAAGGCCGAGGCCCGCTTCGAGGCCGCCGTCGACGCCAGGCAAAGCGAGGACACGGTGATCATCGCCCGGACCGACGCCTACGGCTCCGCGAACGGCGACTGGGAGGAACACCTCGAACGCGGTCGGCTCTATGCTGACGCGGGCGTCGATCTGGTCTGGCCCGAGATGCCCGACCCCTCCCGGGAGGACGCGGTCCGGTACGCAGAGGAGATCCACGAAACCCATCCCGACCTGGATCTCGCCTTCAACTACTC
>CAYOFZ010000036.1:0-15575 GCA_964403315.1 uncultured Halobacteriales archaeon | reverse complement strand
AACAAGGCGGTAGAGCGCGCCGAGGGTGGCCTCGTCGAAGACCGACTCCTCGACTTTGAACTGGTCGGCGTCCTTGACGCGCTTTTTGAACCGGTTGAATTCCCGGTCGCGTTGACGGGCGACCCGGTCGGCCTCGGTGTCGGCGACATCGATCTCCTCCCACTCGTCGCCGACACCCTCGACGGCCTCCTGATCGAGGAGGTCGTACTCCTCGGAGTCACTCATGGATTATGCGCGCGAACCGGCCGAAAACGAGTCGGGTCACTGAATGTGGCCTTCGCGGCGGAGCTGGTCGGCGTCGCTTTTCTCGTAGCGCCACTCGACGTCGGCCTTTTCGTCCTGCCAGTCCCACGGGCTGACCAGGACGACATCGCCCTCGCGGATCCAGATGCGCTTTCGCATCCGTCCCGGAATGCGGGCGGTGCGTTCTTTGCCGTCGGCACACCGCACCGCCACGCGGTTGGCTCCGAGCATCTCCGTCACCGTGGCGAACACCTCGTCGTCGTCGGGCATGCGGAGATCTTTGCGCCTTTCGCTCTCGCTGTCGCTCATGTGTCAGGCTTGGGCCGGGCCACGGTTAAATCCGCCGGCGACGGCGAGCGCCGGGTTTATAGCGCCCCCGCGTCCAGCCCAGCCATGTTCGACAGACTCGGTGCGGTCGGGATCGGCGGGATCGTTCTCGCGGTCGCCGGCCTCGGACTCGTTGCCATAGAGAGCCTCCTTGTCGCGGGCGGGCTCGCGCTCGTACTCGTCGGCCTCGGTCTCGTAGCGAAATCGCTGGTGTCGGGGCTGCTCGCGGCGTTCGGGATGGGCGGGATGGGGTAGCGTTTTGCACAACATTTTATACTGGACGATATCGATTCATAGGAATGGTCCGTCGATTCGACGTCTGTATGGGAGCGATCCCTGATGACTGAGCCCGATAGGGGTCGCCTCGGGATGTTTTTCGGGGTGCTCCTCATCCTCGTTGGGATATTTTTCGTCGTAACACGAAGCACTGACGCGAGTATGCTTACGCTCGCGCCGGCGTATATGTTTACGCCGCTGATCGCTGGCCTCGTTGTCTGTCTTGACGGCGATGTCTCCCTATCGGATGTCGGGTTGCGCGTCGGTCGGGCGCGCTGGCTGGTTGGTTCGGCCTTGGTTGCCCTGCCGCTGGTCGGAGTGATGCTCGCGCTTTCGGTGGCCGTTCCGGGCATCGGCTTCGATCCGACAGCCGATCCGATGCCCGGGCTGGAACTGCCGCCGGGGATCGTCGGCGTGTTGGCGTCCTTCGCGCTGGTACTCGCCCTCGGAGCGACGGTCAACGCCCTTTTCGCGTTCGGCGAGGAGTTCGGCTGGCGCGGCTATTTGCTGTGGGAACTCGCGCCGCTTGGCTTCTGGAAAGCGTCGATAGGAATCGGTACTATCTGGGGGATCTGGCACGCACCGGTGATCGTTGCGGGGTACAACTACCCGTCGTTTCCGGTCATCGGCGTGGCCGTGATGACGGTCGCCTGTATCGCGCTCTCACCGGCGTATACCTACCTCGTGATACGCGCCAAGTCAGTGATCGCAGCCGCGCTACTGCATGGAGTCTTCAACGGGTCGGCTGGACTCGTTCTCGTGTACACGGCCACGGACAGCACCGTCTTCGCCGAACTGGTCGCAAACCCGGTTGGCGTTGCCGGTATCGTCGCGTTCGGGCTCGTTGCCGTCGGAATCGCCCTGTGGGGTGAGCCAACCCTTGATCGAGCGTTTGCCGGTGGCAACGGCAAAAGACGCCGATAGCGGTGTGTTTAGCCGCTTTCAGCGCGGTGTTCGCTGATGAGTTCGTCGACCATCGAGGCGTTTCGCTCGCGGCGGCGCGCCTCGGCCCGGTCGTGCCAGTCGTCGATCACACGCTCGACGTCGCTTTCCCGTGCGACCGCGAGCTCGTCGACCTCCTGGGTCGCCACCTCCTCGGCGGGTCCGACCGGGATCCCGTTTTCGAAGAGGATCTCGTCGGCGATCCTCGAGAGGCCACCGTGTTTGAGCACGGCCCGCGGGCTGATTTCGGCGAGGCGTTCGGCGGTTCGCCGGCCCGCGCCGCTGGCGTCCCGGAGCAAGATTACGTCGCCCTCGGCGAGCCCGTAGCCCGCCTCGGCGGCTTCGATGGCATCGAGGGTGAACTTCTCAACCGGCTTGACGGGGACCAGATCGCGTTTCTCGGGGTCGACATCGGCGAAGTTCGAATGATCGAGCTTCCAGAGAGCCTTGAGTCGTTCGAGCTTCTCGGCCAGTTCCTCGCGGGCCGCGTGGGCCTCGTCGCGCTCGCGTTCGAGGCGGTTGTTCTCGCGTTCGAGACGTGTTACCTCGCGGCGCTGTCGCACCTCCTTTCGTTCCTCGCTTCGGGCCGTCGAGAGGGCGTCTTCGAGGTCGGCGATCCGCTTGTCTTTCTCCTCGACGGTTCCGCGAACGTCGTCGAGGTGGTTTTGGAGGCGCTCGATTCGGGTTTCGAGTTCGGCGATGCGTTTCTGCTCGGGGCTTCGTTCGGGCTGGGGCGGTTCTTCGCCCTCGGGTTCGGCCGTGTCGTCCTCGCGGTAGGAATCGAGTACGGCCTCGATGCTCTGATCGCCGCTCACGACTCGGGCGGTGACTTCGCCGCGGTCGATCCGGGCCGGAACGTTCCGGGCGACCCGCTCGAACTGGCGTTCGTGGTCGTCGCGCGCGAACAGCGCGGCGGCGATGGCGTCGCGCTCGTGGTCGTCGTCGTAGCCCTCGTTCCGGGTGCGGTGTTGTTTCTCGTCGACGGGCAGGTCCGTTTCCGGAACCCAGCCGGCGGCGTCGAAGCTCCGACGGAACTTCTCGACGGTGTTTGGCATCGGCGTCACGTCGGCGGCCACCAGAAAGGGACGGCCCCGCTCGACGATCCACTCGATCACGTCGGCAGTGTCGGCGGTTCTCGTACTCAGGACATCGAGCACCTCGCCGTCGATACTGACGATGGCGACCGCCGTGGTCGTGCCGGGGTCGATCCCGACGAGCACGTGGTCGCGGCGCTTTGCGAGGGGTTCGAACTCGATACCGTCACGGCGCTCGCGCTCGATCTCGATGCGGGTGTCGCCCGACCGCCGGGTCGAGACGGGGATTTCACCGGGGGAAGCCTCGACGGTGAAGACCGCATTCGAGTATCCGCCGTATTTCTCGGTGACGTCGGTTTCGTACTCCAAGCCCGCCCCGTCGAGTTCGGACTCGACTTCGCGGGCGGTCGTTTTGACCGCGCCGTGGATCCGGCGGGTGTAACGGTCCTCGCTCCAGCCGCCGCTCCCGGTCGAGCGGCCCCGCGAGACTTTCACCCGGGTGGTGTTGGTGAACGCCGAGACCTCGTGGCCGACGTTGCCCGCCGCGAGCCGGGCGGCGGCCTCGGCTTCCTGCATGGGATCCTTGCCGTAGGGGACGCCGTGGCGCGAGGCGACCCGCGAGAGGGGTTCGGGCCGCTCGTCACCGGTGACCTGCACGAGACTCGTCGCGTCAGGCAACTCACGGAGAAAGCCCACGAGAGCGTCCTTGTCGGCGGCGAGTTCGTAGACGTTGTCGGTGGCGACGATCCCGGGCTCTTCCCTGTCGATCAACCGGCGGAGCTTCCGCAGGGAAACCACGTCGCGGTCGATGTGCTCGCCGTCATCAGAACGTTCCGCGTTCTGATTGGCCCGGGAATCACGTGATTCCCGACCGTCGAACGCGACGACCGCATACGAGGGCGCGTCGCCGCGAACGTCCCCGCTTTGTACGTCGACCCCGAAAATCACCGCATCGAGGGCACTCGTTCGCGCATTCACGCACGCGGATAGGCAGCCGATCCATATTAACGGTACGGCAAACAGTTACTCCGCGTCGGGATAGGGGACCTCGATCTGCTGGCCGTCTTCGGCGACGAACGCCTCGCCGCCGAAGGTCTCGCTGGCCTCCCGTTCGAGCCGCGAGACGTCGCTCGCGTACCGCGAGGAGACATGAGTGAGCGCGAGCCGCGCCGCGCCCGCCCGGGAAGCAATCGTGCCCGCCTCCCGCGCCGTGGCGTGGCCCGTCTCGCCGGCGCGGTCAGCCCAATCCTCGCCGAAGGTCGCGTCGTGGATCAACAGGTCCGCGTCCTCGGCGGCCTCGACGGTCCGGTCGGTGGGTCGGGTGTCGCCGGTGTAGACCACTCGCCGTCCGGGACGGGGCGGGCCGACGACCTGCTCGGGTTCGACGACGGTGTCGTCCTCCAGTTCGACGGGCTCGCCCTCGTGGAGCCGACCGAACTTCGGGCCGACGGGCACACCGAGTTCCTCGGCGCGCTCACGGTCGAACCGGCCCTTGCGCTCGTCTTCGATCAGCGCGTAGCCCATCGACCGGGTGCGGTGGTCGGTCGGGAACGTGCGGATCTCATAGTCCTCGCCGGCGTGAACGGTTTCGTTGGCCCCGACTTCCTCGACCGAGAGGGGAAAGCTCGTCCGCGTGCCGAGGGCAGTCACGAGGTCGCGGACGTTCTCGGCGGTACCCCGGGGCGTGTGGATCACGAGCGAGTCGGTCCGGTCATTGAAATCCAGCGTCTGGAGCAAGCCCGGCAATCCGAGGACGTGATCGCCGTGGACGTGGGTGAGGAAGACGTGTGAGATCGAGAAGCCGGTGCCAAAGCGCATCATCTGGCGCTGGGTGCCCTCGCCACAGTCGAAGAGGAACTCCTCGCCGGCGCGATTGCAGTGGATCGCACTGGGATTCCGACCGGCGGTGGGAACCGCGCCGCTGGTCCCCAGAAAGGTCATACGAAGGGTCATGCGCGAATATAGACGAGTGAGTGCCATACGGATGTCGAAACGCCGTCGACCCCTAGGGGTTCGGGGACTATTGACGATCGACGGAAAGACTAAGCCCTCGCCGGTCGATAAGAGTGCTGTGGCCCGGAAATCGGGCACGATTTCAGACGAACCCTTGTGGGGTTGAAGCAAGGCCGACGTAGCGTTAGAAACTTCAAAACCAACCATTTCAGACGAACCCTTGTGGGGTTGAAGCATCTTCAGATAGCGCGCGGTTGTACAAACGAACATCATTTCAGACGAACCCTTGTGGGGTTGAAGCGCTGTACGGGGCGTTTAGCGGGGGATGAAAGGGTGATTTCAGACGAACCCTTGTGGGGTTGAAGCCCCGTCCTGGGTATCGGATCACTGCTGATAGCGATAATTTCAGACGAACCCTTGTGGGGTTGAAGCGAGCGCCGTGTCGGACGCAAACGACCACGATATAGTATTTCAGACGAACCCTTGTGGGGTTGAAGCAATCAAAAACCAAACGCGGGAAGCGAATTATGTGTCTCGCCCGTGTATCATCGAGCGAATGCACGAACCCAGCGATACCAGTCCGAGTCCCAACGAGGAGACCAGCCAGGAGCGCTGTGAGAACTGTGGCGAACTCCTCGATCCCATGGAGTGGCAAACCCTCGACGACGAACCCGGCTACGACGCATCGCTACACTTCTGTGACGAGGACTGCATCGAGGAGTGGAAGGCCGAACGATAGCGACGGGTTTGTATTCCGGACCCGCCAAGGGCCGGTGATGGACGCGCCGCTCTGGACCGAGACGCATGCGCCCTCGCTGTCGGAACTCCCCCAAGAGGAGGTTCGCCGGTATCTGATCCGGGCCGTCGAGGAGCCGATCAACCTCGCGCTCTACGGGCCGAAAGGCGCGGGCAAGACCGCCGCGATCCGCGCGCTGGCTCGCGAGGCCCACGCCGACCCCGAGAACGACTTGGTGACGATCAACGTCGCCGACTTCTTCGGCATGACGAAAAAGGAACTCGGCGAGGATCCCCGGTTTTCGTCGTTCATCACACCCCAGCGTCGCCGGGAATCATCGAAGGCCGATCTCATCAACCACGTCCTCAAGGAAGCCGCGAGCTACCCGCCGGTGTCGGGCGAGTACCGAACAGTCCTCCTCGATAATGCCGAGGCGATCCGCGAGGACTTCCAGCAGGCGCTGCGCCGGGTGATGGAACGCCACCACGAGGCCACCCAGTTCGTCATCGCGACCCGCCAGCCCTCGGCGCTGATCCCGCCGATCACCTCGCGGTGTTTCCCCGTGCCGATGCGCGCGCCGACGACCGAGGAAACCGTCGCGGTCCTCGAACGTATCACCGAGCACGAGGGCATTGCCTACGACCGCGAGGGGCTGGAATACGTCGCCAGCTACGCCGACGGCGACCTGCGGGAGGCGATCCTCGGAGGCCAGACGACCGCCGAAGCCGACGGCGAGATCACCATGCAAACCGCCTACGAGGCCCTCGGTGAGATGGGGATCGACGACCGGATCGCCGAGATGCTCGACGCCGCCGAAAACGGCGAGTTCACCGACGCCCGAGACCTCCTCGACGAACTCCTGATCGAGGCTGGCTACGACGGCCACGACGTGCTCGAAGACACCCTCGCCGTCGGGCGCTCGCGCTACAGCGGTCGGGAACTCGCCGATCTGCACCGTCGGGCGGGCGAGATCGACTTCGATCTGGTCGAGGGGACCAGCGACCGGATCCAGCTCGGACAGTTGCTCGCTGATCTCGGTCGGTAGGTTTTTTGCCCGTTGATACATCTCAGTACTATGTCACTCCCCGACCGGTTCGAACAGGTCGGTATCGTCATCGGTTCGACGCTCGTACTCGCGCTGCCGACGAGTTTGCTCACGAACGTACTCTACGGGCTCGATATGGTGTACCCACTGATCGGGATCTGGTTCCTTCCCGGACTCGTCGTCGGCGTCCTCATCGCCACCGGCCGCGTGGCGTTGGAGTACCGCGACGTGTGGTACGTCGGTGTCGTCGGGTCGGTGTTGGCTACGGTTGGACTGGGGATACTCGGCATACCGGTGCCGACCGACCGATCACTGATCGCCGTCGTGATGATAGCGGTCGCACTCGCCGCCTCCTTCGGCCTCTCGCGTCTCCGACTCCGCCGGTTCCTGTCGCCGTAGCTACCTGAGTACCAGCGCGTAGCGAGTGAGCGAGCGATGCACGCGGCGCTCGAAGCGATCCTCGACGGTCCACCCGGCCTCTTGAGCGGCCTCTTCCCACGCCCGATCCGCGACGACGACCGCCCGCGGGGCGACCCGCCGCGCTTCGGCGAGCGCCCTCCGGACGAGCGAACCGAGATCACCCTCGATTCTCGACTGGCGACCGTAGGGGGCGTCGAAGACGACCGCATCGACCGCACCATCCGAGAGCGGCAGGGCGGTCGCGTCACCGCGTGCGACCTCGAATCCCCCTGAGAGGTAGTGCGCGAGGTTTTCGCGTGCTCCACGGACCATCTTTTCCTGGACATCCAGCCCCACGACCTCGCTGCCGACGAGGCCGGCCTCGACGAGCACGCCTCCCGTACCACACATTGGATCGAGTACCGTGGTTTCGGGGCCTGCGTCGGCGATGTTGGCGAGCGCGCGCGCCAGAAGCGGGTCCATGCTGCCGGGCTGGAAGAAGGGTTTCTCGGTTGGTTTCCGGGCCCCGAACCCCCGGACGCTCTCGGTGTCGAGCCAACCCACCGCACAGACCCCCTCGGAAAAGACCGCCCGGAGTTCGTGATCCGGGTCGTCGAGATCGACCGCGAATCCCCGCTCGACGAGGATCGACCCCAGTTCGCGCTCGACCCGCTGGGTGTCGATCCCGGTCATCCCCCGAACCCGGCGCGCCCGAACCCGGATCGATCCCTCGCGGTCGATTCCCGCGGTTTCGAGCACCGCGCGAGCGCCGGCGAGGCTCGCGTCCGCGCGACCGACGAGCCGGCTCGCCCGGTGGGTGTACGCGAGCCCGCGCAGGCCCCGAGGATCGATCCCGCGGGCGACGGCGAGGCCGGGCGCGATGAGGTCAGGGTCGGTCGCCGCACTCCGGGCCTCACGAACCGCGAAGGCGTCGTCCTCGCCACCGAGTTCCAGCAGGTACACGCCCGAACGTCGGTCCCGCTCCCCATGACCTTGCCGATCATGGCTATTACCGGTGAATATGACGTATCAACCACGTGTACCAACCTTTATAAGACTTAAATACGTCTTATAAGGCGAGAGATGGACCCCAAGGAGACCATTAATATCGAAAACGTCGTTGCCTCGACGGGGATCGGGCAGGAACTCGACCTTCAAAGCGTTGCGATGGATCTGGAAGGCGCGGATTACGATCCCGAGCAGTTCCCCGGGCTGGTCTATCGCACCCAGAACCCCAAATCCGCGGCGCTGATCTTCCGGTCGGGCAAGATCGTCTGTACCGGCGCGAAAAGCACCGAGGACGTCCACGAGAGCTTACAGATCGTCTTCGACAAACTTCGCGACCTCAACATCAACGTCCAAGACGACCCCGAGATCATCGTTCAGAACATCGTCACGTCGGCGGATCTGGGTCGGAATCTCAATCTGAATGCAATCGCCATCGGCCTCGGTCTCGAAAACATCGAGTACGAACCCGAGCAGTTCCCCGGGCTGGTCTACCGGCTCGACGAACCTCAAGTCGTCGCCCTGCTGTTCGGCTCGGGCAAGCTCGTTATCACGGGCGGCAAACAGCCCGTCGATGCCGAACACGCCGTCGAGGAGATCGTCTCCCGGCTCGAAGAACTCGGCTTGCTCGAATAAACGGGGATGGTGCTCGGTGCTGCGCTCACGTTCGTCGCCACGTTTCTGGTGATCGCGGTGGGGTTCTGTCTGACCCTCCACATCGCCGCCCGATACGTGCTTGGCGACGTCCGCCTGAAAAACGCGCTCGCCGGCGTCATTCCGGCAGCGGTCGTGTTTTCGCTGACGTACACCGGCTGGTCGATCCCGGCAGCGGTCATCGGTCTCGGGGCCGACGCCGTCGCCATCCGGTCGGCCTACGACCTCCGATACCGGATCGCTGGGCTGGTGACGCTGGTTCACTTCACCGTGAGCTTTCTCGTCGCGTTCACGCTCAGAAACCTGCTGTTGCTCTTGGGGACTGCTCCGACATGAGCCTGCAATCGGCCGCGCGCGATCTGGTCTGGAATCGAGAGGAGGGCCGCCCACACACCCCGGTGCGGATCGTCGCCGGCGTGGCGATCATCGGCGTACTGATGGTCATAGCCACGGCGCTTCCGGCTGTCGTGTTCGGGATCTTCGAAGCGATCATGATCACCACCACCGCACTCGCCACGCTGGTTGCGGTAGCCGCCAGCGCGGTCGGGACGGTTCTTGGGGTGTGGCTCGCGGGCCGATACGTCGACCGGCGGCGGTTCGTCGATTTCGGCCTGCGGATCGACCGCGAGTGGTGGCTCGACTGTGGGTTCGGGCTGGCCCTCGGCGGGGCTTTGATGACCGGGATCTTCCTCGTGGAACTCGCGGCAGGCTGGATCACCGTAACGGCGGTGCTGGCCGGCGAGACCCTCCTTGCGGGAGCGATCACGGCCGTCGTACTGTTCGTGTTCGTCGGGATCTACGAGGAACTCCTCCTGCGGGGGTATCTGCTGACGAACCTCGCGGAAGGAAGCCGGGGGATCCTCGGCACTCGCTGGGCGATTGCCGTCGCGGTCGTGGCGTCCTCGCTCGTGTTCGGAGCCGTCCATGCGAGCAACCCCAACGCCACCCTCGTGAGCGTGCTCACCATCTCGGTTGCGGGCGTGATGCTCGCGCTGGGCTACGTCCTGACCGGCGAGTTGGCGATCCCGATGGGACTGCACACCACCTGGAACCTGTTTCAGGGCACCATCTATGGGTTTCCGGTCAGTGGACTCGACATTAGCGCGAGCATCGTCACCGTCGAGCAGTCCGGCCCCGGGATCGTCACGGGCGGGGCCTTCGGCCCTGAAGCCGGCCTCATCGGTCTCGCAGCCATGCTAGCGGGCTGTTTAGCGATCCTCGGGTGGATCGGGTATCGCTACGGCGGGCTCGCCCTCAACGAGGACGTTGCCATCCCCGGTCTGCGGTAGTCACTCGATCAGGCGCTCGATCTCGGTGACGAGGATGTCGCTCGCGCCCAGCTCCTTGATCCGAGTGGTCGTCTCGAAGACGTCGCGTTCATCGACGACGGCATGGACCGCGACCATCTCGCCGCCGGCGATGTCCATGACGGTCGGCCCGCCCATCCCGGGGATGACCTCGCGGATCTCGTCGAGATGCTCCTCGGGTGCGTTGAGCATGAGATAGCGCTTTCCCTCCGCGGAAAGCACCGATGCGAGGGCGGTGCGGATCTGTTCGGTTTTTTCGTCCTCGACGACCTCTTCGCGGGCGAACAGTCGGGCGGAGCTTTCGAGTACCTCGTCGAGGATCCCGAGGCGGTTGACCCGGAGCGTGGTTCCCGTCGAGGTGATGTCGATGATCGCGTCGGCCATCTCGACGTGGGGTGTGAGTTCGGTCGCGCCGGTGACTTCGACGATCTCGGGATCGACGCCCGTCCCGGCGAAGTACTCGCGGGCGATGGTGGGAAACTCGGTGGCGACGGTCCGACCGGTGAGGTCCTCGACGGCGTCGATGTCGCCATCTTCGGGAGCCGCGAGCACCAATCGACAGCGACCGAAGTCGAGATCGAGCAAGTCAGCGAGATCGTGGCCGGACTCGTGGGCTTGGTCGAGTCCGGTAATCCCGAGGTCGGCGGCCCCGTCGGCGACGTATTCGGGGATGTCCGCCGCGCGGACGTAGAGGATCGATACCTCGGGATCGACCGTGTCGGCGTGGAGTTTGCGCTCGGCACCGTTTTCGATGTGGAGTCCGGCGCGTTCGAGCAAGTCGATGGTCGGGTCGTGCAAACGGCCCTTGTTCGGGACGGCAATGCGCATTTTCCTGTGATTCGGGGGCGGAGGGGCAACTGCCTTGCGATGCACATCGGCAGATTGAGGCGCGCCGCCACGCAACGGAATCCATGACCACGCTACGGATCGCGGGCGGGGAGGTCCTGTTTCCGGACATGACAGTCGAGCGCGCCGACGTGCTCGCCGATCAAGAGGCCGGCGAGATTCTTGCGGTCGGCGATCCCGGCGAACTGCCCGCGGGCGACGAACGCCTCGACGCCGAGGGTGGGCTGGTCGTTCCGGGACTGATCAACGCCCACGGCCACGCCGCCATGACGCTGCTCCGGGGGTACGCCGACGACAAACCCCTCGATACGTGGCTCGAAGAGGACATCTGGCCGGTCGAGGCCGAACTCACCGCCGAGGACGTACGCACCGGGGCCGACCTCGGGATTCTGGAGATGATCAAATCGGGTACGACCGCGCTCGTGGACATGTACTTCCACATGTCCGAAGTCGCCGCCGCCGTCGAGGAAAGCGGGATGCGCGCACGGATCGGCCACGCGACCATCACGGTCGGCAAGAACGACGACGCGGCGCGTTCGGACACCCGAACGAGCCTGGATATCGCCCGGAAATTCGACGGCGCTGCCGAGGGCCGGATCTCGACGGCGTTCATGCCCCATTCGCTGACGACCGTCGAAAGCGAGTATTTGGCGGAGTTCGTCCCGAAGGCCCGCGAGGCGGGCGTGCCGATCCACTATCACGCGAACGAAACCGAGGCGGAGGTCGCCCCCATCGTCGAGGAACACGGGCAACGGCCCCTGGAATACGCCGCCGAACGCGGCATGCTCGAATCCGGGGACTTCCTCGCCCACGGCGTCCATCTCACCGAGGAAGAAATCGACCTGCTCGCGGATACTGGCGCGTCGGTCGTTCACTGTCCGGCCTCGAACATGAAGCTCGCCTCCGGCATGGCTCCCGTCCAGCGATTGCTCGATGCCGGCGTCACCGTGGGCCTCGGCACCGACGGCGCGGCCTCGAACAACGACCTCGATCCCTTCGACGAGCTCCGCGATGCCGCGATGGTCGGCAAACTCGCTGCCGGGGATGCCAGCGCCGTCCCCGCCGAAGCGGCGGTACGGATGGCGACCGCGGGCGGTGCCGACGCGGTCGGCATCGATTCGGGACGGGTCGAGGCTGGCGCGAACGCCGACCTCGCCGTCGTGGATTTCGAGAAGGCGCATCTCACGCCCGCTCATAATCCCGTGAGCCACCTCGCCTATGCGGTTCGGGGCTCGGACGTGCGCCACACGGTCTGTGACGGGCGAGTGCTCATGTATGACCGCGAGGTGCTGACGCTGGACGAACGGGCGGTGCGTGAGGAGGCGGAACGCCGGGCCGTCGATCTGGTCGAACGTGCGGACTAACGGTACCACATCACCGCGATCCCCGTTGCAATGAGCAGCAGTCCCCAGTACACCGAGGGAAACGGGAGGATCTGCAACAGAAGTGCCATCATGCCGGAGGTCAGAAGCGACCAGCCAATGGTGGTGCGGTAGCCCGGGCGTCGAGAGCTCATATCCCCTCTCGGTGCTCGCGGGATAAAGGCCCGACGACCACGGCCTTCGGTAGGGTTTTGAGTCGGGTCCGCAAACGACGGGCCATGAGTCAACCCGAATACCCGCCGATCAGCGACCAACTCACGGATCTCGACACCGCCCGCGAGGAAGGGCGACGCAAGATGGACTGGGCGCGCCAGCACATGCCGATCCTCGAAGCTATCCGGGAGGAATTCGAGGACGAAACACCCCTCGATGGCCAACGCATCGGCATGGCGATGCACGTCGAGGCCAAGACCGCCGTGCTGGTCGAAACCCTCGCGGCCGGCGGTGCGGAAGTGGCGATCACGGGCTGTAACCCGCTTTCGACCCACGATGACGTGTCGGCGGCACTCGATACCAACGAATCGATCACCAGCTACGCGAAACGGGGCGTCGATGACGAGGAGTACTACGCCGCCATCGAGGCGGTCATCACCTACAAACCCTCGATCACCGTCGACGACGGCGGCGACCTCGTTTTCGCCATCCACGAGGACCACCCCGAATTGATCGAGTCCATCGAGGGTGGCTGTGAGGAAACGACTACGGGCGTCCATCGGCTGCGCTCGATGGACGAGGATGGTGCCCTCGACTACCCGGTGTTCGCGGTCAACGACACGCCGATGAAACGGCTGTTCGACAACGTCCACGGCACCGGCGAGGCCTCGCTTGCGAACATCGCCATGACGACGAACCTCTCGTGGGCAGGGAAAACGGTCGTCGTCGCCGGCTTTGGCTACTGTGGCCGCGGACTCGCCCGGAAGGCCAGCGGACAGAACGCCTCGGTGATCGTCACCGAAGTCGACCCCCGGCGGGCGCTACAGGCCCACATGGAGGGTTATGAGGTAATGACGATGGACGACGCCGCCTCGAAAGGCGACGTGTTCCTCACCGCAACGGGCAATCGCGACGTGATCACCGCCGATCACTTCCCCGAGATGAACGATGGAGCGATCCTCGCCAACGCCGGCCACTTCGACATCGAGATCGACCTCGACGCGCTGGGCGAGTTGGCCACTGCCGAACGCGAGGTCCGCGATGGAATCGATGAGTACGAACTCGACGACGGCACGCGGATCAACGTCCTCGCGGAGGGGCGACTGGTCAACCTCGCCTCGCCAATCGCGCTGGGCCATCCCGCCGAGGTGATGGACCAGAGCTTCGGCGTCCAAGCCGTCTGTGTGCGCGAACTCCTCGAAAACGGTGGCTATGAGGCGGGCCTTCACGACGTGCCCGACGACCTCGACCGGCGGGTCGCCGAGTTGAAACTCGGGGCCGAAGGGATCGAGATCGACGAGATGAGCGAGGCACAGATCGAATACTGGAACGACTGGCAACAGGGTACGTGACGCCACCTATCGAGTGAGGCGAGAATTTTTGGATCGCCAATTCACCGAATTAGGAAAATTTGTCGGGACGGTCCGGCACATCCGCTCATTGATGCACAACTGATAGTATACCGGATCGGTGTCGCGTGGCTTTTATCGCCGCGAGGGATACCGACAGGGGATGTCGAACACGAAGGGCGATAGGCGGGAACGCGAACTCGTCAACCGACTCGACAAGGCCGGGTTCGCGGTGATGCGCGCACCTGCGAGCGGCTCCGCTACCGACCGCGAACTCCCGGACGTGCTCGCCGGGGATGGCGGGTCGTTTTACGCCATCGAGGCGAAATCCAGCGCGGGCGATCCGATCTACCTCACCGGCGAGGAAGTCGAGGCGCTGGTGTACTTTTCGCGCAACTTCGGGGCCAACGCCCGGATCGGCGTGCGCTTCGACCGCGAGGACTGGTATTTCTTCCACCCAGGCGATCTCTACGTGACCGACGGGGGCAACTATCGCGTCAAAAAGAAAACGGCGCTCACCGAGGGCGTCGATTTCGACGAACTGACCGGGCACTCGACCCAGACCCGATTGGATTAGTCGAGCGCTTCGAGGCGCGACCACGGGAACACATACACCCGCAGGCCCTCGGGGTCGGGCCCGGTATCGGTCATCGTCACCGACTGGGGGTAGACCGCGCCGACGACGGGCTCCGCGGGGTCGTACTTGCGGTTGTTAGGATACGTTGCGACCGAGTACGCCGACTCGCCGACGCGCACGCCGTCGGCCCGTCGGTCGGAAACGGAAACCACGAGCAGACGATCACCGCTCTCGCGGTCGCGGACGGCACTGCCGGGTCGGAGGTCGTGACCCTCGCAATAATGGGGTGTGTCGCCCTCGCTCTCTACGAACAACCGGTCGCCACAGACCGCACACTTGACGGCGACTTGCCCCGGCGGGGGGACGCGGCCGTCGGTGATCTCGATGGCGACCCGGCGGAGGTGTTTGCAGCGAACGCCCCGGAACGCGTGGTCGGGACAGCTACACCGCCTCGCGGAGAGGTCAACGAGGTAGGTGTTCTCGCTTTCCGTTTCGACCTCATAGAGGGTATCGCCGAGCGCGGTAACGATCATCCGTTCGGTGCGGGCACGCACCGAACGGCCGTCGAGTTCGCTCTCGGGGACGGACGGACTGGCTGGTGACGCGACTGTGTTTCCTGTTTGCGTCATGGAATCACCGGGAGTTCTACTCGACTCCCGAATCGAACCGTATATGTTATAGGTGCCCGAACAACGTAAGTCTTCCACCCGAAGCGGCGGTTGGACGAGGCTTCGAAGTGCTTTTACCCCGGGATCCGAAAATCCCCCGCCATGGACGTGGATCGGGAGACGGTCGTCGAAATCGTCGTGTCCGCCGGCGCGGTGGGGCTGTTCGTTGCGGTACTCATCGGTATCGGGGGGGCCTACAACCAGGGCGGGCTCTCCGCGAGCGGCGGAATGGCGCTCGTCGGTGCGATCGCCGGGTTCGTCGTCGTGATGATACTCGTCGGTGTCGGCCTCGCCTACTACCTCAACAGCGAGGGTTAGGCCGTCTCGCCGTTGGAACCCTGCTCGCGCCAATCGACGAGTTCGTCCTCGTCCGCTTGATCCAGCCGGTATTCGTAGTAGTTCAAGGGATGGGACTCGTTGATAACGTCCTCGCAGATGTCGTCCTTGTTCACACAGTCGCCATACGACTGCATCGTCGCACAGCTTGGCGGGGAGTACTCGGTGGGGCTGGTGTCTCCGCGGATGTGATCGGTCTGATACCGGGTCATCTCCTCGCCGAAGCTCGAATTCACCATGTAGAGCTCAACGATCTCGTCGGTGCTCATCCCGATGCTCGTCAGAAATGCGGTGATCGCAAACCGCGAATGATGGGGCAGGTGCTCGCCCTTCTGGATCGAAT
>CAYOFZ010000035.1:0-15658 GCA_964403315.1 uncultured Halobacteriales archaeon | reverse complement strand
CGTCGAAGCGGGCCTTACCGACAGTCTGATCCGGGTGAGCGTCGGGATCGAGCACGTCGACGATCAGATCGCGGATCTGGAGCAGGCAATCGAGACGGCACTCGAATAGCCAACCACCTCACTGGCCTCGCTCGGCGGTCGCCGATTCGACGACCGCCGAGCGAACGGAGAAGGGCAGGTCCCCGGGCAAGCGGGTTCGACCGACCCGCTCGTAACGCGGTGCGGCCTGGAGGACATTGAAAGGGCGAGGCGCGACTGCCAAGGAGCGCCGAGGGCTTTCGAAGGCTTGAAACTCAGCCACGCCCGAATCAGTGGTATGGAACTGCGCGTACTCTCCCGGGAGGACCAGGAACTCGTCCTCGAAATCGGCGGGGAAGACCACACGTTCATGAACGTCCTCAAGGGCGCACTACTGGAAACGGAGGGTGTCGTCGCCGCGACCTACGACGTCAACCCCGAGCAATCGGGCGGTCAGACCGAACCCATTCTGACGGTCACGACCGAGGAAGGGGTTGATCCACTCGATACCATCGCCGAGGCCTCCGCGGACATCCAATCGACCAGCGACGCCTTCCGCGAGTCATTCGCGGCGGCCTAGCGCCGCACCGGCACGTCCCGCTCGGCGAGATACTCCTTTACCTCCCCAATGGAATACTCCCCGAAATGGAAGATCGAGGCCGCCAGCGCCGCGTCCGCGCCGGCTTCGGTGAACACCTCGTGCATGTGTTCGGGGCCGCCCGCACCGGAAGAAGCGATCACCGGCGTCGAGACGGCCTCACAGACGGCCTTCGTCACGGGGATGTCGTAACCCCGTTTGGTGCCGTCGGTGTCAATAGAGTTGACGAACAACTCGCCCGCGCCGCGGGATTCGGCCTCCTCGGCCCACTCGATGACATCGATCCCGGTGCCTTCGCGGCCGCCCTTGACGGTGCACTCGAACCAACAGGATTCGCCGTCGATCTCGGCGTAGTGCTCGCCGCGTTCATCGAAGCGGCGTTTGGAGTCGACGCTAATGACGATACACTGGTTGCCGAAGGCCCGCGCGCCCTCGGTGATCAGCTCCGGGCGCTCCAACGCGCCAGTATTGATCGAGACCTTGTCCGCGCCCGCTCGCAGGGTCTCCTTGATGTCCTCGCGGGTGCGGATGCCGCCGCCGACGGTGAGGGGAATGAACACCTCGTCGGCGACCCCCGAAACCACGTCGAGCATGGTCTCGCGGCCCTCGGCGGAGGCAGTGATATCGAGGAAGACGAACTCGTCGGCTCCGGCCTCGTTGTACTGTTTGGCCATCTCGACGGGATCGCCGGTGTACTGGAGGTCTTCGAAGTTCACGCCGGTGTAGACGGCGGCGTTGCCCTCGTCATCGAGATCGACATCGATACAGGGGATGATCCGTTTTGTCAATGTCATCAATGGATGGCCCTCCGCTGTGCGAACCCAAAAGAGGTCTGATGTGGGGTCAAGCAGCGGTCCGAACGGTGGCTATCCAGCGAATTCAGTGAGCGTCAGCAGGATGCTGGGAACGATCAGCAACACCACGCCCCCGACCATCAGCGCCAGCGGCACGACGAGCAATCCCATATTGGTCACCAGCCAGAGTCCGATCCCGGCGAGGATGGCTAGCAGGCCGATGAGCCGGAGGACCCAGGTAATGACGCCTTCGAACTCCGAATCCGCGACCGTCTCGACGAGTTCGAGCGCTTCATCCATGAATCGGTCTTGATGGTGTAGACCTTATACTCTGGCGATCAGGGAACCATCACTCGTTTGGCTGGAACGTCTGGATGAGCTCACCGTCGAGGAACCGACGCTGGCGATACCCCAAGGCATTCGAGAGCACCGTCTGACCCAAAAACGAGACGGAATAATCGTGGAGGCCGAAGGGATGCAGGTTGTCCTGTGTCGCCGGGGGGAGGAGGCTGGCGATGACTTGGACGGTGCCGTCCCCGTCGTCCCCGCCAAGCGTGCCCGCGGCAACGAGATCGTCGGTGGTTGCGGCGACGGTGCCGTCGGCCTCGTCGAAGGCGTCCGAACCCACGAGCGTCATCGGTGCCGCATCGCCGATGGAATAGCCCAGCGGCGCGACCTTCCAGAGTTCGCGCTGGATCTCGCGGACATCGCCCATGAGCGGATGGTCGAGGTCCTTGTCCTCGAAATACGCGACGACGAACGTGTCCCGACTCACATCGTTGCTCGTGATCCCCTCAGCTGGACCGCCCAGCGCTCCGAGGTGGCCAACGCCGGTATCGGTGAGCACGAGGTTCCCGCCGGCGGCGGTATATTCCTCAAGTGCCGAGACGTACGCATCGTCGTCGGCACCCTCGTCGTGAATGACGACGACGTTGTCGAACGCGGGCGTGCCGTTATCGAGGAGCGCGCCACCGCGTACGTCCCCGACGGTAACGGGCGCGAGACTGTTCGCCTCGTCGGTGCAGGCGTCGTACTCCTCGAAGAAGGCGAACGGCGTCACCTCGTAGGGGCGTTGCTGGTAGCCGAGCACCTCCTTGGGATCAGGCGCTCCCTCGCCCTCGCGTTCGATGGTCGTGATGGCGAGTTCGAGCTGGGCCTGTGTCGTTTCGCTTTCGTTCGTCACTTCGATCGTCCAGTCGCCGGCGGCGGCGTCCTGAACGGTCAATACCGTGCCGCGCGGCCCTCTCGTCCCCGAGGGGGCGTAGGTGCGGGCGACCTCTCCATCGGGATCGAGAAGCGTCGCGTTTGCGAGCCCGCTGTGACCCTCAATGCCGACGCGAAGGGTCGTACCCTCGTTTACCGACACCGTCCGGGATTCGGTCCCGCCGGGGGAGACGCCGACCGTGACCTGCCGTTCGTCGCTCGTCGTATTGGCAAACGATAGCGATTCGGAGGACCGCCGGAGGGCGTCGGTCGTGACGTAGGCGGTGCGTGCACCGCCGGTATCGACCGTCGCAGTGATGTTCCGCCGGGCTTGCCTCGCCATCGTCTCGATGAACGACTCGTAGGCGGCGACCTGGGTTTCGACCGTCCGGGGCGACCACTCGACCGTCTCGCCGACCCGGTTGTCGAAGGCCATCTCGGGCGACATCGAGACGAGGCCCAGGCCACCGAGTTCCTCGGGCTGGGCGAACCAGCTGGCGAACGTCCCCGTCGTCGTGTAATCGATGGTGTCGTAGACGGTGCCGTAACTGAACGCCTCGGTCGGCACGGTCGCCTCGTAGTCGGACCCCATTTCGTCGTACCACTCCTCGATGTCGGTCGCCAGTTCCTTCCAGAGGTCGCCGTACTCCTCGATCAGCGGGTCAATGCTCTCGGTGATGTTCTCGTCGAGGCGCTGGTTCATGTCATAGAGTTTGTGTAGCTCCTCGAAGTCGTACTCGGTGTTCATGATGAGCCCGAGCACGAACTGTTCGGAGTCGAACATCCCGTGGAGGTCCGCGCCGTAGTTGAGGTTCTCGTACCCGCGCAACGATTCCACTACGTCGAGCGCGCCGGGAACGTACTTGCTGTACTGAGTGGGCACGTCCTCGTCGATGTCCGGCATGTCGTCGGTCAGATCCGAGCCGTTGGGTTCGGCGGGGTAGTAGGTCGGATCGATGTAGCCGATGGTGGGCCACTGGCGGTTCATATCCCGCATCGTGCCGGTGGTCCGCCGGTAGGCATCGACTCGGACGAGGTCGGTGTCGCTCACCTCGTCGCCGCTGAAGTACGCGGGCGAGGGGGCCACCCAGCCGTCGGGATTGGGGTAGAGGAACACCAATACGAGATCGTCGAGCATCGACGCCAACTCCTCGTTTCGCCCCTCGAGGATGTCCTCGATGACGCGCGAGCCCGTCTCGGCTCCCGAGCGTTCGTCGCCGTGGATCGACAGCGAAAACACCACTTTTTCCTTTTCGCTGAAGCTTGTCCCGTCGGTCACGTTGTTGGTCACTTCCGCGACCATGATCTCCTGGGACTCGACCTCGTAGTCCATCACGTTGTACCAACCGGGACTTTCGCCGACCGAGCGAAGGGAAATCCGGTCGGAATGGCGCTTCTGTAGGTGTCGAAGGCCGTCCATCGCCTGCTCGTAGGCGATGTAATCCACGCTGTTTTCGGGGGTGGGGAACACGCTATCGGGGTAGTAACCCAGCCGCCAGAACGGGTTCGATCCTGGCGAGTACCGCATCCGGGTCGCCCCCGGTAGTGTCGATTCCTGTGTGGTGACTACTTGCTGGATCACCTGGGGCGGGAGTTTCGCGTATGCGGCCGGTGCCGGCTCGGTCGTCGTCTCCGCGTCCACGTCCAAATCGTCGAGTCCGTCGAGGCCGTCGGCGCTCTCGAACTCGATGAGCGTAGGAACGGTCTCGTCTTCCGGCGTGTGTTGTTAGATGAACCGATAGGTTTCGGTGAGTTCGACGCCGGTATCGCCCGGTGTCTGGGCGAGGGCCTGCCCGGGAAGGGTAAGCGCCCCCACTCCGGCGGTGGCCCGGAGGTAGTCGCGCCTGGTGACATTGCTTTCGTCGAAGGCGGTTCGGATCCGTCCGAGTCGATCACGCAGATCCATAACCTTGGATCTTCAGATTAAGATATAAATTTTTATGATGATAATAAATATGTTGACAGTGAAGTAACTGAATTTCTATCGAATGATACGGAAGTGTGCTTTCGGTGGCCTGCCGGCAAGGCCGTGATCCCGAAGCAGACCACCGAATAGGTCCCGACGCCCGATGAGTGCGTTTAAGTCGGGCGCAACAGGAGTTGGTGTATGAGCGATAACGAGGAGCGCCCACGCGATGAGGAGAAAGGCCAAGCCGAGGCCCCCGGCGAGGAGGCCGACACGATGGGCGAGGGCGGACAGGGAACTCAGGAATCCGCGGTCAGCGCCCGCGAGAAAGAACAGCCGAGCGTGAAAGTGCCGCCCGCCGAGCGAACGACCGCACCTCAGAGTCCCTACACGATGGGGCAGGCCGGGATCGGGCTCGCCGTCTTGGTCGTCGGCCTGCTCGTCGTGTTCGTGATTCCGCTCGCGTTCATGTGAACTACCCAACCGTCGTCGCCACGCCCTTGGTCTGGCGGTAATCGGAATCCAGAATCGACTCGACCACACCGGTGATCGTCTCACGGTCGCCAGGCTCCCATTCAACGGGGTCCTTGATCGGAACGACGAGCACGCCCCGCCCGCGGATGTCCTGGGCGTGCAAGGCGTCCATATCGAGGTCGATCCGGTGGGCCTGGCTGGTGTAGGTTTCGAGGACGTGGCCGGTCGCGCGGGCCCCGACGGGCAACAGGATGTGGGCGTTGATCGCCCGGAGTTCGGCGTCGAAAAAGCGTTCGAGGCGGGCGTACGACTCCTCGCCGGGATCGCCTTCGGAGACACAGCACATGTGGATGTAACTCAGAAAGCAGTTTTCGAGCGTGGGGTCGTCGCTGTAGGGCTCCTCGGTAAAACCCGTCTCGTAGAGCAACTCCTGAATGGCCTCGCCCGCGGCGGCGTCGGTAAACGGAATGCCGGTCGTCTCTCCGCCGTGGACGCCAGGGTGGTCGCCGATGACCTGAAAATCGCCGTTGGCGTCGCCGTAGCCGAAAACCGCCGAAGTACCAGTAGAACAGGGAGTCTCGCAGGGCGGGCGCATGTCGAAGGGGTTGCTCGTCCGGTCGGTTACGTTTTCCACGCCCGTTCGTGGGTCACCGTCGGCCAAAACGCTCGTGGTTTGTGATCACCCCTCGACGGCGACGGCTCCGCGCATTCCCTGGGCGCGGTGGGGGGTACAGAAGTACCGGTACACCGTCGCGCTCTCGAACGTGTATTCGTAGGTGTGACTCTCCTCCATGACGATCTCGTCGTCGCCGAAGGCTTCGTTTTCCTCAACGACGTTGTGGCCGCCGCCCATCCCGGTCCACTCCCAGACGACCGTCGTGGCGGGGTCGATCATGATCGCGGCGGGCTCGAAGGCGAGCCCCCGGTTGTCGGCACCGACGGCGACGCTGACCTCGCTCTCGCCACGGAAATCCGCGGTACCGTCGTAACCGTTCGCGTTGTCGAGCCAGCCGCCGTAGTCGGGCTTCCCTTCCTGGGGGATCGTCTCGTAATCGCTTCCCTCGCTCTGGCTGCCCGTACAGCCGGCCAGACCACTGGCGAAGGCGACAGCGCCGACTGTTCGCAAAACGGTACGACGGTCGTACGGCGTGGAGTTCCGGGCCATGATACGGGGGATTCGATCCTCGTCGAACCGTTGGCAGTCAGCGAGCAAAAACGACTGGAAACCGAGCGCCGGATGCTGTTTGTGAACTCCCATCATGATAACGCTCATCAGGCGAATCACCGGGCCTGCCGTCGAACCTGGCGGGAGAGTCGTATTCGATCCGAGCCGTGTCCGATCCGTCAGGGCGCACCCGCGAAGACGAGCGTGCTCTCGGTGTCGCCGTTTTCGATCAGCCGGGTCGCCTCCGGCGGGATACGCACGGCGTCGCCGCTTTCCATCGGCACCTCCTCGCCGTCGATGGTGACGACGGCCGCGCCGTCGACCAGGAAGTAAACCTCCTCGTGGCCTTCCTCGGCGTGATCGTGTTCCTTGCCGGTCCAGCCCGGGTCGCACTCGACGACGGTCACGCCGAGCTGTTCGGCGTCAAGCGGGTCACGCAAGAAGTGCATGCCGTCGGCGGCCTGGTCTACCTCGGTGTAGTTGACTTTGGTGTAGGCCATCGGTTCACCCTTCGGTCGCCAGCCCCTAATAGCCATGCGGTCCATGTGGTCGCCCGCCGTTGTCCCCCGGTGTCCGGGTGCCCGATGATGACCGTCGATCCGTGAAAACGCTGGAGGTGGGATGTGGTGTCCATATCGACGCAGTCGTACTATGGCCTCAATCTGCGTTCGACCCCAGCATCGTTGATTCATTCCCAATAGATAGTAAGTTTTGTGTTTGATTATCGTCCGCCGATAACTCGATCCACAATCCGACACTCGCTCGCGGACGATGGGGTCGCCTATCGCCAGTTTTCGAGCCATTCGATGGTGTTTCACATCGATTCGGCGGCGTACCTCCGAATCTCCTTTCGTTTTCCGTTTCGAAACCTCAATCGGCTCCTTCGGCGAGTTCCTCGTAGCGGTCGAGATACAGAGTCTCACACGAGGGACAACAGAAGTATTTCGGGTCGCCGTCGATGCGCCGGGTAACGCCCTCGGGGCCGACCTCGTTGCCACACTCGACACAGGTGAGCGCGAACGCGGTCTCGCCACCCACTTGGATCGTCCTGTCGGCGTCGGTGATCAGTCCGATATCGAGATTACGGACGACATCGGAATCGACCGCCCCGAACAGCCACGAGCGCACGTCCGATGTCGGGGCGTGAGCGTAACAGACCACGCGCGCGTCGGCGGTGGCGAAGACGTGTTCGACGCCGTCCGTTTTGAGCAGGCCGTTCCGAACCCCCTCGATTGCGTCGGGATCGATGGTCAGCGTCACGAGTACCGGAGTGCCCCGCCGGAGCTGTGAGCGATCCAGGTCGAGCGTGAACCGCCGGATTATCCCGTAATCTTCGAGTTTTTCGACCCGGTCCGAGACCGCCGGCGGCGACAGATCGACCCGCTCGGCGACCTCGCTGTAAGGGCGGCGGGCGTCCTCGGCGAGCAATCGCAGTATCTCGATGTCGGTTTCATCGAAGGCGTTCATGCCCGTGGTTCGTGTTCCGATGGAAAAGCGATTACGCCCGGTTCGGTTTCGATGATTGATCGAACGCCGATTCATGATTTCGGTTCGAAATGAGCGTTCGGTGCTCTCACGAATGCGTTGCAGGACCACGAGGAGGGTCGGAAGGGAGGGTCGATGGCGTCAGTGGGGACGGCGTCGAGGGTCGGTGATCAATCGCGTCGTGTATTCGTGGGAGAGCGGGGTTTTCGTCGCCGCTACTGGTCGCCGAGCAGTTCGATCCCCTGAAGGTATCCCTGTCGGCGGTCGGTGCCGACGAGCGGTTTCCCGTCCATGGGATCGTCGAGGTTGACCGGCGCGCCGATGTGGGACTGTTTTGCCTCGCCGAGGCCGTACTGGTTGTCCCGGAACGTCCAATCGTGATATTCGCCTTCCGGGACATTGACCTGTCGGTAGGGCACCGGCTGGCGGCTTTCGTTTGCCACGTTCTCAGCGGGTTCGTCGCCGTCGATGTCGTGGACGAACCGGTTGTTCTCGGTGACGTACTCGTCATCGGGGTATCCACGGAAGGCGATGGCCTGCGTCCGGCGGTCGGTGATGCTGTGGGTGAACGCGAACGTACACCGGCGGACCTCGACGCGCCCGCCCGCGGTGAGATCGCCGTCGTAGCCGTTCTCGGAGAGACAGTGCATGTCGACAGCGTGGCTGTACGTCGAGGGGCCGAACACGCAGTCCTCGACGGTGAAGCTACAGTCCGCGAAGCCAAAGCCGGTGATCGCGTGGCGCGTCGCGTCGAAGTAACACATCCGGATCGTGGGGTTGCCCCGGAAGAGATTCACGATGTAGCCGTAGCCGACCATCATGCAGTCGTGGCCGTAGACGTGGTGGATCGAGGGCGAGGCCGACGAACTCCGCGAGCCGATCGAGATGGCTTCGTTGGGCCAGCCGTACAGTTCGCAGTTGTCGATTTCCGCGTCGTCGCTCGTGATACGGATGCCGCGGGCGTACCGCTCTGCGCGCTTGCGGCGGCGTTCGCTACTGTCACCGTCGTCGAGGGGGATGTAGCCGGGATACCGCTCGTCGTCGTAGTGGTCGTGGTACGGGCCCCGGAATCGGATCCCCGAGATCCGCGAGTTTCCACGCATCGTGATGAGCCCGCGGCCGTCCGAGCCGCCGTCGAAGACCGGGGAATCCTCGCCGTGGTCGGTCGTGTACAGCAGCCCACCGGGCGAGCCGTCCTGGCCGCGATCCGACACGATGGTTTTGTCGCGCAGGGTGAAATCCCGGCCCGAGAGGTCGATCCGGGCGGTGCCCTCGACGCCGATGATCTCAGCGCTACCGTCGAGCGCCGACAGCAGCCCGCTGCGGTCATCGACGATGACATCGGCGTCCGCGAGGCCGATATCGGAGGTGTGTCCCTCGCCGCCGCCGATCTCGGTGTCCTGTAGGCATTCCTGAACCCGTTCGTTGGTGTAGTATTCAGGCATGGTTCAGATGTGGGCCTCGTCGTTCGCTGCGACGTTCAGGTCGAAGAAGTAGTACCAGAACCGGTTGTCGTCGTAACCGGGTTTCGAGCCGCCGAGCAGTTCGAGACCGTCGCGGCTCTGGCTCTCCCAGCCGCTCCATTCGGCGCGGCGCAGCGGGAAGCTCCCGTCGCGGGTGAGCAGGTACTCGCCGGGTTCCAGCGCCATGTCGAGGTTGATGTGATTGATGCCCGCATCGACATCGATCGTTCGTTCGTAGACCGGATCGAACTGATCCGCGCCGTCGTAGTCGGCGACGACGGCGGTAAACGAGCCCGATTGACCGGCATCGACGGTCGTCTCGCCGAGGTGGACCGGCTGGTCGGTCCGGAAGTGGATCCCCCAGCGGGAGGCCCCGTGTTGTTCGCCCCGGGGCATAGCACCCACACGACGGGCGGGGAATTCGAGGATCTCCGCCGCCGCTTCGAGGCGGGCGAGGAGGGCGTCGAGTTGTTCGTTGTTCATCGATTCATCAGCGTCGGTTTGACAGCAGCAGGTGGTCATTTGTTGAGTGGTAGTGTCTTCGGTTGCCTGTGCGCCGGCAGTCGCCGCAGCGATCCCCGTCGCGCCGAGGGCGGTCATGAACGTTCGTCGTGTCCAGTTCGAGTTGTCGTTTGCGTTCGGTTCCGCTTCGGTTGTGGGGGTGGGTTCGGTCATCGGTGCTTCCACATTCATTCAAAATACAGGTTATTATATAAATCTTAAATAATATGAAAGTAAGCCAGTTCGGTTACCGGTCGGTAACGGAGTTCCGGGACGGTAGCGTTAATATATTATAACATGAATAGATACCTATGTACAAAACTGGACATATCGGTATGGCATTACTGCTGTATTCGCCGTTGGGTCTGGTGGTATTGCTCGCAGACTCTGCGGAACTTGCGGTGCTGGGCGGCACTGTCGTGGTTTCGCTGGCGTCGCTTCCGGATTACGACCAGCGAGTGCCCTTCATCGCCCATCGCGGGCCCACTCACTCGGTGGCGTTCGCGGCGGTCGTTGGGCTGGCCCTCGGGCTCGGAGGGATCGCCATGGGCGAGCACATGACGACCGTCGCCGCCGCGAGAGTGGGAGTCTTCGCCTTCGCCGTCGGCACACTGGCCGTCGTCTCGCATCTCGTGGCCGACTCGATCACGCCCATGGGGATCCGCCCGCTCTGGCCTGTTTCACGGTGGCATTACTCGGCGAACCTCGTGCGCGCGAAGAACCCGATAGCGAACCACCTGTTGCTGGCGGTCGGGATCGCTGCCGTCGTGGGGGCGCTCGTCGTTGGTGGCGAACTCGCCTAGGTTTCGAGGTCGGCAATCGAATCGAGGACGTGATCGGGCTCGATGTCGCTCGCGGCGAGCGCGCGCTCGTCGGTCACGCCCGTGCGCACCAGCACGGTCGTCATGCCCGCGCGCTCGCCCATGGCGATGTCGGTGTCGAGGCGGTCGCCGACGACCATGCATTCGTCGGCCTCGACGCCGAGCGTCCGTTCGAGGGCTTCGACGGCGGTCGGGGCGGGCTTGCCCATGATCGCGTCGGGCTCGCGGGCGACGCCGGCGATGGCGTTGATGATCGCCCCCGAACCGGGCATTTCACGATCCTCGGTGGGGATCGTGCGGTCGGGATCGGTGCCGATGAACGTCGTGTCAGGGTCTGACAGCGCCCACAGCGCGTGGGTGAGTGTCTCGTAGGAAAACGACCGGTCGATGGAGGCGACGAGGGCATCGGCCCGTTCGTAGTCCTCTATCAGATCAAGCCCGCGCTCGCGGAGGTGATCGCTCAGGCCGTCCTCGCCGACCACGTAGAGGGCGTCCTCGGCGTGTTCGCGCGCGAGGTAGTCGGCGGTGATCGTCCCCGCGGTGATCAGCTCCTCGGGTGAGAGCGAAAATCCCAGATCGGTAAGCCACTCGTGATAGGCCCTGCGGGGCCGGATCGGATTGTTCGAGACGAACGCGAGCGACCGGTCGGCCCCGCGGAGGCGCTCGACGGCTTTGATCGCACCGGGGATGGGTTCGCTGCCCCGGATCAGCGTGCCGTCGACGTCCAGCACCACGCCCCGGACCGCCATGTCACTCCGCCGCCGGCCGATCCCACGGCGCGTCATCGGGGTCGATCAGGCGCTCGCGGTCGTCGATTTCATTGATCTTCTGCATGTCGCCCTCGGTGAGCTGGTCGGCGAGTTCGCGCGCGCGGTAGTTCTCCTCGATGTCGGTGCCTGTGGCTTTCGGGATCGGGTGGATACCCCGGCGGATGAGCCACGCGAGCGCGACCTGGGCGGGGGTGGCGTTGTGATCACCCGCGACGTCGCCGATTTCGGCGACCTCGGTGACTTCCCCGCGGGCGACTGGCGAGTAGGCGACCAGCCGGTGGCCGTGGTCCTCGGCGAACCCGCGGAGTCCCTCCTGGGGCAGGAAGGGGTGACATTCGACCTGATGGGCGAAGATCGGCGCTTCGAGGGCTTGCTCGGCCGCTTCGAGTTGATCGGTCCGGAAGTTGCTCAGGCCGACGTGGTCGATGGCTCCGTTGGCAACGAGATCGTCGAAGGCCCCGAGGGTGTCCTCGGGGTCGTAGTCGTTGATCGGCCAGTGGACGTACAGCAGGTCGATGGTATCGACGCCGAGGCGTTCGCGGCTCTCCTCGACGGATGCGAGCACGTCGTCGTACGCGAGGCTGTCGGTTGCGACCTTCGTCGCGAGGAAGATTTCCTCACGGGGAACGTCGCTTTCCTCGATTGCGTCACCGACGTAGGATTCGTTGTCGTAGCTCTGTGCGGTGTCGATATGGCGATAGCCCACCTCAAGCGCGCGCTGGACGCTCTCGACGCAGTCCTGGGGGTCGTCGAAACCGGACGTACCAAACCCGAGCGTTGGAAACTCCATACCTTCGACTGCGGCGGCCATTCATAAATCGGCTGTGGTCGCGGCGAGACGACCGTGCTGGGATCACTCGCCCGGGTTCTCGAAGGTCGGGAGCGCGTCATCGATTCTTCGCTCGCGGGTGGCCGCCCGTCGGCGGCCGGTAAGCGCCGTCTGGAGACGGTCGGCGATAGCCTTCCGGAGGTCGGTCGCCGCCTCCCCATCGAGATCGAGCGCCTGTGAGTCGCCCCCGATGAGGCTTCCCGAACCCGCAGTGTCGATCAATACCGAGGCCAGTCGCCACCGGCGCTGGAAGACCGTCCGGGTTTCGATGACGGTCTGGACGCGGTAGTAGGGGACGACCCGAGTGGTTCGATGCCAGAAGCCGGCGCGGGTAACGACGTAGTTCTCGCCGATGCCGTACCCCCGTGATGTCCACTTGCAGTGGGCGGCGATCGGGGCCAGCGGCGCACCGACCAATATCGCGTACCAGGGTAGATCAACGCCGAAGAAGAGCGTCGCCGCGTAGCCGAGTCCCGTGAGGACGGCGAGCGCGATGAGATAGCGCATAGTGTAACGCCGGCGGGCGCGTTTCGGCGGCCGAATGATTTCGATCTCGCCGAAGGGTTCGATCTCGCGGGCAATCGCCCGGGTCGTCTTCCGGCGGGCGATGGGCACCGCGGATTCGGCACCGACGCCGCCGCCCTGCCCGGGGGCGTAGCCGGCGGTTTCGACGACTAACGAGGAGTAACCGAGCAGTCGTTTGAGGAAGTTCTCTCGGAACGCGAGCATCTGGACCTTCTCCAAGGGGATCGACCCGTCGTGGCGCTGAAACAGGCCCCGTTCGTAGCGTAACTCCTCGCCCGTCTCCGTGAGTCGAAAGCCATAGGCGTTGATCACGGCGTTTGCCCCGCTCAGGATCGCCGACCCGACTACCACGAGAACGATCACCGCCGCGATCACGAGGGCGGGCTCGACCGGCAGGTCGGTGACGATCTCCACCAGTACGGTTGGAGCGACGAACGAAAGCACCACCGAGAGAAACGAGAGCAGCCGCAAATCGAAGGAAGCGACCGCGAGCACCGCCAGATCCTCGGGCGTGATCGCATAGAGGAGGCGTTCGGCTTCGGCTGGTTCGCCACCCTCGTCGGCGGTCGTCCCCTCCCCCCGTTTCCGTCGCCGGAGTTCGTTCTGGAGACGTTTTGCCTCCTCGTAGCCGACGTACCGCAGGGTTGCCTCGGTTTCGCTGCCGCCGGCGGTTTCGATACGGAGTTCGGCGATACCGAGTGCTCGCTGGACGACGTTCCGGGAAATATCGACGTTCTGCACCCGCCGGTAGGGGATCTCGCGGTTGCGCCGGGAAAGCACCCCCGAGCGGATGTCGAAGGTGTCCGGGGTCCCCGCGTAGGTAAAGCGTCGGTAGTACGCGACCTGCCAGGCGGCAATCGCGCCGAGGCCGCCGATGACCACGAGTATCCAGAGCAGGGGCGTGAACGCGCCGGTAATCGGCCCCGAGGCGACGCTGAAAAAGACCACCAGCGGCACGTACCCCAATCCCGACTGGACGATCCGATAGGGAACCGAAAGCGGGTGCAAACTGTGAGTCATACCGCGTCATCACCCTCGGCGGCGGTCGCAAGCGCTCTCAATCGTCGCTGGAGGTCTTCGGAACCCTCGGGGGTGAGTCCGGGGATCGTCACGTCCGCACCCCGCGAGCCGGCAGTGTAGACGACGGTGCTTGCGAGCCCGGTCGTACGTTCGAGCGGGTTGCGACGCGAATCAACGTGTTGGACGCGAACGAACGGCACTACGGTCTTCACGCGCGTGAACACGCCGCGTTCGAGGTAGAGTTCGTCCTCGCGGATCTCGTACCGCCAGATTCGATACCGGAGCAGACTGTGAGTTCCGGCAACCGCGAATACTCCGAGGACCGCCGCGACCGCAAGCCAAGTGCTGATATCGAGGAAAAACCGGTCCACGGCGGCGACGATGATCCCCACGATGGCCGTGATGAGCGCGGACTGAAGGAGCCAGATGACGCGGATGCGAGGGTGAAGCGAGCGCATTGCTCGCCGTTCGACCTCGATTGAAATGAACGACCGGGATTTTCGGGCGGGCCGGTCGCCTCGGGAGTGAGGTTTACGGGACCGGACGTGGTATTACGATGTATGGATTTCGAGATCGTCCAGGGTGACATCGCCAGTCAGGAGGCCGACGCGCTGGTCAACGCCGCCGGCACGAGCTTGGAGATGGGATCGGGCGTCGCGGGCGCGCTCCGTCAAGGAGCGGGCGGCGGGATAAACGAGGAGGCAACCGCGAAGGGATCGGTCAATCTGGGTGAAGTCGCCACGACCGACGCCTACGACCTCGACGCCGAGTACGTCATCCACGCCGCCGCGATGCCCCACTACGGGGATGGACAGGCCACCGAGGAAAGTATCCGCGATGCGACCCGAAACGCGCTCGAAGAGGCCGATGCCCTCGACTGTGAGTCGCTCGTGATCCCGGCGCTTGGCTGTGGGGTCGCGGGGTTCGATCTCGATGAGGGCGCGGGACTTATCACCGAGGAGATCGCCGACTACGACCCCGAAACGCTCGATGAGGTTCGGTTCATCGGCTACAGCGACGAGGAGGTAGCGACGATCCGGGAGGCCGCTGAAGAAGTACGCTCGATCTAGAGACGGCGAGTCCGTATTATTCGTGGCCCGACACCCGCACGGGTTCGTAGGGTGCTTCGAGATACTCCATGTCGCTTTCCGAGAGGTCGATTTCGAGGGCTTCGACGGCCTGTTCTAAGTGTTCGACGCTGGTGGTGCCGACGATGGGGGCATCGACCCAGTCCTTATGGAGGAGCCACGCCAGCGCGATCTGGGCCATCGTCGCGCCGTTCTCGTCGGCGAGTTCCGCGACGCGGTCGTTTATCTCCTTGCCGCCGCCTTCCCGATAGGGGTGTTCGTACAGGCGCTCTCCCGTCTCGCCGCGCGTGGTCGCGTCGATTTCCTCGGTAGGACGGGTGAGATAGCCGCGCGCGAGCGGACTCCAGGGGATTATCCCGACGCCCTCCCGCTGACAGAGGGGGAGCATCTCGCGTTCTTCCTCGCGGTAGACGAGATTGTAGTGGTTTTGCATCGTGACGAACCGATCCAGGTCGAGGGCGTCGCTCGTATGGAGGGCCTCGGCGAACCGATGCGCCCACGTCGAGGATGCGCCGAGATACCGCACCTGGCCGCGCCGTACCGCGTCGTCGAGCGCCCGGAGGGTCTCCTCGATGGGCGTGTCGTCGTCGAAGCGGTGGGTCTGATAGAGGTCAATGGTGTCGACGCCCAGCCGTTCGAGGCTGTGTTGGAGTTCCTGTTCGATGGCCTTCCGGGAGAGTCCCCCCGCGTTAGGGTTGTCCTCGTCCATGGGCATGTACACTTTCGTGGCGATCACGGGCCAGTCGCGGTCGTAGCCCGAGAGGGCGTTGCCGAGGATGCGCTCGCTTTCGCCACGGGAGTACATGTTCGCCGTGTCGAAGAAGTTGATGCCCAAGTCGATGGCGCGTTCGATGATCTCCTCGCTTTCGTCCTCGCCGAGCACCCAGTCGCGCCAGTCGGGATCGCCGAAACTCATACAGCCCAGGCAGATCCGGCTGACTTCCAAGCCCGTCGAGCCGAGGGTGGTATACTCCATACGATAACTGTGTGCGGTGCAT
>CAYOFZ010000034.1:0-15757 GCA_964403315.1 uncultured Halobacteriales archaeon | reverse complement strand
GGCCAATCATAAGGGCCTTTGGAGCCCTTGACCGCGGTTCGAATCCGCGCGGGACTATTCGGCTTCGAACACCTCTCGGGCTAGGATCTCGGCGATCCGCTGGTTGGTTTCCGGGCTGTAGTGGCCCCCTTCCCCGCGCTGAACGTACAGCGACTCCACGTCCCCGGTTTCGGCGAGGTGTTCGGCCATATCGACGGTTATCAGATCCGAGTACTTCTCATCGAGACGGTCGAGCAAGTCGCCGTAGATCGGGCCGTGCTCGGCCTCGTATTTGGCGTATCGCAACTGCTGGACCATCACGAACACCGGTGTGAACTCCTCTTGTTTGCCGTACGAGACGAATTCCTCGATGATTTCGGAAAACAGGTCCTCTTTTTTGTCGAACAGCTCCTCGTGATACTCGACTCGTGGCCGTTCTAACCGTAGGGCGGTTTGTGCCTGTCGCCTATCGAAGTCACCGCCCGGAATGGAGAGTTCGAACCGGCTTTCGATGTCTTTGAGCGCCGAGTACAGCGCGTAGCGAACCTGATTGGGGTTCCTCAGGAAATGTGGAGCGTAGGGAAACGACGCGAGGTGGGATTTGAACCAGTGTTCGTAGTGATAGTCGTGGGTCCGCAGGAACTCGGCTTTCGATTCGAGATCGAGGAGTTCTTCCTTGTCGTCCACCGGGCTCTCTATCAATTTCAGGGAGCCGTCCTCGAGGGTGTAGCGGGGCTTCACCGCGAGGACGTTCCCGAACTCCTGATAGTGTTTCCAGACGCTCAGGATGCGGGCAATGGACGATGCGGTGACGTACATGAACACGTAGTCCGTGGGATCGTCCCGATACTGGCGCTTCAGGCGTAACAGCGCCTGATCGAGGCCGTAGTTTCCGCCGCCGTAGTTGCCGACGTGGGTGTCCAGTTCCTCGGCGAGGTAGTTCTGGACGGTCTCGTCGTCGTTTACTTCCCGGCAGAAACAGTAGGAGTCGCCGTAGGTCGAAACCGTCACGCCGTCGTCAGCGTGCCCGTCTGCACGCTCTCTGGCGGGGCATACCCTGCTTCCGTACTCGTCGGTCGAGTACGTCACCACGTTGTCTCCCATGTCCTCGCCGGGGAGGTGATCGCCCGTGTCCTTCTGTTTCGTCATGTCGGGCTGGGGGACCCACCCGAGTTCCGGGTCGAAACTGGTGAACTTGTCGAGCAATTCCCGGTCGATCTCCGGGAACTCCTCCAAGACGACCGTCGGAATACCGCCCAGCCCCTCTGCGTACCGTTTGAGCGCGTAGTACGAGATTCCCTCCACTCCAGCAGCCACCGCGGTTCCCGCGCCGAGCGCTTTCAACAGCGGGAGACCATTCCCGTCCGTATCTCGTGTCATCTACGTTCGTTAGGCTGAACAACCGTGTTGAACGTTCCGATGTATGAAGAATCATATTGATCAAGAAACGCGATAAAATGCTTGTTGAACAATCACAATATAATAAATGCAACGAATATACTTATTGATCATGCAGCGTGTGACTAAGTCATGTTCACGCGTCGGGCACGATCATGGCGATCGGGATGGATACCTGAATCGGCCTCTGATCGGGAGGATACACGATGAGCACAGGGATATCCGGATCGATCAGTGATTTCTTCACCGCCCTGGGTGACGGTGCCAGCCGCGTCGTGCAGCGATACCTCCCGGACGCGTTCATTTTCGCACTGTTGTTGACGTTCGTGACGATGATCCTGGCGGTCGCGTTCACCCCTTCGGGACCCGTTGCGGTCATGGGCCAGTGGGGCGAGGGGTTCTGGTTCGTCATCGCGTTTTCGATGCAGGCCTCGCTAGCGCTTCTGACCGGCTGGGCGTTGGCCGACTCGCCGCCGGTCAAGCGGGTGCTCCGACGGCTCGCAACGATCCCGAACTCACAGCGGCAGGCGATCGTCCTGACGGCGATCGTCGGCCAGCTGGTGGGGCTGTTCCACTGGGGGGTCGTCCTCATCGTTGGCGGGATCTTCGCGCGGGAGATCGGAATCGCGATGGATCAGAAGAACATCGAGGTTCACTACCCACTTCTCGTGGCGACCGCGTACGCCGGCCTGCTGCCGTGGCATCAGGGACTTTCGGGGGCCGCATACCTCCTCAGCGCGACGCAGGGCCATTTCCTCGAGGACACCATCGGCGTTATCCCGGTCTCTCAGACCATCTTCACGCTATCCAACCTCGTCATCGTCGCCGCGGTCGTCCTCCTCGTGGTCGTGCTCATGCCGTTGATGGCACCTGAAGAGGATCGCATCACGATTCCGGAGGACAAACTCCGCGAGGCACGATCCGGAATTATGGCTGACGGTGGGCAGGCGACCGACCCTCATACGACTGACTCGACGCTGAAACGACTCATCGTTGATAGCAGGGTGCTCTGTATCGGAACTGGACTACTGATCTGGATCTATCTCGGCTACCAGTTTTCGACCAGCTCGTTCGTGGAAGCGATCAACATCAACCTCTTCATTTCGGCCATGTTCGGGCTGGGGTTCCTGTTTCATACGACGTTTCGCAGCTACTTCGACGTCTTCCGGGACGCCATCGAGGGGGCGAGCCAGATCATCATCCAGTTCCAGTTCTACGGTGGTATTATGGGCATCATGGAAGCCTCGGGACTGGCCGAACTGATCGCCCAGACCGCCGCCCAGTACGCAACCGAGACGACGTGGTATTTCTGGGTGTTTTTCTCGGCGGGCGTCGTCAACTTCTTCGTCCCCTCGGGGGGCGGACAGTGGACCGTCATCGGGGAGGTGATGGCCTCGGCGACCATGGAGATCCCCGGCGTCGAGATCAACCGGATGATCGTCGCGTTTGCAATGGGCGATCAGTGGACCAACATGATCCAGCCGTTCTGGGCGATCCCCGTCCTCGGAATCGCCGGCCTATCGATCCGCGATATGATGGGGTATGCGGCCGTACTGTTCGTCTTCAGCGGCCTCGTCTTCGGAATCGGGACGCTGCTCATGGGGTACGGAGTACTGTGAGGTGATCGAACATGACAACACAAGGATCAGAGACGACTTCGACGCGTTCGACGGAGTTCGTCCCGTTCTTCGGGCGATTCTTCCCCGAATCGCTCGCGCTCTCGGTGCTTCTGGCGGTTCTGACGCTGCTCGTCACCACGCCTTACTTGGGGACGTTGACCCAACTCGAACTGTTTTCGACCGGCTTCTACGATCTGTTCACCCTCCAAATGTCGCTCGTTCTCTACTGGGTGCTTTCGGCAACCGTCGTCGAATCCAAACCCGTCGGGAGGATCTTCGACCAGATCGCCGACGCGATCCCGACGACCCAGCGGGCGATCATCTATTCGACCGGCTTCATCGCGCTCCTGTTCGGTTGGCTCAATTGGGCGTTCGGCCTCATCGGCGGGATATATGTCGGCCAGAAGCTCTGTAGACGGGCGAAAGACGCCGATATCGCCGTTCACTACCCGCTGGTCCTGACCGGGGGATTGCTCTCGCTCGTGCTCGCAAATCAGGGACCGTCGAGCCCCGGTGCTCTGTTGATGGCGGACACGACCGATACGACGAACTTCCTGCTCGATTCCGTCGGCTCGATCGGCATGACGGGGTTCGTGTTCGAACCGGCGAACATCGTTGCAAGCGCGGTTCTCATCGTGACGCTACCGCTGGTTCTGGTAGCACTCGCGCCCACCGACGAGGCGGATCGAACGGAGTTGGCGGAAGCGGAGTCGATTCTGACGAGCAGCATCTCCGAGACCCTCGATCACTACTCGTCGCCTCCATCCGAGGAGTACACGCTGGCCGACAGGCTCGAACAGTCCCAGCTCATCTCGATGATCGCCGTCGTCCTCGGGTTGGGCTCCGTTGCGTGGCACTTCGCCACCGGCGGTGAGTTGACGCTGCCGTGGCTGTTGTTTCTGTTTATCACCCTCGGGTTGCTCGTCCAGGTACGACCGATGGCGTTCCGGTCGAAAACCACTGATGCGACCAGATGGGCCAATCACGTGGTGGTTCCGTTCCTGTTGTACGCGGTCGTGTTTTCCCTCCTCACGGCGGCCGGCCTGTACGGTCCCATCGGGAGTGCGCTGAGTGGTATTGGATCGCCCGCGGTCGGATCGTTCGTCGTGGCGTTGGGATTGGGGTTGTTGATTCCGGATCCCGGCTCGCTGTGGGTCGTGCTGGGACCTGCGCTAATCACTACGGAGATGGATCTCGTCATGTCGATTATGACGGTGATGTACGGCGCTGGACTATCCAACCTATGGCTCGGGTTCCTGTTCGCGGGTGTTCTCTCGATTCAGGGGTTCGACTGGCGCGAATTCCTCAGGTATGCGGCGGTACTTTCCGTGTACGTAGCTGTCGTTGTTCTCGCGGTTCTCGTCGTTTTCTGACCGGAAACTCAGTTATCGTGGGGTAACCTGATGGTCCCAGAGATCGCTCGTCAGCATCGTGGAGATGCCGTTGCGGTCGATGTGGGCCATCGTCTCACGAAACCCCTCGGGATCGATCCATGTGTCGTGGTCCTCAACAACATCGTGATAGTAGAGAACGACGGTGTCGGTCGGGATCGTCTCGTCGGCAAGGAGATCGAGCAGCGCAATCGCCCGGTGTTTGTAGTCGCCGGGATGGCGGTTTGCCGACAACGGTGCGGTGATGGTACGGTTCGTCGCGCCGCGCTGGCCGTGGGTTCCGAGGTGATAGTAGTCCGCGACGATATCGACGGTCTCGGTGGTAAACGAGCCGAACGGATAGGCGAACAACCCCGCACCCTGTTCGAACCCGTGATCGAGCAGCCACTGCTTCGATCCTTCGAGTTCCTCGCGTTGTTCCTCCAAGGAGAGTTGTGCCAGATGGGGATGTGAGGTGGTATGGCTGCCGAACTCCCAGCCCGTGGCCTGCATCTCGTGCATCCCATCGAGAGTAAGGCTACTGCTGTGCCCGATCCGGTCCGTGATGGTAAAGACGGTCGCCGGAATGCCGTACTCCTGCATGATGGGGTAGGCGGTATCGTAGGTCGAGCGAAGCGAGTCGTCGAACTGAATGATCACGCGAGGGTCCTCCGTGACCGGCGCCGTCCGGATATCATCGATATACCAGTCGACGTCCTCGCCGTACCAGGCGATGGTGAGCGACGGTTCTTCACTCGATTCGAGATCCGAGAGGTGATTGATGCCGAGATCGTACCGCAACCAGCCCGGTTCATCGATCTTGTATCGAGTACGGAAATTCAACGTGCGTCCGAGATCCGGGACGGCGACGTTGAATTGTGGCGAATAGAGGTCTCCGGGCGTTTCGACGTACGCCGCGAGCGAGAAGGTCGTCTCGGTGAGATCCAGGGTGTCTATCGGGATACGAACAACGGTGCCTTCGTCGCCATCGGCACTCAGGTGTGCCGACTGACTACCGGCGTAAACCCGGTCGGTAGACGGTTCGAGTGATCCGGCGAGGACCTCCCACTCGTCGAGGGCCTCACACGTGCGCCATTCCTCGCCAGCGTTCCGGCAGAGTTCCCGAGAATCCTCGTCGAGTCGGAGTTGGGGTTTGTCTTCGTCCTCGGGTTCCGGGTCGGAATCGGGACCGGGGGCGGCCTGCGTCTGATCCGGTTCCGTGGAATTCCCCGCATCGTCGGGTTTCCCGGAGCTGCCACGCTGGAGACAGCCAGCGGTCAACGCCGTGACACCGATCGTCGAGAGTACTGCACGCCTCGTTGTTGGCGATGACTGTTTTCTCATATGAAAACATACGTTAGACTGATGTTTAATTATTGATGCCCTATATGACAGATAATGACGGCTTACGTCCGCTCGAATCGGGGAGGTACCGCCCTCGAACGTCAGTCGTTCCCGGCCAGCAACCCGGAGACGTTCGGGAGCCTTCTCGACGAGGACTTCCGAAACCCGGAAGCGCAATCGGCAGTTCGGGCGACAAAAGCTGTCGCCTATCGGAACGCCCCGAAGACCTCCCGATCCAGAGCACCGACGATCCGCTCGCTCACCGGTCGTAAGTTGCGTGTATCGGCACGGTTGTACCGCACCAGCCGATCCAGCGCGGCTTCGTCGCCGCGTTCGTAGCGGTGCCACAGCCGGACGGCTTCGCGGCCATCGATGTCTTCGAGGTCGCGCTCGATGTCGAGATCGCTTTCGATTCGTTTGAGGCCCCCGTCGAGCCCGAGCCGCCGGCAGGGGTACATGAGATCGAGATGGGGCGTCCCGACCGAGAGGTCGAAGGCGGTTTCGAGAAAGGGAACATCGAAGCGCGCGCCATTAAAGGATACCAGCAGCGACGCCGCGTCGAGGTTGCGGGCCACGGCCTCACGGGTGAGATCCTGGCCGGCGACGAGGGTCGTCGTCTCTCCCGCGCGATGGAAGCTAACGGTCGTCACCCGGTCGGCGTGGCGATCCAGCCCGGTGGTCTCGATGTCGAAAAAACAGGCGTTCTCGCGGAGGTTCTCGTAGAGCCGCCAGCGGCGTTTCGCGGGCAGGCGGTCGGCGAAAAACCCGGCGTCGCCGACCGCGAGCCGACCGCGGGCCGCGTCGATGGCCTGCTCGACGGTCGCGTGGGTCTTCGGACCCAGCACGTCGGAATCGGCGAACGCGTCCCAATGGGTGACGCCCGCCTCCCAGAGGCGTCGTTCGGTGCGTTCGCCGACGCCATCGACGAAGACGAAGCTGTTCTCGATTCGCATACCCCTGTTTCCGCACCCCGTCAGTATAACCTACTCGCCTTCGATACTATCGGCTGTAACTATCTGACCGAATTCGCTCAACCGGCGCGACGAATTCGGTCAGGCGGCATACAGTCGTCAGTATAACTCCCCCTGTCGTAACGCTAAAGAGTAAAACACACGTTTTTGTAGGTAACAATGAACGACAACTACGGTTTGCGGAGGCGGTTCTATGGGCGTTGAGATCAAGGAAACGCCCGTCTCGGACGAGGAGTTCGCCTCGATGAAGGAGTTCGTCTACGAGTACCTCGACGCGAGCGTCAGAAACGAAACCGACGGCGGTCGAATGCGGTGGTACCCCTGGCATTCAGCGGACTACCGGTTCAATCACATCCTCAACGTCGTCGCCCTCGCCGCGAAGATCGCCCGCGAGGAAGGCGCGGACGTCGATGTCACCCGCGTCGCCGCGCTCTTTCACGACGTGGCGAAACTCGACGCTGACCAAGACGTTCACGCCGAAGAGGGAGCCCGCATCGCCCGCGAATACCTCGATTCACGGGGCTCGTTTCCGAGTTCGTTCGTCGACCGGGTCTGTGGGGCCATCGAGGCCCACTCCTATCAGGGCGCGGTGTCGGACCTCTCGGTCGAGGCCCAGTGTCTGATCGAGGCCGACCTGCTCGACAAGGTCGGTGCGAACGGTACCGTCCTCATGTTGTTGCGCATGGGCTATGAGGCCCGGACCCACATGGACGCCGCGACGATGGTCGACCGGGTGTACCAACGGGGCAAGGAAGCGACCTCGCGCGTCGAAAGCGACACCGCCCAAAGCATGGCCCACAGGCGGCTGAAACGGGTGCGCTGGTTCCGCGAATGGCTCGAAAACGAGGTCCCCGAGATGGATTGTGATCCCAACGACTCATAGCCCGACTCCCAGCCCTGCGAGCGCCCGGTAGCAGAACAGGAGGCCGAACCCGGCGAGCACGACGGCACTCCCAATGGCAATCAGCGGCGCGAATCCGTCGATCCGGCGTCCGAGCGCCACGATGGCGGCGGGAAACGCCGTGATCCAGACCCCGATGCCGGCGAAAAACCCGGCAATGATCGCCGGGCTTCCCGTGTTGACGCTTGCTTCGAGGGGACCCACCGACAACGCGAACGTCCCCGGATCGAGCAACGTAATCCCGACGGTGAGCCACCACAGCAGTTGAAACGGGTTCGACAGTGCCAGCGAAAACGCCTTGAGAAAACCCCGCCGTCCACCGGGGTCGCCGTCGGGGGTGAACTGACCGGCACCGCGGAGGGCGTCGGCCGCGAACACGAGCATCAAGACCCCGCCGACGGCCAGAATCGCACCCCGGATCTGGGGAGCGCCCTGTACTATCGTTGCGACGCCGGCCCACGCGAGGAGGAAAAAGCAGGCGTCGGCGCTCATCGCCCCGAGGCCGGCACCCACGCCGGCCCGGAACCCCCGGCGGACGCTCTCCTCGGCGATGACGGCGTTCATCGGACCCGGCGGGGCCGCAAGCGACAGTCCGAGGGCGACGCCAGCGATCACCGAGGCCAGCACTGGCGGCATATATACTGTTGGTCGTAACTGTTTATACATAATTCACCGGGACGTTCCGGTGAATTCGTTCAATGATGTACGACCGATAGTATACCCCTTCGTCGGCCACGAGCCGTGAAAAAGCAAACGACGACGGTCATTCACAGCGGGAGCAGCGAGACGCCGACCGCGTACTCGGAGGCGATGTCGGCGGCAAACAGCAGGAACACCGCCGCTGAAATCAGGTAGAGATATCGTTTGCCATCGCGGTTTTCGAGTAGATAGGCGAAGCGATGAAAGAAGTAGGCGTTCGCAAGGCTCACGGGCACGATTGCCAGCATCTCGCCGAGCCAGATCGCCGATCCGGCGGCGTACTGGGTGGCCAGCCCGATGGTGACGATCTGAGTCTTGTCGCCGAACTCCCCGAGCGCCAACATCGAAAACGACGGGACGAACCCCGTCAGCCGGCCATCGAGAACGCCATCAGTATCGATATCGATGTTGCCGAGTAACCCGCCGTCGGTCGCCGTCGGTTCGCTCGATGCCGGCATCGAGTACAGAAGCACCGCCGCGAACGCGACAAACAGCACCGCCGTCGCGGCATCGAGGTAGACCTGGGGAAGTACCCCTTGGAGCGCCTGGCCGAGCACGATCTCCAGGGCCGTCCAACCGCCGAACGCACACGCCGCGCCGGCGACGACGACGAGCGGACGAAACTTCGTCGCCAGACCGGCGATGATGAACTGCCCCTTCTCGCCGGGGAGCGCGAACAACTGTGCGGTGAACGCGATCACCAGCACGTCGATCCAGCCCGTCATGCTTTCTCGATCACGGTATCGTTCTCGGTCACCCTCGTCACGCGAATCGAGCGCGCGACCGATTCGGGAAGGCTCTGTTCGTCGCCGCCGACCGCGACCGTCACCATACCGAAGGGCGCGACATCGGTGATCTCCACGACGGCCCCGGGAACGATGCCCGCGTCCTGCAGGTAGGCGAGTTCCGTCCCGTTCCGGTCGCTCACGCGCTCGATTCGAAGGTGCTCGCCGGGAGCGTGGTCGGCAAGCCGGGTCGTCGTCCCTTCGTTCGGCGGCGTCAGATCGACATCGGGAATGGGATCGCCGTGGGGATCGACTCCGGGATTGCCGAGCACCTCGGCGACGCGGCGCTCGAAGGTCTCGCTGATGTGGTGTTCGAGCGCGTCGGCCTCCTCGTGAACCTCGCTCCAGTCGTAGTCCAAGTGCTCGGTGAGGTACGCCTCGAGCAGGCGGTGGTGGCGCACGACCTCGAGCGCGACCGTCTCGCCCTCGTCGGTGAGGGAAACGCCCTTGTATTTCTCGCGTTCGAGCAGGTCCCGCTCGGCCAACTTCCCGATCATGCTGGTGACCGTCGGCGGCGTTACGTCCAGATATTCCGCGATCCGGGAGGTCGAAATCGGGGGATCCTCGGCCCGTTCGAGGTAGTAGATCGCCTTGAGGTAGTCCTCCATCACGTCGCTCAACATTTCGTCTCCTATTAGACTCGTCTAAAGCTTGTATCTGACGCTGCTAATATCTTGATTACACGCAGCTAAACCGGATGCCAGCTGTCCCAAACACACGAGACAGGGGGACGATGCCCTCAAATCCCCTTGCCCATCAAATGGCTACGCAGAACGTCGGCGTCCTTGTTCGCGCTTCCGGTGTTCAGGATGACGACCGTATCCCCGGCGTCGAACTCCCCGCGGTCGGCGAGTTCCCACGCACCGCTTGCCGCCGCGGCGGGGCTCGCGCCCATTTCGAGGCCTTCGCCCTTGGCGACCGCGACCGCGCTTTCGAGGATGTCGTCGTCGCTGGTCGCAACCGCGCCACCACCGGACTCGTGCAGCGCATCGAGGATCAGCGGGCTCGCGCCCGGATCGGGGATTTCGATACCGCCACAGATCGTATCGGGCGTCTCCCAAGGGTCGTGGCTGTCACGGCCCTCCTCGAAGGCCTCGACGATGGGCGCACAGCCCTCGGACTGGGCGGCGTACATCGCCGGCAGCTCGTCGATCAGTCCCAGTTCGCGGAGTTCCTTCGCGGCCTTGTGCATGCCCACGAGGCCGACCCCGCCGCCGGTGGGATAGACGACCGCATCGGGGACCTCCCAGTCGAGTCCTTCGATGATCTCGTAGGCCATTGTCTTCTTGCCCTCGTGGCGATACGGCGTGACGAACGTCTGGAGGGAGTACCAGTCGTTTTCTTCATCGGCTATCGCGTCCCCGTAGGCCGCACCGGCGTCGTCGATCCGCCCGCCGACGACGGTCATGTCGCCGCCGTGGACGTTGATCATCGCCTTCTGGTCGAACCCCGCCCGCGAGGGCACGAAGACGTGTGAATCGATGTCCGACCGGCCGGCGTACGCCGCCGCGGCCTGGCCGGCGTTGCCCGCCGACGCGAGCGCGACATCGCTCGCCTCGTGTTCGCGGGCCGCCGTCATCGCGACGGTCTGGCCGCGGTCCTTGAAGGTGCCCGTCGGGTTGCGACCCTCGTCCTTGATGAGCACGCGCTCGATGCCCATTTCGGCGGCCAGATCCGGACATTCCACGAGCGGCGTCGCGCCCTCGTCCATCGTCACCGCCAGTTCGTGGGAAAAGGGCAGCAGCTCCTCGTAGCGCCACAACGAGTCGAACGGTCGCCGGTCGAACGTCGCCCGGTCGAGGTCGATCCCGTCGTAGTCGTAGGTCGGATCGAGGATCCCGCCACAGTCGGGACAGCGATGGGTTGCGGTTTCGGGATCGAAGCGCTCGCCGCAGTCGAAACACCGCAGGCCAACGAACGCGGCAGTCGTTTGCATACACCCGCTTCGTCGCCCGTGACTATACTATTGGCTATACGCCAGTGAGCGAATTCGCCGCACCGTGCAAGCGAATTCGCTCACACAGGTATAACCAACAGTATAAGACCTTCGGCTCGACGGGCGGATCACCGGAGGTTTAGTAGGCAGCCGTTCGATGCACCGGCATGGAGGGGTCAGTCGTAGTGATCGGCGGCGGGCTGGCCGGGCTGGTTGCCGCACGCCACCTCGCGGCCGACGGCGCGGAGGTAACGCTGCTGGAACGCAACGCCGGGGTTGGCGGGCGGGTCCGGTCGGTCCGCGAGAACGGGTTCACCTTCGACCGCGGGTTTCAGGTGCTGTTCACGGCATATCCGGCCGCACAGCGCGAACTCGACTATGACGCGCTCGATCTCCGATATTTCACGCCCGGGGCGTGTCTCGCCCGACCAGGCAAACGGTCGGTCCTCTCGGATCCGCTTCGTGATCCGGGCGCGCTCGCCGAGTCGGCGTTCAACACCGAGGTCTCGGTGGGTGACAAACTCCGCACGCTCGCCCTGCGCCGTCGGCTCTCGCGGATCGATCCCGAGGAGATATTCGAGGCCGGCGATCAGTCGATTCGGGCGGCGTTGCTCGAACGCGGCTTTTCCGAGCGCTTCATCGAGAACTTCATCGGGCCCTTCTACGGCGGGATCACGCTGGATCGCTCGCTTTCGAGTTCCGCGGCGGTGTTCGCCTACACCTTCGGGATGCTCTCGCGGGGCCGGATCGCCGTTCCCGCCGACGGCATGGGCGCGATTCCCGACCAACTCGGACGCTTCGCCGAGGAGGCGGGTGCGACCATCGAGACCGAAACCGAAGTCGAATCGATCCGGGCGAGCGACGACGCCGCCAGGGTCGCCGTGAACGGGGAAACGGTCGAGGCTGATGCGGTCGTCGTCGCAACCGACCCCCCGACCGCCCGGGACCTGACCGGGATCGAGTCGATCCCGACCGACGCACGGGGCTGTGTCACTCAGTGGTACTCGCTGGCTGACGACCTCGATACTGGCCGGCGGCTGGTTCTCAACGTGGCCGGCGACGCGCCCAACCACGTCGTCCCCCACAGCGCCGTTGCCCCCGAATACGCTCCCGACGACGAAACCCTCTTGAGCGCTACCTTCCTCGGCGAACCCGACGCCGATGACGAGACCCTGGCCACCCGGACCCGGCGAGCGCTCGCATCGTGGTACCCCGAGAAAGACGTGGAATCCCTCGAACTCCGCCACACCGACCGGATCCCCTTTGCACAGGTCACCCAGCCACCCGGATTTTACAGGGATCTGCCCGGTGTCCGCGACCCCGAGGGACCAGTGTATCTCGCCGGTGATTACACCGCCTGGTCGTCGATCCAGGGCGCGATGGAGAGCGGCAAACTGGCGGCCGAGGCCATTAGTGAGAATCTAGCGTAGCTGTGTCGAACGGCGGGCATGAGCCTGCCGCTCTACGAGGACGGCGACACCGAGGTCGCCTCGGCCCGGTCGCTCGCGTGGGCGCGTGCGGTCGAGTACGCCTCCCGGACGCGCCGGAATGCCTCCTGATCGCCGCCTTGATCGGGATGGACCCGTTTCACTTTCTCACGGTAGGCGGTCTTGATCTCGGCTTCGCTCGCGTCGGTCGGTATGCCGAGGACCGCAAACGCGGCAGCAACTCCTGATTCGACGTCCTCTTCGGGGGCGAAATCCGGCGTCTCGAAGGGGAGTCGGCGTCCGAGGTGGACGCCCGGCATCTCGTGTTCGACAAGCACTGTCTCGGTGGCAGTGGCCCCGATCCGGAAGTACACCCGCGCGTCGAAGGTGATCGCCACGTTGTGCTCGGGGAGATAGAACGCCACGGGCTGGCCGTCGAACTCGTAATCCTCGGTGAACTCCTCGTCGATGGCCTGCAAGTAGCGGCGGATCTCAGCGCGCTTTCGGCTCTCGCCGGTTTCCGAGACGTTCGGCGTCTCGGCGGGAAAGAACCGCGCGCCGACCGCGAAGATCCCGGCGATGACCACCCCGATCGCCACTCCCAGGAGGACGCCGACGACGAGCCACCACGGGAGCATTACCACCGAATCGGACGGCACGCTCCATCGTATGAACCGGGCGATAAAGAACCTTCCCGCTGTCGGTGCTTACCCGATATAGCGCAGGTCCTCGTCGGTCGGCATGTTCTGTGTCTGGGTCTGGTTTTCGAGTTCCTGCATCTGGGCGACCACGTCCTCCATCTCGTCGGCGCGGTCTTCCAGTTGGGTGAGGTCGATCTCGAAGTCGAGCAACTCCTGAAGGACGCCCAACAGGGCCTGTGCGCTCTTGGGATCGACCAGGTAGCCGCTGGTTTCGCCCATCAGACAGGCTGCCTCGAATCCGCGGCGACCCCCGAGGCCGACCAGCAGCCCGCTGATACCGACGATCCCCCCCTCGGGTTCGTTTTCGCGGAACTCGACGCCGATGCCCTCGAAGGTCTCGATCAGGGAGTCGTCCGCAACCGCCCCCACGACGGCGTACTCCTCGACGAGTTCGCCGGTGGGCACGCCTCCGAGCCCGAACACCGACTCGACGCCCAACTCCCCGGCGATGTCCAGTACCGCCTCAGCGATGTGGTAGTGGCCGATCGCGCTCGCGGCCTGTTGATCGCCCGTGAGTACGAGCAGGTCCCGGTCCCCGACGGTGACGTGATGGAGCTCGACGCTGACGAGTTCGGCCACCCCCGATTCGTCGACGGTCACCTGCGGCGGGAGATGTCGGGAGTAGAGCCGCCGGATCACCTCGCCGTCGCGTTCCTCGATCAGGTGTTCGGCGACGAGCGTGCCGACGTGGCCGACCCCCGGCAGCCCCTCGATCAACACCGGCTCGTCCAGTTCGGGCTCTTCGAGTACCTCGACCTCTACGTCGTCCATGCCCTCACTCGCGCTCTCGGCGCTTAAGTGCGCGTCGGTACTCGCCGTGGGGATCCTTGGGGTTGAACGGCGCTGGAGCGCTGTTTACCGCCTCGGCCCCACAGTCGGGACAAACGGAAGAAAGCGTGTACATCGGGCGGTCGTGGCGCTCGCGCCACGCCGAACACACCCGGATGTCGGATTTCATCTCACTCCTCGTCGGTCCGGCGCTCGCGGTGGAACTCCCCGCTGCCACCGACCCCGGCGATTGCCTCGCTCGCGCGCTGGGCGCTGGCTTCGAGCTGGGATTCGGCGGTCTTGTAGTCGGGTGCCTGTACCCGGATGCGGTATTCGGGCGCGCCGACGTAGGTGACTTCCAGATCGATCTCCCGGGGGACCTCCCCGTCATCAGAAGCGGAAGGTTCTGATTGGCCCGCAAGAGCTTCGCTCTTACGAACGTTGCCCTCGGCGGCTTGAAGCGCCTCTTTGACCGCATCGACGCCCGACTCCGTCGAGCAGACGAGATCGACGTAGCCTGTGACGGTGACATAGGGGACCGACACGTTCTCGCGGGCGGTCTCGACGATCGCTTCTACCTGTGAATCAGTCAGATCCGTTTCCTCGAACGCCTCGTGGCCGTGGATGGCGGCCTGTTCGAAGCCCGCATACAGCGTGCCGTGGGCCTCGATGAGGTCGTTGGCGACAGCGGTGTAGGTCTCGTCGTCGACGTCCTCGCCGAAGGCCAGCGTCATCCAGTTGTCGGCTTTCTGTTCGTTTTTCCAGCGCTGGATTGTCTCCTCGCGTTGGTGTTCGTTGACGTCCTTCAGCGAGAGGTCGATCTGCTGTGTGCTCTCGTCGACGTCGAGGACCTTACAGACGACGGTCTGGCCCTCGCGGACGTGATCGCGGACGTTCTTGATCCAGCCCGAGGCGACCTCGCTGATGTGGATCAGGCCGCGCTTCTCCTCGTACTCCTCGAGGTCGACGAACACGCCGAAGTCCTCGATCTCCTCGACCTTGCCGACGACCAGTTCTCCCGAGTTCGGCCAGCCACTGTATTGCATGGTTATCGTGTCTGAGTGTCGACGGTTTCACCCGGTGCGTCCTCTCGGTTCGCCGGGCGGTGTTCGACGGTGTCGATCACGTCGCCTTCGATGTCGGCCTTGCCGCCGGTGGGACGGGCGAGCGTCCGCCCGCAAACCGCACAAGCGACCGCCGTGGAGGCCTTTCCGAAGACGATCTGTTCGTTTTCACAGTCCGGACACGCGACGGTATGGAAGCTCCCGGCCATGGTTTACTCCTGGAACTCCACGCGACCGGCGCGCCAGCCCTCGCGCAGGTGAGCGTTGCCACACTCGCCACAGCGGTACTTGAAGTCGGTTTTCTGGGTCGGCTTCCCGCCACTGGGGACTTTCGAGAACTTCCCGTCGTTGCCGATGCCGGTCTGGCGTTCCTGCTGGCGGGCATTCCATTTCATGCCGGTCTGGCGGCCGGTCCGGGACCGTTCGAGTTCGTGCTGGTTGTGTTCGTTGCAGTACGGACAGTACGTGTTGAATCGGCGCGGAATCTCCATGGTCTTGTCCCGGGATTGGCCACCGCGGGTTAAAACCCGTTTGGTTGTGGACGGCGCTTCCCTCGGGCGACTGCAAAGGTTGATGGGAGTGGCGATCCGAGCAAAAACTGCTAATATGGTCGTACGATGGATCTCGATAGAGGTGGGTCAACCCACCCCTACCCATCGTCGGGATCATTTGACTGGATTGGTGGCCGACACTTCAAGACATGTACACTGAATTCCTCGGAGGTGCGCTCATCGGCGCATTCCTCCTCGTGGTCTGTGGCGGTATCGCTCGCAGAGTGAACCGACCGATCCGGGC
>CAYOFZ010000033.1:0-15778 GCA_964403315.1 uncultured Halobacteriales archaeon | reverse complement strand
GTGCGCTCGACCGATCAGCCGGCGGATCAGCCGCATCGTCTTGTCGCGTTTTTCGGGAGGGTAGTCGACGGCTCCCAGATACGCCTCGAAGTGTTCGTACAACCGCTCGATCTCGGACTCGTTCGCCCGTTCGCGCGTTCGATCCGGGAGTTGTGATCCATCCATCCCCAGCTCGCGGCATTCGTACAGCGCGACGGTCGCGGCCTGGCCGAGATTGAGCACGGGATACTCCGCGCTCGCGGGGATCGCACACACCCGATCGAGGCGGGCGAGTTCATCGTTGGTCAGCCCGACCCGCTCGCGGCCGAACACGAGCGCGGTGTCGGCCCCGATCCCTCGGAGGTCGTCGACGAGTTCGGCCGGGGTCGCGAACGGAAACCGGACGTGCCTGCGCGCGTCCTCGTTGGTCGTGGCGGTGAACCCGACCGTGTGGTGGTTCTCGACGACTTCCTCGAAGGTGACGACGTCGGCCTCCGGGAGGACGTCCTCACGGGCCTGGCCGGCGAACCCGTAGGCCTCGCCGTCGGGGTCGAGGGTCGGCGGGTCGACGAGTTTCAGGTCCTCGAAGCCGAAGTTCTTCATCGCGCGGGCGATGGTGCCGACGTTGCCCGGCGTCTCGGCGTCGACGACGACGACGCTGATCACGACGAGGGGTAGTCCTGATCGAGGTCGACGTCGCGCAACTCGATGCGCTCGGCGTCCTCGGGCGGTTCCATCGACACGTCGTCGGGGTCGGGCTCGCTTGGCTCGGGCAGATTCTCGGGATCGGTATCGACGTGATCAACGCCGCCGTAGCCCTCGGGAGCGCGCCCGCCCGCCGCGAACCACTCGTGGAAGGCGTCCCGTAGTTCGTCCTCGCCCATGTATCCCTCGCCACCCTCCTCGCGGAACCAGTAGAGGAAGTCGGGTTCGTGGTCGCTACAGAGGATCACTTCCGACTGAGGTTCGCCGTAGACCACCTCGGCGACGTTGCACTCGGGGAGGTTCTCGTCGCCGTGGATCAACCAGCAGCCGTGACACGGCGCGGTGACGAGTACTTCCAGGCGCTGGAGACGAAACCGCGTCTCATCGGGCATTGCCCTGAGATCCTTGAACTCGCCGTCGTCGTCGAACACCTCGGCTTCCTCGAAGCGCCAGCCGCGAAGCCCGATACTTACTTTGCCCATAGCCACCGTTGGGAGCGGCGGCTAAAAAGCCCGTTTCATCCGTGTCAATATTCGTCTTCGATAGGCTCGCCACAATGGGGACAGGTTCGGGGACCGCTTCGAGCTTCCTCGATGAATCCCGAGGCGAGTATCGACGCCGGAAGCGCGAACAGCCCGATCCCGATAAGGGCAACAACCGCGTCGAGAATCCGTCCGAGCGGTGTCACCGGGTAGACGCCGCCGTAGCCGACGGTCGTCAGCGTCACCACACCCCACCATAGCGAGGCCGGGATCGACGAGAACGCCTCGGGTTGGGCGTCGTGTTCGGCGAAATACATCAGACTGGAGGTGACGAGCAACAGAACCATACTACCCATTATTGCGATCACGAGATCCTCCCGTTTTTTCCGTAACACGCGAGTGAACGCCCGCAATGACGACGAATAGCGGGCGAGTTTGAACAGTCGAAGGAACCGAGCCAGTCGCAGGGCCCGGAGGGAGCGCAGATCGATCACCAACCCCAGAAAAAACGGCAGGATTGCGAGTAGGTCGATAACCATGTACGGCGAGGCTGCAAACCGGAGTCGGCCCCAGACCGGGTCGGCGTATTCGGGTCGTTCAATGCCGGCCCAGAGTCGGCTGACGTACTCCACGCTGAAGGCCGCCACCGAGAACACTTGGAATGCGGAGAAGAACTGCTCGTAGTCGTCGTATCGGCGCAACCGTTCCGAGGGCGACCGCCGCCACGTTCGCTACGATCAACGCCATAATGAACGAATCGATCAGTTGCCCCCATCGATCACCGGAACCGACCTCCAACAGCAAGTAGGCTCGCCGACGTTGCTGATCAAACATATGGAACGAACGACAGTGCGGAGGAAATACCCCACGAACGCGACCGAATCACGGTGATTTTACCCTCGCGGATCCCACGCGAAGTATGCAGACCGTTGAGGCCGCCGGGTTGGGGATCGGCGACGACTACCCGCCCCGTATCATGGGCGTGTTGAATGTCAGCCGGGAGTCGCCGTACGATCCCAGCGTGTTCGCCGACCCCGGCGAGGCCGCCGAATACGTCGACCGCGACCTCATCTCCGAGGGCGTGGACATCGTCGACGTGGGGCTGGAATCCGCGAACAAGCGCCTCGACGTGCTCTCGGTCGAGGAGGAACTCGACCGGCTCGAGGTCGCCATCGAAACGCTCGATTCCGTCTCGGGGGATGCGGTGTTCTCCATCGAAACCCGCTACAGCGAGGTCGCCGACGAGGCGCTCCGGCGGGGGTTTGACATGGTCAACGACATCTGTGGCTTCGCCGATCCGGCGATGCCCGAGATCTGTGCCGACCACGACGCCGCGGTCGTGAAGATGGCCTCGCCGCCGGATCTCGCCCGGCCGGGCGCGGTCGAGGAGATCGACTGGGTCAAACGCCGCTCGACCGAATGGGTCCGCGAGGCGAGCTACACCGACAAGATCTACGAGGCGCTCTCGCTGAACGGCTTCACCGAGAAAACCATCATCGATCCCGCCTTCGGGGGCTGGTCGGCGACGAAGACCCTCGAAGACGACCGCGAAACCTTCCGCCGGCTCCGTGAATTTCGCGCGTTCGACCGGCCGGTGTTGGTCTCGATCAACCGCAAGAACTTCCTGCGCGAAATCGCAGATCGTTCGACCGAGGACGCGCTTCCCGTCTCGCTGGCGGCGACCGCGCTGGCCGTCGACCGCGGCGTGCACGTGATCCGTACACACGATGTCGCCGGGACCCGCGACGCCGCACTGATCGGCGCGGCGTTTGCCGATCATAATAATAGCTCCACTATCCATCATGAATCCGATTAAGAGAAAGCTTATACCACGGGCGACAAAACGGGCGGACGGACGCCGGACGGGTCCTCGGGTAGGGGTACTCGGGCCAGTCCGGCCCGCGAAACCGATTTTTCCGATACCGACCCGCGAGCGACGGCCATGAACTTCGCCGAATGGGAACCCGTTTACAGGGAGATCCTCGCGGATTTCGGATTCGATCGCTCCGAGGACGAACGCGCCCGCGACGAACTCACCGGTTTCGTCGGGTCGTTCGATACATCGCGGCTCGGCACTATCGAGGATGCAACCGTCGCCGTGGCGGGCGCTGGCCCCTCGCTTTCCGAGGAGATCGACCGCACCGCCGAAGCTGACTGCGTGATCGCCGCCTCGACCGCCGCCGACCGCCTGCTCGCCGCGGGGGTCGAGCCCGACCTGTTAGTCACCGATCTCGATAAAAATCCCGAGACGGCCCGTGAGCTCACTCAGCGCGGGATTCCGGTCGCGGTCCACGCCCACGGCGACAACATCCCCGCCATCCGCGAGTGGCTCCCGCGGTTCGACACCGATCACGTCCTTGCGACCACGCAGGCCGCTTCCGCCGGCCCGGTGCGGAATTTCGGCGGCTTCACCGACGGCGACCGGGGAGCCTTTCTCGCGGATCACTTCGGGGCTTCCCGATTCCGCTTTCCGGGCTGGGACTTCGACGATCCCTCGGTCGGCCCCGAAAAACGTCGGAAACTCCGCTGGGCCGAACACCTGCTGTACTGGCTCGAACACCGCCGTGGCGAACGATTCGATATCCTCGATGGTCGCCGGGCGTGGATCGACCCGATTTCGTGACTGGACTTATGTGGTAGCGCGTCACACGTGAAGTGATGCGCGCCGCTGTCCTACAGGAACACGGTGAACCGCTATCGATAGAAACCGTTGATGCGCCCGAACCCGACTTGGACGGGGCGGTCGTCGAACTCGACGCCTGCGGGATCTGCCGGTCGGACTGGCACGGCTGGCAGGGCGACTGGGACTGGCTCGGGATTCAGCCCCCGGCGGGCCAGATCCTCGGGCACGAACCCGCCGGCACCGTCGTTTCGGTCGGCGAGGACGTCGAGAACGTTCGAGAGGGCGACCGGGTTACGGTCCCGTTCAACCTCAGCGACGGGAGCTGCTATCAGTGCCAAAACGGTCGGTCGAACATCTGTGAGAACGTCCGGCCACTGGGGTTCGTCCCCTCCGCCCAAGGGGCCTTCGCCGAACAGGTCCACGTCCCCATTGCGGACCACAACGCCGTCGGGTTGCCCGAGGACGTTTCCGCAACCGACATGGCGGGGCTCGGCTGTCGGTTCATGACCTCGTTTCACGGGCTGGCCCACCGCGCCGACATCGGCGCGGGCGACTGGGTGGCGATCCACGGCTGCGGCGGCGTCGGCCTCTCCGCCGTCCACATCGCCGACGCGCTCGGCGGGAACGTGATCGGGGTCGATCTGATGGACGAGAAACTCGACAAGGCCGAGGAACTGGGTGCGGTCGAGACGGTCAACGCGAGCGACGTCGAGGACGTGCCCGGCGAAGTGAAATCCATCACCGAACGGGGTGCTGACGTAGCGGTCGACGCGCTGGGGATCGCAGAAACCTGCCGGAACTCGGTGATGAGCCTCGGTCGGCGCGGCCAGCACGTCCAGATCGGGTTGAGTACCAGCGACGAGGCGGGTCAGGTGACGCTGCCGACCGACATGATGGTGATGCAGGAGATCGAGTTCATCGGCTCGCTGGGGATGCAGCCCACGCGCTACGACGAGATCTTCCGGATGGTCGCGAACGACAAACTCGATCCCAATGCGGTGGTCTCCGAGACGGTGAGCCTCGAAGACACCCCCGAGAAACTCGCCGCGATGAGCGACTACGGGACCATGGGCATCCCAGTGATCGACGAATTTTAGGGAAGCAGCACTACCTTGCCGCTGCTGCCCCGGTTTTCGATGAGTCGGTGGGCCTCGCTCGCCTCCCCGAGAGGGAAGGTCTCGCCAACGATCACGTCGAGATCGCCTGATGCGAGGCCGTCGGTGAGATCCGGCACCGCCTGCAGGACGCGGTTGGGATCCTGCGCCAACGCCCGCCCGAGGTGGTAGCCGATGATCGAGGCGTTCCGGAAGAACACCTCCGGCGTCTCGACGGTGCCGGGCTGACCGCTTGCGACCCCGTAGGTGACGATCCGGCCGAAATGGGACAGAGCATCGAGGCTTCGCTCGAAGGACTCCCCGCCCACGCCGTCGAGCACGAGATCAACGCCCTCGCCGTCGGTGGCGTCCGCGATTTCCTCGGCGAAATCGGTCTCGGTGTAGTTGATCGGATGATCGCAGCCCAGTTCCCCGGCGAGTTCGAGTTTCTCGGCGGTGCTGGCGGTGCCGAACACCTCCGCGCCCGCGCGGGCGGCGAGCTGGACAGCCGCCGTACCGACCCCGCCCGCGGCGGCGTGGACCAGTACCCGTTCACCTTCCTCCAGTCCGCCCCACTCGAACAGACAGCCATGCGCCGTGAGGAACTGCACCGGGAACCCGGCGGCCTCCTCGAAACCCATGTTTTCGGGAATCGGGAACAGCGACTCGGAATCGGCGGTGACGTACTCGGAATACCCGCCGCTGTCGAGCATCGCCACCACGCGGTCGCCGACCTGGAGATCCACGTCCTCGGCGACGGTCTCGATGGTGCCCGCGGCCTCCATGCCGGGGACGAATGGCGGCTGGGGGCCGCCGGGGTACTCGCCGCGGCGTTGCATGATGTCCGCGAAGTTGACCCCGGCGGCCTCGACATCGATCCCGACTTCGCCCGATTCCGGTTCGGGACGGTCGGTATCGACCGATTCGAGCGCGTCGCCGTTGCCGAACTCGTTGATCCGAATGGCCTCCATGTCCCCGCCTACGCCCGGACGGTTCATAAAACAGGGCCAGAGCTATGTCCGGGGGTGTCGTTGATCCGAGTATGGCCGACCACCGCCTCGGATTTCGGTCGTTCAATGAGGAGGACGAACAGGCCCCTATCGCCCTTGAGGTTGAGGGCGATCTCCCCGAGTGGCTGTTGGGCACCCTGTTTCGCAACGGCCCCGGCCTGTTCGAGGTCGGTGACCGAACGCTCACCCACTGGTTCGACGGGTTCGCGCTGTTGCGCCGGTTCCGCTTCGAGGATGGTGGGATCGAATATGCCAGCCGGTTTCTCGAAAGCGAGGCGTACCTCGCCGCCCGGGGTGGCGACCTCGCCTTCCGGGAGTTCGGGACGAACCCCCCGCTGTCGATTTCCGACCGGCTGAGGGCACTTACGGGCCTGGAGATGACCGATAACGCCTCGATCACGATCCGTCACCACGACGGCGACCACCTCGCGGTCACCGAAACCCCTCGGACGGTGGCGTTCGCTCCCGACGATCTGGCGACGCTCGGCCACCGCGTCGAGGACGTGAACGCGACCGGGACGGTCGCCCACGACCAGTACGACACCCTCCAAGAGGAGACGGTCGGGCTGGGCATGCGACTGGGACGCGATTCGGGCTACGTCCTCTATCGCAAACCCGATGGCGGGGCCATCGAGGAGTTCGCCGAAATCGACGCCGACGAACCCGCCTACATGCACAGCTTCGCGCTCACGGATCACTACGCCGTCCTCACCGAACACCCCCTCCGGGTCTCGCCCCGCAGCTTCCTCTCCTCGGATCCCTTCATCGAGAACTACCGCTGGTACCCCGAACGCGACACCCGGTTTCACGTGATCGACCGCCGGACGGGCGAGCGCGTCGCCGAGGCGAACGCCGCCCCGTTTTTCACTTTCCATCACGTCGATGCCTACGAGCGCGGCGATGAACTCCTCGTCGATCTCGTGGCCTTCGAGGACCACGCGATCATCGAGGCGCTCGCCCTCGACAACCTCCAGTCACTCTCGCCGGACCTTCCGGGCGGCGAACTCCAGCGCTACCGAATCGATCTCGACAACAGAACCGCGACCGGCAGGACCGTCTTCGACGGCCCCATCGAGTTCCCGACGATCAACTACGCCGAGGCCAACGCCCACCCCTACCGGTACTGCTACGGCGTCGGCAGGGGACCCGCGACCTTCAACGACCGCCTGCACAAGATCGACGTCGAATCCGGCACCGACCGGCTGTGGCAGGACGAGGGGATCCATCCCGGCGAACCGCTGTTCGTTCCCCGACCCGGCGGCGAGGCCGAAGACGACGGCGTCTTGCTGTCTGTGGCGCTCGATACCGAGGAAGAACGCTCCTGTGTACTGGTTTTCGACGCGAGCGCGTTCGAGGAGATCGCCCGCGCGTACCTTCCCCACGCCCTCCCGTTCGATTTCCACGGGACCTTCTTCGCTGATGGCGAGCGCCCGCGACCGTCGATGACTTAGGACGCGAGTGCCGCGAGCGTTTCCTCGATCTCCCCGCGCTCGGCTCCACGGGGGAAACTCACGGCGATTGCATCCAGCCCCTCGACGGCCTCGAACCGTTCGACTGTCTCGCGGGCCTCCTCGGGGGTGCCCGCCGCACACAGATCGTCGAGCATGGCGTCGTCGATCAGTTCAACGGCGCGTTCGCGTTCGCTGCTTGCCCATGCCGCGGCGATCTCGTTTGCCTGCTCCTCGTAGCCCTGCCGGGCCAGCGACTCGCGGTAGTAGGTGCCCATCCCGCCGATGTAGAAGGCGATATGCTGGCGCGCAAGGCGGCGGGCGCGCTCGCGGTCGTTGAGCGCACAGCAGGTGAGCGAGAGGGTCGTCCGCACCTCGCCGGGATCCCGACCGGCGAGATCCGCGCCACGCCGGAGATCCGCGAGGCGCTTCCGAATGCCGTCGGGGGTGAACACGACGGCGTGCCAGCCGTCGGCGAACCGCCCGGCGAGTTCGACCGCCTTCGGGCCGAGTCCCGCGACATCGACCGGCGGGGCTGGCTCGGGTGGCTCCCCGCGGAGTCGGAATCCCGACAGCGAGAAGATCTCGCCGTCGTACTCGACGCGCTCGCCCGAGAGCACTCGTTTTGCGATCTCGACGGATTCACGGGTGCGCCGCAGGGGCCGGTCGAACTCGACGCCGTGCCAGCCCTCGATCACCGCCGGTCCGCTCGGACCGACTCCCAGCCGGTATCGCCCTCCTGAAACTTCTTGGAGCGTGGCGGCGGTCTGTCCGATCAGGGCGGGCGAGCGTGAGTACACCGGAAGGATGCTCGATCCCAATCCCACGGTATCGGTGCGTTCGGCCAGTACCGTCAGGACCGTCACTCCATCCCGCCCCCACGTCTCGGGCAGCCAGACCTGTTCGTAGCCGTCCGATTCGGCCCGTCGAGCGTAGGAAACGAGCGCATCGATCCCGGATTGGGCGGCGACAGGCAGGTGAACCTCGCGGGCGGTCATCGGACACTACCGTCCCTAGATTGTGCGTGCATACCACCCGCAGGGATCGCCGGTCACTAAAACGCAAGGGTAGGTTCGGAGCCCCATCCCGAGGAGGACGGTCGCACAATCTACCGGATAGGCTTTTTGCGGCTGGCGTCCGAATCCAAGGACATGGCGATCACCCTATACGAACTCGACGGCTGTCCGTACTGTGAGAAGGTCGCGGATCGACTGGACGAACTCGGCGTCGACTACGAGACGATCTGGACCGAGGCGCTCCACTCAGAACGCGACGAGGTAAAGCGTGTCTCTGGCCAGCGCGGTGTCCCGGTGTTGGTTGACGACGAACGCGGCGTGACGATGCCCGAATCCGACCGGATCCTCGAATTCGTCGAGAAAACATATGCGTGATATCTTCCCACGCCTAGCGGCGTGACTCTCCGTGAGTGTAACGTCGGTTGATATACGATACCATGGGGCTTCTAAAGCTTTAACAGCAAGGGCGATGACGTATGGAGTGGAGGAGATCATCATGCCTGAGAGATCCAACGCCGAACTACCGGAACTACCGTACGACTACGACGCCCTCGAACCGCACATCTCCGAACAGGTGCTGACGTGGCACCACGACACCCACCATCAGGGGTACGTAAACGGTCTCAACGACGCCGAGGAGACCCTCGCGGAGAACCGCGAGTCCGGGGATTTCGACGGCAGCGGAACCGCCTTCGGGGACGTCACCCACAACGGCTGTGGACACTACCTCCACACGCTGTTCTGGGAAAACATGAGTCCCGACGGCGGCGGCGAGCCATCGGGCGATCTCGCCGACCGCATTGAGGAGGACTTCGGCTCGTATGAAGGCTGGAAGGGCGAGTTCGAGAAGGCCGCCACCACCGCGAGCGGCTGGGCGCTGTTGGTCTACGATCCCGTCGCAAAGCAGCTTCGCAATCTCGCGGTCGACGACCACGACAAGGGCGCGCTCTGGGGTGCTCATCCGGTGCTCGCGCTCGATGTCTGGGAGCACTCCTACTACTACGACTACGGGCCCGATCGGGGCAGCTTCATCGATGCCTTCTTCGAGGTCGTCGACTGGGACGCCGCCGACGAGGAGTACGAGAAGGTCGCCTCGACGTTCGAGTGAGTCGCCCAGCGTAGTTCAATCCACTCCGACCTTTTTTCGAAGCCGATCGTGAGGTTTACCGCCGTCTCCGACGAACTGCAGGTATGCCCAGCCCCAAATCCGAGTTCGAGGCGCTCCATCCCTGTGATTTCTACACCCCCGAGGAGCTCCTCGATCCCAATCGGATGTACACCGTCTACGAGATCGCGCGCCTGCTCCAGGAACTCGACCCTGAGGCCGACCTCGATCCCGACACCGAGGTCGTCCTCCTCGACTGGGCGATCCCATGGATCATCGACAACGCCGACGACCTCGTGGTCGGCGAGCCCGCCGAGGACGAACCCGGCTACTACGGGCTGAAACGCGAGGAGAACCGTTGATACTGAGATGCACGCACCTGGCTATCCGAGCCGATTCAGATGAGAGACCCCGGGGAGTATCTCACCGCTGTGATTCCCGGAGGATCAGCGGCCCGATCGCCAGCGTTCGCTTCGCAATCGTCGCCACTCGTGCAACATATGAAATAAGTAGCAAAAACGGCAGGCTCGTCACGGTGAACGCCCCGGCCGTGACCCAGAGGATATTCGACACGCCAAACGTTGCTCCGGGGATCGACGTCGTGTTGACGAACGCCAGCATGCTCCCGGCGACGATCAGCGCGGGCACCGACACGTAGAGGATCAGTTGCGAGAGGTTGATCAGCGCCCACTCGAAGTACAGCGTCTTGATGTGCTCGCGGGCCGGGCCGAACATCGACAGCGTCGTCTTGAGCTCGGCCAGTACCGCGCGGTCCTCCTCGGTGAGGCTGTCGGCATAATCGTCCTCGATGCGCTCGACCTGAAAGACCTTCCAGCCGTAGTTGTAGTTGAGGGCGGCGAAGAGGACATCGAACGAGCCGAACGTCGCCCCTTCGAGTTCGGATCGGACTTCCTCGGCGTTCCCGATGACGCTTTCGGTGAATTCATCGACCTCCGCCCGGAGTTGATCGTTGCGGTTTCCTTCGATGGTGTCCCGGAGCGCGCTCGCGCGCTGTTGGGTCGCGTTAACGAGCGCGCGCAAAAACGCGGAGGGATCGGCGGGGGTTGGCCGGCCAATCAACTCTTGGGTGTACTCCCGGAAGTCCATCGTATTGCTCATGCGCCCGCGTTGCTCGCCGAGCGGGCCGTTCTCCTGGGAAATGACGAGTTGGCTGATCGTGACCACGAGCGTCGTCGCAGTGATGATGGCCCCGATCATCTGGGAAAACATATACTTGAGCGTGGATGTCCCTTCGACAATCGACGGGAAGGGAGGATAGATGACCGTTCCAAGGACGACGAACGCGACGAAGACGATACCGGCCAGGAGTGCAGTCACGACCAAGCGGTTCGCACTGAGCATTACCCAGAGTTTGATTCGACTCTCGTTGGCGCGCTCACGCATCGTGTTGGCCGTGCTGATGCCGACATCCTGATCGGTATCGAGGTCGGTGTCCGTATCGGAATCGGCGTCGATATCGGGATCAGAACGCGTGCTCATGTAGAATCCCCTTCGACGGGACGTTTGAACACGAGAAACTTCGTGCCCCCGCCGGTGTAATCGATCGTCGCCGCGAGTTCCCACCCTTCGGCTCCGAGGTCGTTCAACTGTGCCTTTGGGTCGCTCGCTTCCTTTTTGGTTTCTCCCCGTGGTGGTCGAAACGTCTCGTACTCCCACCGTTTCCCCTGTGTCTGACTCATCGATTCACCATCCTGAAGCAGGTCTCGGTGCATCCTAAAAGTGCGCCATGCATCGCCCGGCCGTTGTTTCGTATCGAGGCGATAGTGTCAGAACCGCGCGGCCTGCCCGGCGAGTTCGACGTGCCGGTAGGCATCGTCCTCGATGCTCGGGCCGTGACCCGGATACAGCGCCACGAGATTCGCCGAAACCTCGCTTGCGACCCGGTCGATGCTCTCGATCAGCGTTTCCCGGTCGCCCTCGGGGAGGTCCGTCCGGCCGAAACTCCCGTTTTGGAAGATCAGATCGCCCGCGAAGAGGACCTCCGGCTCGGCGGCGTAGAAACACAGGTGGTCGTCCTTATGGCCCGGCGTGTGGACGGCGAGGAAGTCGTGATCGCCCAACCTGACGGTTTCGCCATCATCGATCCCGTGGTCGATACCGTCGTGATCGGGGTCGAATCCCCACACCTCGATCCCGAACGCCTCCCGGATCGCGGGCAGGTTTCCGACGTGATCCGAGTGAGTGTGGGTGAGAACGACGGCATCGAGGGGATCGACCCGTTCGCGGATGGCTCCGACCGCGTCGAAGTTCGCGCCCGTATCCACGAGGACAGTGCGCTCGCCGGGGACGAGGAACGCGTTGCTCGTAAATGCCCGGACATCCGCCGCGATATTGGTGATCATACCGAAAAAACGGTCAGCCAGCATTTGACCCTTGGTGTTCGTTCGTGACGATGACGAGCCGAACTCCGCCGTCCTCGCTTTCGCCGATCTCACACCGCCAGCCGTGACCCTCGGCGATGGTTTCGATGATGGCCATGCCGAAGCCGGTGTTGTCCTCGCTGTCGGTGTAGCCGGGCTCGAACACCGCCTCGCGCTCCTCGGGCGGGATCCCCGGCCCGTCGTCGGCGATGGCGAACCCCCGGTCGCACGCCCCGACGGTCACCGTCACCGTGAGGTCAGCGTGCTCGACCGAGTTCCGAAACGCGTTCTCGAACAGCTGCCGGAGGCGATTTCTATCGGCGGGGATCGTCCGGTCGTCGCCGGTGTCGAGGGTCGCCTCCGGGGTATCGACGCCCTCCCAGGCTTCGCGGGCGACCGCTCCGATCAGGACCGGCTGGGTCGTGCCGACCGCCCGGCCCTCCCGGGCGAGCACGAGAAGGTCGTCGATGATGTCGCGCATCCGGGCGTGGCTTTGCCCGATGCGGTCGAGATGTGAAAGATCGTCAGTCTGTCGGACGAGCGCGAGGTGGCCCTCCGCGACGCTCAACGGGTTGCGCAGGTCGTGGGAAACGACGCTCACGAACTCTTCGAGCTGGGCGTTTTTGTGTTCGAGTGCGGCCTCCCGCGTCGCCCGGCCGAGGGCGGCCGTGGTGGCGGCCGCGAGCAGTTTGGCGAAGTATACGTCGGTGTCGTCGAACTCATGGGAATCGGCGGAGGCGACGAGCATTACCCCGTGATCGCCGAGCGGGAAGATCATCTCGCTTCGCAGATGCGTTTCGGGATTGTGAGCGTTTTCCGCCTCGTGGACGGTGTCGTACACCCGGTCTTCGCCGGATTCGAAAGCCTCCCAGGCGAGGCTCTCACCCGATTTCAGCGTCGGGACGGTGCCCAGCGACGCCTCGGCCACGTCGGTGTACGCGACCGGTTCGAGCGAGTCGCCGTCCTCGCTGACGAGGTGGATCCCGGTGTGGGTGAGTCCCAGTACCCGGCGGACCGCCGTGACCGCCGTCCGTGCGACCGCTTCTGCGTCTTCCGCGGCCACGAGATCACGGGTGGCTTCGAGCAGGCGTTCGAACCGCCGTTCGATCCGCGTTCGCGGTGCGGCCCGATACGGTTCGATGGCACGCTCGATGCGCGCCTGGAGCAGTGCCGACGCCTCGTCGGGCAAGGCCACGTCCGTCGCCCCGGCATTCAGCGCCTCCGTCGCGGTTCGTTCGTCGTCGGTCACGACCACGACCGGAAGCGAATCGAACCGATCCCGGACGGCCCGAAACACCGCGAGCGGATCGCCATCCGGGCCGGCAACGATACCGTCGATGCCGCTCTCGACGACGCGCGCGAGTGTGGTTTCGGCGTCGGGTACCCGTTCGAGGCGGACCTCCGCCTCGGCGAGTGCATCCCCCAGCGCGGGTTCCGGGGCGGTGTTCCCGACGTACAGTACGCGGGCCGGATCAACCATCGGTCGAGTCATAAACCTCCGAGCACATATCTGCATCGGCGTCCGAACCGGCAGGTGTTTGTCGGCGGGGATCACCGCACCGATATGGATGTTACCCTGCTCGAAGCCACCGACGACCCCGAGCGAGTCGTCTGTACGGCCGCTCGCAACGATTACGCCAGTGAGTTCGTTGGCGACCAATCCTTCGAGGAGACGATGGTGAGCGTCGATGGCGATTCCATCGAGGAAAAACAGCGCACGCTCATCGGTCATCTACTAGGCCAGGGACATTTCGGCCCGTTCGAACACCCCCAGGCGACTATCGCCGTCGAGGGCGTCAGCCGGTCGTGTATGGCCCAGCTCACCCGCCATCGCCACGTCTCCTTCGACGTGCAGTCGATGCGGTATGTCTCCTTCGACGAGGTCGATCCCGAGACGGTGCGTGAGGGCGCGATGGTCGTCGTCCCGCCATCGGCGACCGATCCCGACTGGATCGGTCGCAACCAGCGGGCCGGATCCGTCGACGAGGAGACCGTCGAGGAGCGCGAGCGGGTGTTCCGCGACTCTGTGGCCCGCTCTGTCGAGGACTACCAGCGCCTGCTCGATCTCGGGATGGCTCCCGAGGACGCCCGCTTCGTCCTGCCAATCGGTACGGAAATCAACCTCGTGATGTCGATGAACGTCCGGATGCTGATGCACGTTGCTGACATGCGCGCAGCCGCCGACGCACAGTGGGAGATCCGCGAGCTGACCGAGCGCGTGCTGGATCTCGCTGCCGAGTGGTGTCCGATCACCTTCGAGTACTACGACGAGCACATGAAAGGCCGGAAAAACCGCCTCGCACCATGATTGGGGAAGCGCGAAACGGCGAGGGCGAAGGTCCCCTCTCGGGGCTGACCGTCCTCGACTGCTCGCAGGTGTTGGTGGGGCCGTTCTGTACGATGCAACTCGGCGACCTCGGCGCAGAGGTGATCAAGGTCGAGCAACCCGGCGTCGGCGACCAGACCCGGGCGTGGTACCCACCCCGCTTCGGCGAGGACGGGCCGAGCGCCTACTACGCGAGCGTCAACCGCAACAAACGCTCGATCACGCTGAACCTCTCGAACGAGCGGGGCCAGCAGATCCTGCGGACGCTCGCCGCCGACGCGGATGTAGTCGTCGAGAACTTCCGGACGGGAACGATGGACGACTGGAACCTCGGCTACGAGGACCTCGCCGGGATCAATCCCGCGCTGATCTACTGTTCGCTGTCGGGGTATGGCGAATGGGGCCCCTACGCCGACCGACCGGCCTATGACCTGATCGTCCAGGCCGAGAGCGGGATGATGAGCATCACCGGCGAGCGGGGCGGCGACCCCGTCCGGGTGGGAGTCGCCATCGCCGACATCGGGACGGGAATGTACGCGACACAGGCGATCCTCGCCGCGCTGCTCGCGCGCGAGCTCGGGGATCGTGGCGGCCAGAAGATCGACGTGAGCCTGCTCGATACGCAGGCCGCGTGGATGTCGTATATGGCCGCCTCCTACTTCGCCACGGGCGAGCCGCCCGGACGCATGGGGAGTTCCCATCCCACCATCGTTCCTTATCAAGCGTTCGAGACCCGCGACGGCCACGTCGTGGTCGCGGCCCCCTCACAGAAGCTCTGGAAAACCCTCTGTCGGGCGCTGGATCGCCCGGAGCTCCCCGACGACGAGCGGTTTGCGACCAACGCCGACCGGGTACGCAACCGCGACACTCTGGTCGGGATCCTGGCCGAAGAACTCGGCGAGTACACAACCGAGCAAGCCCGCTCCCTGCTGGACGATCACGGCGTCCCCGCGCGGGCGGTCAACAACATGGCCGACGTGTTCGAGCATCCCCAGATCCAAGCCCGGGGGATGCACGAGCGGGTCGAACATCCCGATGCGCCCATCAAGATGGCCGCCAGCCCGATGTTTTTCTCGGACACGCCAACGGCGATCCGCCGCCATCCGCCGAAACTCGGCGAACACACCGCCGAGATCCTCGCGGAAGCGGGCTATACCGACGAGGAAATCGAGACGTTCCGTGCCGAGGACGCGATCTAACACCCTCTCTCCCCTTCCCCGACTCAGAAGTGGCTGAACTTGTCGCGCCGGTAGAGATCGAGTTCGCTCACGGTCGATCCCTCCTGACCGGCGGCGAAGGCAACCGCTTCAGCGACCTCCTCGGGTTCGGTCACTTCCCCTTCACCGTAGCGCTCCGCCCAGGATTCGCTGTCGGTCGAACCGAACTCGGTGCGGACCTCGGAGGGATTGATGACGGTGACCGCGACGCCGTCGCCGCCGGCGCTCGCCTCGACGCTGAGAGCGAACCCCCGGGTCCACCACTTTGTCGCCGCATAAACGGGATTGCTCGGACGGGGATACTGGCCGGCTAACCTCCCGATGAAGATCAGGTTGCCACGGCTCTCCCGTAGATAAGGAAGCGACTCGCGCGCGGTGTAGAAGGTGCCGTC
>CAYOFZ010000032.1:15736-16050 GCA_964403315.1 uncultured Halobacteriales archaeon | reverse complement strand
ACCCGGGTTCAAATCCCGGCCAGCGCATCCACCTTTTACGACGCTCACGCTCTTCGAGCGTTCGCTGTAAAAGCTGGACCAAAAGCGCACCTCGTTCCCTACGGTCGCTCGGTGCTACCGCTCACTCGCTCCGCTCGTTCGCGGTCAACAACTAGATATCCATTGTTCAATATCGCGATCAGCAGTTTAAATAGCACGCAGCGCGGGCAAATAATGTTCTCAGACGGTTTAGGTTCCGAGTAACACATTTATCTTGAATACATGGATGTAGGTAATGTCCTCGTGTGTTAGTATGAGTCGTGAAAAAGATATTC
>CAYOFZ010000032.1:0-15726 GCA_964403315.1 uncultured Halobacteriales archaeon | reverse complement strand
TAACATGTCGACTATGGTTCAAATCCCGGCCAGCGCGCGTTTCGGCTCGAACGGTTTACGAGTCTGGCCGAGACACGACTTTTCTGAATCAGTGACCTATCGGAAGGGTATGACTGCCGTCGCCGGATTCCTCGATGCTCTATCGGGGATTGCCTCGCGGATCAGCGAGGACATGAGCGAGAAGGACGTGGAAAACGCATTTCTCAACGAAGGGTTTTACGACGCGCTCGGATACGAGGGTGCGGGCTACGACCTCCGCAGCGAGTGGTCGCTTCCTGACGACCGCCGCCCGGACTACGTGACCCTCGACGAAAACGAATCCGTCACCGCCGTCTACGAGTTCAAAACCTCGGGGCGCGATCTCTCCCCGCCCACCGACCAGTTGTTTCACTACGTCGATACGCTCAAAGCCGACTACGGGGTGTTGACCAACGGCGAACAACTGCGCCTCTACGGCCGAGGGAGTCGAACGAACCTTCTTACGATTGCCCTTTCCGAAGCGACCGAGTCCGACGCCCGGGATCTGATCGGTGCCCTCGAAAAGCCCGAGTGGGACATCACCGATCCGGCCAGCGTCGAGGAGTTCCTCTCGGGTCTCGATCCGGTTGCGCTCGATACCGAACTCGGTCAGGAACACTTCTTCGACACCTTCCGTCTGGAAGAGGGCAGTCCGTTCGTGGATCTCGTGACCGCCGCGATGGACCTACTGTCGGAACTCCGCGACGAACGCGACGAGAAATTCGTGGCGGGTGCATACGATTTCTGGGAGACGAGTTACGCGAGCGAGCCCGACGAGGTCCCAGATTCGTGGGAGCCGTTCATCGACGGGTCGGGATCGCTTCGGGATTTCATAGAAATCACAGCAGGAGACCGCGAGGTCGTTTGAAACGGCTTCGCCGTTTCATGATATCGTCAGAGCTCCATTCTGACTGCTAACCAGAACCGAAGGTTCTGGTAATGACAAGACGCCTTCGGTGTCTTGAACCGCTTGACCTCGTGGAGGAATGCGTACTGCTCGGGCCATAACTGCCGATGATACCCGGCCAACTCCCCATCCTATGCACAACAGGTAAATAATACTACCGCGTCTAATGAACTATGGCGTCCAAGGTGGTTCGGAATATCCAAGTCAAGATCGATATTCCTGAATCACGTCACGACGACGTGGACAGGACTTTCGAGCGATTCCGATACACCGCCCAATACGTATCGGACTATGGTTGGAATTCCGACCCTAACCACCTTGTCACAGCCAAAAACGCACTCGATGACGCCACTACTATGAAGTCCGCAACCACACTACCCTTCAGGCCAGTCTCGTCCAGTCCGCCCGGAACCTCGCTGCCAACGCCTTATCGAACTGTAAGGACTTGCTCGAAGACGATAAACCGACGAGCAAACCCGAGTTCCGAGGCAGTGTCATCATGTATAACGGACGCACCATCACGTATAACGATGACCACTGCACCCTCGCCACGGTCAACGACCGGGTAACTGCCGAATACATCCTTCCCCACGACGACGAAGGGACGCCATTCGAGGACTACTGGACCGACAAGTGGGAGAAAACCGAGGCCACGCTCCACAAGCGTAATGGCGACTACTACCTCCACGTTGCTGTGAAGAAGGAAAACGAATCTACTTCTGACGACACCGATGAGCAAACCGAGAACGGAGTGGTTCTCGGCGTTGACCTCAACGTGGATGGCTTCCTTGCTGTCACAAGTACCGGAGTGTTCCTCGGTAATGCGGACGAACTGAACCACATCCGCGAGGAATACGAATGCCGGCGTGGATGCTTACAACAGACCGGTACTCGGTCGGCTCACCTCACCATCCAATCAATCGGTGATAGGTTCGCTGAATGGAGTCGCCACCGCCTGCACGATGTGTCGAACGGAATCATCGAGGAAGCACGTGAACACGGATGTACGGACATCGCCTTCGAGCGATTAGACTACATCTGGACGCGCATATCGAACCCCTCGAAGTTCCAACAGTGGGCATTCCGCGAAGTGAGACGACAAGTCGAATATAAGGTAGAGGAATACGGTATTACCGTTGAGACGGTCGCGCCCCAATATACCTCGCAACGATGCAGTCACGGCGAGTGTGGGTTTACGCATGATGAGAACCGCGACGGTGATGAGTTCGAGTGCGTGAAGTGCGGAAAGCAACTCCATAGCGATTACAATGCGGCGCGAAACATCGCGTGGCGTCGTGTCCAGAACCGGCTCAAGTCTGGTTCTGGACGGGTCACCAGTCAACTGGCCCTGAAGTCAGGAACGGTGAACGGGAACGGCGATTTCACCGCCTCCGCGTAATAGCGACAGACCGGGAGTTCACTGACAAGCCTCGGGGTCGTCCGAGACGGCGAAGCCGTCTTGGGATGACGAGAGACGCAAAGCGTCTCTCGAACCACCTGATCCCGGGATTGTTGACGTTCTGTCTGGAGTCTGGACACGCGCTTCTGGCCCGGCTCCTGCTCGCCAAGGCCTGCGACGACCACGACTTCTTTCCCTCGAACAGGGGCGCTCGGACAGCATCACCGGACCGCGGATTCTCAGCGAGGAGCGGGCCAGATACGTCCACGCCGCCGTGGATGGCCGGAACGTCAAGAGCGGCGAGGAGACCACCATCCCGATCCCGCGCCGGGACGCGGACGTGGCGGCGCTGCTGGACGAACTCGGGGAGGACAGACGAACCGTCGAGGAAACCGACATCGAGGCGTTGGAAGCCGAGATCGACGACGTCGTGTACGACCTGTTCGACCTGACCAAAGACGAACGCCGGGTGATCGAGGAGTATCTGGAGGTGTTCTAGCGGATCTATACGCTACAGGCGGGAAGAAGGTGTCATAGAATCGCTCCCTCTCCCTCGTTTCACTCATACGATGAACAAGCGAAATACGGATACAGATACAGAGACAGCGTTGATTGATTTGGACGTACTCATCCGCGATGTATCAGTCCCTGTATCCGGTTTCGAACGTCATCGGCGGAGTCGTATAGTTCGTTATCGACCGGGGCGAGCACTTCCTCGATGGATTTCGATCCCCCTTGTGTTTCGACCTCATGATCACCATGGGCCTCGATCAATTCATCCGTCGTCGTTGGATAGTCTTGGTTTTCGAGCGCTTCATCGAGGTCACCAAGCCTCTCGCCGGCTTGGTCGTGTACCGGTGCGGGTTCGTCGGCCCGGTCACGCGATTCCTCAACTTCCTGCTCTCGCTGGCGTCGCTCTTCATCATCGACTTGTTCGTCCCGGCCCTTTTTGTCGTCTGCCATTATCCGTTCTATGCGAGCGAGCGGAATAACTCTGTGGTCGTTATCGGTACGACTTCCTCGAATACACCTACCGACTACATCGGTAAATACGCATTTCTATTAAACGGCTTATTCAGACAAATTCATCCCGAAATTATCCCGTGAGCGTCTTTCTATGACACTCTTGGGGAAGGCAGTTCGGACCCCTTTTTCAATTCATCCCGGAGTTCTCGCCGGCGGTCGCGGATCGCCCCATCTCGTCGAGGTTGTCGTAGTAATACGAAAGGGCCGCATGGACCTCCGAGAGGGAGATATCCAGTTTGTGGGCGATCTCTTCGGGCGAGTGATCGTAGTCGATCACCATTTCAGCGATCCCGAAGATCGAGACCCGCCGTCCATCGATCCTCGCTTTCCCGCCGAGGACGCCCTCGGTTTTGACGATCTCCGCCATGCGTTCCGATTGGTCCCGTTTCGGCATAAACATTCAGTCCGAAATCTCCGTTATCGCGCAGGAGACCGGTCGGTGAGATCTCTATAGCGTTCCACGGCATCACCGGTGTAATCGTAAAGGAGATCACCGCCGTTCGTATCGCCAAAACGGAACCTGCGAGATTTTAAGTCGTTATGCGAGAAACAACACTCCGATACTACGATGAGAGACAGTATCACAATCGCACTGGCGGTGTTCGTCGCCATTGGACTGCTGGTCGGCGTTGCGGGGCCCGCCGCGGCACAGGGCACATCGCCCGACACGGGGTCGATGGGGACGATCAATCGGACGCGGTGCTGACGGATAATGGGATCGTCAATCAGACCGACGGCGGCGGTATCGTGTCGCTGTTGGAATTCTTGTTCGACAACCTGAACATCTCGATTTCGATTGACGGCTAAAAAACGGGCGACCTGAGTAACCACAATTCGTATCGTCCTCCGCTCGCTCGGTAGGGTATGCACCGTCGGGACGCGCTTCGGGCCGGGTCGGGCGTGCTCACAGCCTCGCTTGCGGGCTGTCTCGATGCGCTGCAAACCGAGTCGGCGTGGCGCGATCTGATCGTCAACCGTCCCGAGGCCGTCTACGTCCCGCCGACAATCGACGGAACAGTGCGGTGGGGAGTGGCGAAAACCGACGACTATGCCATCACCCTCTCGGCGACCCGTCCCCATCGGTTCTGGACGGTGACGGGCCGAACGACTACCCAGATCTCGATGCGCCAGGAACACAGTGTACACGCGATGGTCAGCGTCCGCGAGCGCGCAACCGGCCACCGGATCCCGGCGGCAGTAAAACTCTCGATTCACCGGAACGAGGACACGGTCGCCGAGCGGACCCTCTGGCCGATGCTCTCTCAGCGGATGGGCACCCACCACGGGGACAACGTCGTCCTTCCAAGCGACGACACCTACCGCGCCGAGATCCGCGTCATCCCCGAGGGGATCGATTACCTCGGATCCTTCGCCAGTGGATTTGAGCCGACAACCGTCGAAATCAAGTTCGACTACGCGGCCACGAGGATCGAAGGCCTCGATCATCGCGTCCTCGATCAGGAGCGCCGCGGCGAACCCGGGGCCCTCGAACCGATGGGCGGCGGCGATACCCGTTCGTCGGTGGCGTCCATCGAGTCGTTACCAGGTGCGAGCGACGAGAAACGACTCGACGATCTCGTGATCGGCGTCGCCGCCATCGACGACCGACTCCCCGGCGATGAACTGTATCTGGCCGTTTTCCCGCGAACGCCGTACAACCGGTTTTTCCTGGCTCGAACGGCCCTTTCGGCGGTGATCGACCGCGGCGGCCACCGAACCACGAGGCGACTACCCGCGGCCATCGATCCCGACCTCGGCCACCATTACGGAGTTCCCATCGGATCGCTCGCGTCCGACGACCGGGTGACGGTCTCGGTCAATTCGCCGCCCCAACTCGCCCGCCACGAGGGCTATGAGACCGCCTTCCTCGAAACGGGATCGGTCACTCCGTCGGTTCCCGAGTAGCGCCCGCCGACCCGTCCCGGCGGGTAGCGAACCACAGCACGACCAGCCCCGCGCCGAGCAGGAGCAGGCTCACGATGATCCATGGGGGGTTCCACGCCTCGGTGCCGTACACCACGTTGTGAATATCCAACACGTAGTGGTCGATGGTTCCGTCGTAGACGTTGAACACGCCCATGCCGACGAGGGTCACCCCGAGGACGGTCAGTGTCGACAGCGGTTGGCGCGTCCGGTTGGCCATTCGCCAGAGCATTCCCGCGCCGATCCCCATAATTCCGAGCATGGCGAGCGCGAACAGCCCGTCGAACATGACGTTCGTCCGCAGCCCGTCGTAGGTCATCGGATCGTACAGTCCCGAGAGGAGGTGGTGAGTCTGGATGATCATATGGAAGACGATCACGTCGAGCAACGCGCCGAAACCGAATCCAAAGATCCCACTCCACAGAAGTAGTGATCGGTGGGGTCGCTGGCTTTCGCTCATGGGAAGCGATCCATCCCTCGGCGCAAAAACCTTCGCCGAGCCATTTCAATCGTCCAAAAGCGAGTGTACCTCCTCAACCAGTCCGCCCTGAAGCTCGAAGATCCGCTCCATCTCCCCCTCCGAAAGGTCGAAATCGAACACGTCGACGTTCTCGCGGCGGTGGTCGGGGCTCGCGGCCTTGGGAATCGGGGCGACCATCGGCTGTTGGAGCAGCCACCGCAGGGCGACCTGCGAGGGCGTTTTGTTGTAGCGCTCGCCGATCTCGGTGAGCGTCCCGTCGTCGGCCACGCCACCTTCGTCGAGCGGGCTGTAGGCGGTCAACAGTACCTCGTTTTCGATACAGAATCGCAGGTGATCGCGGCGATCCTCGTAGGGATGGTATTCGAGCTGGTTGGTGAGGATCGGCGTTTCGGAGGCCTCGATGGCGGCCTCGACCTGATCGGTCGAGAAGTTGCTGACGCCGATGTGGCGGACGGCACCCTCCTCCTGAAGATCGTTCATCGCGCCGACGGTCTCCTCGATAGGTGTGCTTCCGGGTGAATGGATCAGGAGGAGATCGACGTACTCCTCGCCGAGGCGGTCGAGACTCGCTTGAAATGATTCGAGGGCGTCCTCGCGGGCGAGGTTGCTCGGGTGGAGTTTCGTCGTCAGAAATATCTCCTCGCGGTCCACGTCGCTTTCGTCGATCCCCCGACCGACGCTTTCCTCGTTGTCGTACATCTGGGCGGTATCGAGGTGTCGATAGCCGATATCGAGGGCGTCGACCACCGCCTCGGCGCAGTCGTCGCCGGTCAGCCGGGCCGTGCCGAACCCCAGTGTCGGAACCTCGGTCCCGGCGACAGTAACGGACTCCATGCCCGAACCTTTGGCCCCCGACCACTCAAAACCCCCACCGGCATCTGCCGATCAGGGGATGAGCGTCACCGGCAGGTCGCTTTCCTCGACGACCGCGTCCGAGGCGCTGCCGACGACGAACCGTTCGAGCCGCCCACCCGACTCGCGGCCCATGACGATGTGATCGTAGCCCCGCTCGCCGGCGAGGTCGATAAGGCGCTTTCCGACCTTCCGGGCGGCGTTCGATTCGGTGACGGCGTCGTCGAGCACGACCTCGGGCTCGGCATTAACCCCCGCTTCGGCGAGGGCCGCGCGGGCCCGCTCGAACAACTCCTCGGTGTCGTCGGTGCGCTCGTCGGTGACGTGGATCACGTCGAGATCCGCCTCGAACTGCCGGGCGAACAACGCGCCGAACTCGAGCGCCGCGAAACTGCCCTCGGATCCGTCTATCGGGACCATCACGTGCATACCTCGCTACATGGGTCGCCCGATCAAAAGTCCCGGCGCTACAGTCCCCAGATCGCGGCGATGCCCAGCGTCGTCACCACGGCGATCAGCAACTGCAGGGGCGCGCCAATGCGGGCGAAATCGGTAAAGGAGTACCCGCCCGGCCCGTAGACCATCAGGTTGGTCTGGTAGCCGATGGGCGTGATGAACGCCGTCGAGGCCGCAAACGTGACCGCGAGCACGAACGAGAAGGCGTTCGCGCCCAGCGTCGCTGCCGCATCGACGGCGACGGGGATCATCAACACCACGCTGGCGTTGTTGCTGACGACGTTCGTCAACAGCGCCGTCAGCAGGTAGAACACGCCCAGCACTGCGATTGGGGGCAGCGTCTGGGCACCGACGACGACCAGTGAGGCGATCCATTCGGCCCCGCCAGTGCGTTCCATTGCAATGCCGAGGGGAATCACCCCGGCGAGCAGGAAGATCACGTTCCAGTTGACGGCCGCGTAGACCTCGTCGGGCCGGAGACAGCCGGTGGCGACCATCGCCACGACGCCCGCGAGCGCCGTGATCAGGATCGGGAAGACGCCGAGCGCGGCGAGGGCAATGACGCCCCCGACGATGCCCAGCGCGACCGGGAGCTTTCCGCGGCGGTAGTTCGGGCTGACGATCTCGTCGGCGACGACAAAGGCCCGGTTGCGGTCGAGGCGCTCGATGGTGTCCCCGCTTGCCTGGACGAGCAGGGTGTCGCCGCCCCTGAGGGGGATCTCGTCTATCCGCCGGCGGATGATGTCCCCGCCGCGGCGAACCGCGAGCACCGTCGCGTCGTAGCGCTGGCGGAAATTCAGATCGGCGAGCGTGGTGCCGGCGAGCGGGGTGTTGGGTAGGACCACCACCTCGAAGAGATTTCTGTTTGGCTCGGCGGCTTCGAGGTCCTCGTCATCGATGTCGACCTCGGGCACCAGATCGACCCCTTCGCTGTCGATCAACCCGACCAGCGTCGAGCGGTCGGTCCGGACCAACAGTACGTCCTCACCCCGGAGTTCCTTTCGCGCGAGCGGTTCGATGAAGGCCTCGCCGTCCCGGATTACCTGCACGATGTCGATATCGGGATCGACCTCCGTGCGGGCTTTCTCGACGGTCATGCCCGCGAGCCGCGAGTCGGGCCGGAGCACCACCTCCGTCAGGTAGCCCGCCATCCCGAACTCCTCGGTCAGTTCCTCCCGAGGTTCGATCCGCTCGGGGATGAGCCGCCCGCTGAAAACGAGCAGATAGACGCTGCCGGTGACGAGCACGATGGCTCCCAGGGCGGTGAACTCGAACATCGAAAACGGCTCGCCGATCAACCGGGCCGAGACGTCACTGGCGAGGATGTTCGTCGAGGTACCGATCAGCGTCAGGGTGCCGCCCATCATCGAGGCGAACGAGACCGGAATCAGCAGCTTCGATGGCGAGGTGCGGGTGCGGTGGGCGATGTTCATCACCATCGGGATCATGATCGCCACCACCGGCGTGTTGTTGACGAAGCCCGCCGACCCTCCCGAGAGACCGATCAGCGCCGCGAGCTGTCTCCGGGGATCGCCACGGGTGGCCTCGACGATCCAGTCGCCGATGCGCTGGACGATCCCCGTCCGGCGGACGCCCTCGCTTAAGATGAACATCGCAAGCACGGTGATCGTCGCCGAACTCGAAAACCCCGAGACGCCCGCCTCGGGCGAGATCGTCGTCCAGGGTTCCAGCACTACGAGTGCGACGATGATCCCAATAGCGGTGATGTCGATGGGCACGGGTTCGAGGACGAACAACGCGAGCGCGACGAGGATGATCGCAAAGACGACGAGCATGCCGCTCGTCACGGGCGGCGCCGACCCGGTCTGCAACACGGCAACTGGTTCGGACACGCCCGCCACTAACAGGGGTCGGTGAAAAATACGTACCGATCCGGCCTAAAAAGACGAAGGGTATCCTCAATCCGCCGGTTGCGCTTCCCGCGGTGCAGACACACCCAGTAAACCCGGAATTGAGAGATCAACCCGTCGAAGGAATTGTGCATTGACTGCGACGATCACCGTACTCAACGACATGAGCAGGGCACCAACTGCTGGCGACAATAAAACCCCGATCGGGGCGAGCACGCCTGCTGCAAGTGGGATCGCAAAGACGTTGTAGCCGGCGGCCCACACGATATTCTCCTGCATCTTCCGGTAACTCGCCTTGCTCAGCTTCACGAGGCGAACGACATCCGTTGGGTTGTTCTGGACGAGGATGATGTCCGCCGACTGGACGGCGACGTCCGTTCCGCTCCCGATCGCGATGCCGATGTCGGCCCGCGTGAGTGCGGGCGCGTCGTTGACACCATCGCCGACCATCGCCACCAGCTTACCTTGGTCTTGGAGTTCGGTCACTTTCTTGCCCTTGTCCTCGGGCAACACCTCGGCAAAGACCGTGTCGATGCCGAGGTCGCTGGCGACGGCACGAGCGACATCCACAGAGTCGCCGGTCAACATCGCGACCTCGATATCGAGTTCGTGAAGCGCGTTGACGACTTGGTAGCTCTCCTCCCGAATCACGTCAGCAAGCGCGAACGCAGCGATCAGGTCGTTTTCACGGACCAGGTACACGACCGTCTGCGCGTTATTCCCTGCCTCATCAGCGAACTCGGCGATCACTGAGGGGACGTCGCTGCCTATCTGGGAAAGGAGGTTCGGGCCGCCGACATATACCGTCTCACCGTCGACCGTCGCACGCACGCCCTGCCCTTTGAGCGCCTGGAAGTCACTGGTGTCCTGCGCCCTGACACCCTGTTCGTCGGCCGCCTTCCGGATCGCCTGTGCGATCATGTGTTCCGAGTCGCCCTCGACGGCCGCCGCCAGCGCAAGCGCTTCGTCCTCATCGACACTCTCGACGGTCGCCACGTCGACAACACCCTGTTCACCCTTCGTCAATGTGCCCGTCTTGTCGAAGATGATCGTGTCCAGTTTCCGCGCTTGTTCCATGGCGATACGGTCCCGGATGAGCATCCCATTCTGTGCAGCGAGCGAGGTGTTGATCGCGACAACGAGCGGAATGGCGAGCCCGAGCGCGTGCGGACAGGCAATCACCAGGACTGTCACGACTCGTTCGATGACCGTGGCGTCGAACGAGACGGCAACTGACCACGCGATGGCGGTCACGACTGCCGCAGCCAGAGCAACGTAGAACAACCAGCCTGCCGCACGGTCGGCGAGCATCTGGGTTCGAGACTCGCTCTGTTGGGCCTCTTCGACGAGACGCATGATGCCTGCCAACGTCGTCTCCTCGCCCGTTGCGCTGATCTGTACTCGAAGGCTCCCGTCGCCATTGATGGTGCCCCCGATTACTTCGTCGCTCGGTTCTTTTGAGACGGCTCTGGACTCGCCAGTGATCATCGATTCGTTCACATCCGAGTCACCCTCCTCGACGATACCGTCAGCGGGCACGCTCGCTCCTGGGCGCACGAGCACGAGGTCACCTTCCTCCAGTTCGCTCACCGGAACCTCCTCGGTCTCACCCTCGTCAGTGAGACGCTCGGCCGTATCGGGAAGGAGCTTTGCTAGTTCATCGAGTGCACTTGATGCTCGGCGGACGCTCCGCATTTCGATCCAGTGGCCCAGCAGCATGATGTCGATGAGCGTCACGAGCTCCCAGAAGAACGCCGATGTGGTTGGAAAGACGACGCTTGCCAAACTGTAGACGAAGGCGACGGTGATCGCCATCGAGATGAGCGTCATCATTCCCGGCGAGCGATCACGGAGCTCTGGGACAGCCATCCGGAGAAACGGTATTCCACCGTAGGCGAAGACGATCACCGCGAAGATCGAGTTGATCCACTCACTGCCAGGGAACGCCGGAACCGAGAACCCGAGCCATTGCTGAAGCGTCTCGCTGTAGAGGAGGACAGGAATCGAGAGCAGTGTCGAGACGAAAAAGCGCCGGCGGAACATCTGCTCGTGGCCGGCGTGCATCCCACCGTGGTCGCTATGATCTTCATGATCATGGCCGCCACCCCCGTGGTCAATGTCGTGTTCGTATTGCTCGTTGACCTCCTGTTCAGCTTCATTAGCATCCTCGGCTTCCTCCTTGAGTAGTGACTGTTCTACCCGGGGATCTTCTTGTTCGATATCCGATGTATCCTTGCTCCTTTCGTTTACGTGGTGTCCGTCATGGTTGGCGTGATGATCGGAGGGGTCCGTATCGCTGGTCGAGTCGTTGTGTTCATCCATAGGGCACATTGCAGGTGAGTGTCTGTTATTTACGACGGTTTTGCTATTCAAGGGACTTACTCCTGAGAAAATTCGGATCTTAGCCGGGAAAACCGTTGATTATTAACTCAATCAGACAGTCCAATGGTCACCGGATTTGATTCGTGTTTTTTGAGTAATTTACCTCTGGGTTGTTCAGACCGCAAACTCCCACTCCTGTATTGCTTGTCACGAATCGACACAAACGTCCACATTGAGGAAGAGATGCGTTGATCAGTTGTCTTTCTAAAATCCGAAGACGGGAAGGAACCGAAAGGTGAGGTACGCCCCGATGGTCGAGAGGAGGGGGACGAAGTTCTGCATGAGGATCACCCGGCCGGTCGTCGCGGGGTCGAACAGGTCGGCCGCCGAGGGGATGTCTTCGGGCCGTTCGTCACCGATCTCGGGGAGCTGATCGCCCTCGCGGTCGGCGGCCAGCGCACCGACCGACACCGCCGTTTCACCCCTACCCCGGACCCCCTCCGAAACTGTCGTCGTCCGGGTCGCTCGCCCCCAACCCAGCCCGATGATGCTCATGGTGGCGACGACGACGAAACTCGCGGGGATGCCCGCCGCCGACAGGAACGTGATGATCGTCGCGCTGACAACCGCGACGACGATCGCCGCCGTCAGCGGCAGGTCGGTGATGTCGTTGCCCAGCGTTTCGAGAGTGCGTCTAGCGATGGTGAATGCCCCGATTCCGACCGCCGCGCCCGCGAGCAGTATCGCGGGGTTTATCGCCAGTTGGCCGCTGCCGACCAGCGGGGCAACGGCGTTTCCGACGTTGCTCGCCCCGGAGCTAAACGCCATGTAGCACCCGATCCCGATGATGACGAGCGTTCCACCCACCTCCCTGCGCGAGGCCGACGGGTGTGCCGTCGGTCGAGGGAGCCACCCCGACCGGTCGATCGTCAACGCCGAGCGCTCGCTCCGTGGAATGGCGATCAGCCGATTGAGCCGGGCGTAGAAGTACCGCCCGATGACGCCGCTGACCCAGAAGGCGATCAGCGGGGAGACGATCCACGTCGAAAGGATCACGCCCATCGTTGACCAGTTGATCTCGCCGGTTGCGATGCCCAACCCGGCGATCGCGCCGACGGTCGACATCGAGGTCGAGGCGGGCACGCCGAAGACGTTGCCGACGAACAGCGCTAGGCCAATGAAAAAAAGCACCGCGATACTCGTTTCGAGGGTGAACAGCGAACTCGGGACGATGTCCTCGGCAAGCGTCGTGACGACTTCCCGGCCGATGGTCCAGCCGCCGGTGAAGAAAAACAGCGCCATCAGCGCCGCCGCAGTGACCTTGGAGATGGCGTTCGCCCCGACCGCGGGACCAAACGCCGGCCCCGTCGTCGAGCCGCCGATGTTGTATCCGACGAACACCGCGACGACCAGTCCGACCGCCAACAGTGGTTCGATCACATCCGAACAACGAACCGAGGGGATTAAAGCTCAGAGTTCGAGTCGCGCGACCAGTTCGTCGTCCTCGCTGGTGTTCAGGGCGACGATCCGGACGTAGTCTTCCAGTCCCGAATCCTGGAGCTTGGATTTGAGTAGGGAATCGACCTGGTAGACGCCGGCGGCGTCGGTCATGGCGATCTCGACGTGGACCGGGAACGACCGGCCCTCCTGGAGGGAGACGCTCTCGATGGCCTGACTGGAGACGGTGTTGATCCCCCGACCGCCGCGTTCATAGGGGATGCGCGAGCGGCCCTGCTCCATGTCGAGGCCGTCCGCGACTCGGATCACGCCCGCTTCGAGGGTAAGCGGGTCCTCCTCGGTGTGATGACACAGGATCGCGTGCAACACCTCGCCCTTCACGCGAACGGCCTCGGAGATGTCGTAAAACTCCCCCAGTATCCGGTCGAGAATGTCTGCCGCAAGCGGGATCGAGTAGTAGGGGTGGTCGTCGCGGTGGACGACGTGGCCGATGTCGTGCAGCGTTGCCGCCAGCGCGATGATGACCGCTTCGTCGGCCTCCTCCAAGCCCTGCTGGGCCGCGCCGTTGAACTCGACGCCGCCGCGTTTGAGCAGGTCGTACAGACACAGCGCGCGATTGAGAACGATCTCGATGTGTTTTGTGCCGTGATCGTTGTACTGTTTGCGCGCGACCGGGTTGACGTTCTGGGCTTCGAGGTACGCCTCGATCTCGGCGTCCTCGTCGAGATACGACAACACTTCGTTGAGACGGTCGTCGGGGAAGGCGTGGTCTATCTCGGGATCGTAGATCCGGCCGTCATCGGTCGTCTCGGACATACCTGTAGTCGGTGAGTCGGGGAGAAAAACCTCAGGCTTGCGCGGTCTCGCTTGCGGCTCCGGCGACCTCCTCGTAGTCGGGTTCGACGCCGGGGTCGTCGCTGACCCACTTGTAGGCGATCTCGCCGTTTTCGTCGATCACGAACACGGCACGCTTTGCGACGCCGTAATACCCCAGATCGGCGAAATCCATCTGGACGCCGTAGTCGTCGATGATCTCCTTGTTGGAGTCGCTGATCAGCCCGAACTCGATGCCCTCCTGCTCGCGGAACTCGTCGAGCGAGAAGGGCGTATCGACGCTCACCCCGTAAACGTCCGCGCCGACCTCCTCGAACGACGCGAGGTCCGACTGGAACTGGCACATCTCGTCGGTACAGACGCTCGTGAACGCCCCGGGGAAGAACGCCAGTACGACCGGACTGTCGCCGAGGTGCTCGGAAAGCGTGAACGGTTCGACCCCGTCATGGGCGATCGGTGCGGTGAAATCGGGCGCGGTGTCGCCTACTTCGACCATATTCGGGGTAAACGTCCGACCGGCCAAAGACGCTTTGCTTGCGGCGATCAGTCCGCGACGGCGAACAGCGCTTCGGGTGGCTCGCCGTCGAGTCGATCCCGGTCGTGGGGGGCCTCGAAATCCAGTTCCGGTCCGCGGGCAACGATCCGCGAGGGGTTCACGTCGGGGTGGGTCGTGTAGTAGTGTTCCTTGATGTGATCCATGCGGACCGTCTCGGCGATGCCCGGCGTCCCGTAGAGATCGCGCAGGTACGGCCAGAGGTGGTCGTAATCGCTGATCTGCTTGACGTTACATTTGAAGTGGGTGTGATAGACCTGATCGAAGCGCACGAGGGTCGTGAACATACAGATATCCGCCTCGGTGAGGCGATCACCTGCCAGGTAGCGCTGATCGGCCAGCACCTCGTTCCAGTGATCCAGTGCCCCGAAGAGGTCGTCGATGGCCTCGTCGTAGGCGTCCTGTGAGCCCGCAAAGCCGGCGCGGTAGACGCCGTTGTTGATCGGCTCATAGATGGCGTCGATAATCCTATCGGTCTCCTCGCGGTAGCCCTCGGGGTAGAGATCCACGTCGCGGGTCGCGTACTCCTCGAATTCGGTGTCGAGCATCCGCAGGATCTCCGCGGATTCGTTGTTGACGATGGTGTCCTCCTCGGTGTCCCAGAGAACGGGCACGGTCACCCGGCCGGTCGCGTTCGAGTCCGCACGGACGTAGAGTTCGCGCAGGTAGTCCGCGCCGTGGACGTGATCGACGGTACAGCCGTCCTTTTCGGGTGTGAACTGCCAGCCGTCCTCATCACGATAGGGATCGACCACCGACACCGAGATCGCGTCGTCGAGTCCCTTCAGCGACCGCGCCAAGAGCGTTCGGTGGGCCCATGGACAGGCATATGAAATGTAGAGGTGATAGCGCCCTGCCTCGGGCTGGAACTGCCCGCCATCGCCGATCCAGTCGTGGAACGTCGTTTCCTGGCGGTCGAACTCGCCCTCGTCGTTCGTGGATTCGTAGGCACCCGTTACCCATTTGCCGTCGACTAACTGGTTCATGGATGATCTACGCGCTCCGAACGTAAATGCCCTCGATTACTCCGTCACGGCGGTGATGGCGAGCCACTCGTCCCATTCCTGCTCGTTTTCGGGTCGGGATCGGCGCTCGACGATCACCGCCGACGACGATCCGCTCGCGTGGCCCTCACAGACGGCCCGGACATTGTCGCCGTCGCCACCCTCGGGCTCGACGTACAGCCCACCCTCGTGATCGAGGCGTTTCCCACAAGCGTGACACGCCGGCGATGTGGGGAGGGTCTGTCCGATCAGGTCGGTAGCCATTATCGGCGCTTACCAATGGAACCCCTTAACCCCTCGCCCGCGTCGAGTATCAAAGCGCGTCAAGCCGGAACTCGAACGCCGCGACCGGGAGTTCGAGATCGTGTTCGACCAACACCTCGGGATGGATCTCGCCGACGACGCCGACCGCCTCGCCGTCGATGGCGACCGAGGCGGCCCGTCCGTCGATGAAGGCCGGATGCTCCGTTCGAGGTGTTTCGAGATCGACCTCGAAGTTCCGCGCGATGGCCCCCAACACCCCTTTCGCGTCCTCGTAGGAGGCGTCCGTCCGGGCAAGCGCGCCCGCGACGGTTCGGCGTACGGCGACGCCGGTTTCGGTCGTTACGTCGACCTCGGCGGC
>CAYOFZ010000031.1:0-16347 GCA_964403315.1 uncultured Halobacteriales archaeon | reverse complement strand
AAACAACCCGGTGACACGAACGGGCAGGGCGTCACATCGTTCGGGGGGAACGTGGTACCTCGTCGCGCCCGATGGGTCGACAATCACGGGATAAACGGGAGCGGAAAGCAACGAAACTCCACGTCGCGGATCGGTCACGTGGAGGCGACTCCCTTCAATGTCCCGGCGGTCGGTATCGGATCTCCCTCTACCTGTCAAATCGGGGCGGGCCGGATCGGATCAGGGCTATACTATCGGTCGTAACTATTGCTGTGAATTCACATTGGAGCTTACGAGGGTCAGTACACCAATAGATAGAAAACCCCACCTCCCCTATCGCCGGCCAGTATGAACGTTCCCTACGACATCACCTCCTACATCCGGGTGTTGAAGTTCGCCTCCACGCCCGCCTGGGAGGAGTTCTCCCGGATCGCGCTGATCGCCGGGGCCGGCATCGTGCTCGTCGGCATCATCGGCTTTCTGATGTTCGTGATCATGAGCTTCCTTCCCGGGGGGATGTGAAATGCCGATCTACGCCGTCAAAACCACCGCGAGCCAGGAACGCACCGTCGCGGACATGATCGTCAACCGCGAGGCTGAGGAGATCCACGCGGTGCTCGCCCCCGATTCGCTGACCAGCTACGTGATGGTCGAGGCCGACGACGACGCGATCCTCGAACGCGTCCTCGACGAGATCCCCCACGCCCGCTCCATCGTCCCCGGCCAGAGTTCGCTCGGCGAGGTCGAACACTTCCTCTCGCCCAAACCCGATGTCGAGGGCATCGCCGAGGGTGACATCATCGAACTCATCGCCGGCCCGTTCAAAGGCGAAAAAGCCCAGGTCCAGCGCATCGACGAGGGCAAGGATCAGGTGACGGTCGAACTCTACGAGGCGACCGTCCCGATTCCGGTGACTGTGCGTGGCGATCAGATCCGCGTGCTCGACAGCGACGAGCGCTAGCTTGCTTTTCTGATCTCTTCTCGCTTTACTCATGAGGACAGTGAGGAGCCATCGTATCCGGTTTTTTGACCGTTGACAAAATCGACGTTACGATCTATTGAGATGAGGGTGCTTTTACAAGTGTCCTAATTGAAAGGAAACACGGGCGTCACGTATGATTGAGGAGACGGCAAGTTCGTGACGCCAAGGGAGTCAACATGACAGGATTACACGCGCTTGGCAACGGTGGTATCGTCCTTCAACAAGTCCTACAGCAAGTCCCGTCCTTCCTTCAGGACACGGTAGCGAGCATCGTCGCGTTCATCCCGGTGCTCGTCAGCGCAATCGTCGTCCTCATCATCGGCTGGATCGTCGGCCGGATCCTCGGCGGCATCACCACTCGCATTCTCGAAGGAATCGGGCTCTCGGATTACGCTCAGGATACGCCCCTCGAAAGCGAGGGCGAGGATGGCGTTGCGAGCGCACTTGGCACACTGGTCGCGTACCTCATCTACTTCTATGCCATACTCGCTGCGGCGAACGTTCTCGGCATTCAGATCCTCTCGCAGTTGCTCTCGAACATCGGCCAGTTCCTGCCGGTCGTCCTCTCGGCAATCGTCATCCTCGTTATCGGGTTCGTCATCGGGCGGGTCGTCGGTGACATCATTGCCGACCTCATTGGCGAATTTGGTCTCGAAGGCTATCTCCGAGACACGCCGCTCGAAAACATTACCGCCGCAGTCGGCGGGTTCGGCGGCATCATCGGCACGCTCGCGGAATACTACATCTACTTTCTGACACTGTTGACCGCGGCGGACGTACTCCAGATTCCGATTCTCTCGCGGCTGTTGAACAACTTCGCCGGATACGTCCCGACGCTCATCGGCGGCCTGATCGTCCTCTTCCTCGGTATCCTGCTAGCCGAGTTCGTCGAGGATGTCGTGGCGGATACCGACGCGAGCCGGCTGACGACCCTCATCGGTCTCGGGGTGAAGCTGTTCATCTACTACATCGCTATCACGATAGCGCTCAACACCATCGGCTTCAGTACCACCGTGCTCACGACGCTGTTCACCGCAGCGGTCACGGCCTTCTTCGGTGCGCTCGGGCTTGCACTGGCCATCGCCCTCGGCATCGGGGTCGGCTGGGGGAGCAAGGACTACGTCGCCGAGAACATCGACGACTGGATGGCGAGCGCGCGGAGTAGCGCGTCGGAGATGAGCGGCGAAAGCGAGGGCGGGTCTAGTGAGTTCGAGTCATCCGGCGGCGACAGCAGCACAGGTGGCTCCGATGACTGAGACTACACTATTGCGCACCGACTGTTTACCGGTTCGTCATTCAGGCCACCGCGTGCAGTGAGAGGGTTTTCATCGACCACTGGATCGGGCGATCCACCGTTTCGAACGCTTTCCGACGTGACGAAATCACAGTGATCGACCGTCCCGATCACTGAAACCACAACGGGCAAATCCACCCCGGTGCGAACCTCCGTTATGAGCGAATCCGGCACGCGAATCGATCCCCACGTGAAGATCCTCGACGAGCGCGTCGTCGAGCGGGCGAAACGCCGCGGTCTCGACGTTCTCGTGTATGCCCCCCATTTTACCCGCTGGCCTGAAATCAAAGGGCGGGCCGAACGTTTCAGCGACGACGATCTCCTGGTCGTCCCCGCCCGCGAACTGTTCACCGGGCTGTGGCACGACCGCAAACACGTCCTCGCGCTGGATCTCGACGCCCCCGTTCCGGACTTTCTCACCTTCGAAGGGACGCTCGCGGAACTCGAACGCCAGAACGCGGTCGTATTCGCGCCACATCCCGAGTTCATCACCATGAGCCTCGATATCATCGATCTCAACCGCAACCCCGGAATCTTCGACGGCGTCGAGGTCTACAACCCGAAACACTTCCCGGGGCACAACCGCCGCGCCCGCGAGATCGCCGGCGCGACAGGCCTGCCAGCGTTTGGATCCTCGTACGCCCACCGCCCGGAGACCGTCGGCGAGGTGTGGACGACCGTCGAGACGAGCATCGCCGACCCTGCCGACCTCCATGACGCCTTGCGTTCGGGCACATCCCGACAAGTGTTTCACCGCTCCGGGCGGACACATCGGCTCCGGTGTCGGGCGGAGTTCGCCCATCTCGCCGTGGAGAACTCCTGGAAGAAGATCGACCGCGTTCTGCTGTCGGGTCGGGAACCGACCCATCCCCGCCATCCCGCCTACGAGGGAAAATTCGACGATATCGCCGTTTACTGAGGTGCGATGAGGGTAAACCCGCTTTCGAGCACCTCGGGGGGTAGCCAGTATAGCGCCGCCGCCGCGAACGTGAGTTCGAGGGCGGTCACCGCGAGGGTGACGGGCGTCGCCCACCGACTGCTGACCGACACGCCGAACGGCAGGCCGAACTCCCGATCCCAGAGCGGGTACAACAGCGCGATCCCGCGTCTTGTCCCCAGCAGATCGAGGACGTAATGGGTGAGCACGCCGACCCATACCCACTGGAGGTTTCCGAAGTAGACGGGATAGACGAGCATAACCGCCAGCACGGGCAGGTTATGAAGGGTTTTGCGGTGGCGGCCGAAAGCGGTATCCACGTCCGGAATCAGCGCCCCCACCACGACCGGGACGAACAGCTCGGCAATCGTCATCAGCGTCCCGGCACCGATCGAGGGACGGACGATCAATCCCAGTCCGACGGCTAGTAATACCCCGTTCAACACGTGCCCGCGTTTGTTCATCGCACCGCTCTTCGAGGGAAAATGTAATAATAGTTATGTTTTTGGTCCAATTTCGGAGAGCAAGTCTTCGAGGGTCTGTCGGACGATCTTCTCTTTGATCTCCGCACGCGAGCCGTCGAACTCGTACCGGGAGACGGTCGCATATGAGGATTCGGTTCCCCACGGGCCCGCGTACGCGAGGCCGATGTAGACGGTGCCGACGGGGTCGTCCTCGTTCCCGCCGGCGGGCCCGGCGATGCCCGTCGTCGAGACGCCCCACGTCGCGTCGGCGATGTCGCGGGCCCGGCGGGCCATCTCGCGGGCAACCGGCTCCGAGACCGCGCCGTGGGTGTCGAGGGCTTCGCGAGTGACGCCCAGCGTCTCGCGTTTGGTGTCGTAGGCGTAGGTGACGAATCCCTGGTCGACGTAGTCGCTCGCCCCCGGAACGTCCGTCAACAGCGAACATATGAGGCCGCCGGTACAGGACTCGGCGACCGCGACCGTCGCCCCGATTTCGCGCAACGCCTCGCCAACCCGTTGTTCGACAGAGTCACCATCGGTCATACTCGCCCGGTATCCGTGTAGCTCCACCGCTCTTCGATCTCGCCGTCGTCGTCGAACCGGTGGAAATCCGCGAACCCGAACTGGACTTGCTGGCCGTCGAGGACACCATCGAACTGACCCCGAACCGCGACGGTATCGCCGTCAACGACGAGTTCATCGACCGTGTGGGTACCCCGCTCGATGGGTCGGATTTCGCGGTAGAACTCCTCGAAGTCGTCCATTCCCTCGATGGGGTCCTGTCCGGGGCGGTGGTACGTGATGTCCTCGGCAAACAGGCCGAGGAAGTCGTCGTAGGCCTCGCTATCGACGTACTCGTAGTACTTACGGATCGCGTCGGGATCGGCGCTCATACTCGGGGTACGACGACCGCCGACATACTTCTTGGGTCGCTCTCCTGTAGAGTTGCGGAAAGAGGTCTCGCTGGTATTATTGTCGGTAGGTAGTTCATACGGAACTGATCGAAACACGCTATTGAGTAGACGTGTGTTGACCGGACAAGATATTTATTCTCCGAATATCATGATAAACACGGCCATAATGCCTGGTCCGACGTTCTTGGAGGGAGAGAACGCAACCCTTCACACAGTCGAGGAGGACGACATCGAATTCCTGCAGAAGCAGGTCAATGATCCGCAAATCCGGCGGCCAATCGGCCGGACGAAACCCATCAACCGTGAACAGGAACACGATTTCTTCGAGAACGTAGTTTGTACTGATGACGTAGTTACTCTCTTAATCGTTGCCGATTCAGTTCCGGTTGGGATGATTAGCCTTCATCCCGACGACTCCGAGGCGAAGACGGCAGAGATCGGTTACTGGATCGTTCCCGAGCATCACGATCAGGGATACGGTACCGAAGCAACGGAGTTGCTCGTTGAGTATGGCTTCGACCAGCTCGGGCTCCATCGGATAGCCGCCCGTGTGTTCGAGTTCAACGAACCCTCGAAACGGCTCCTGAAACGTGTGGGATTCACCCGAGAGGGTATCCACCGTGAGACTGAGTTTATCGACGGTGAATACCAGAACACGTTCTGGTACGGACTCTTGGACCATGAATGGCGCGCCGAGCGCAGTTAATCCCGGCGAGGCGACCGACCGATTGGCCGCGTACTTCGTGTAGCCGCCCAGGACCGACGGGTACACAACTCCCGGTCGGAAAGGGTCGGTATGGCCGAACTAGACGTCGAGCCCGTCGAGGAGATCGAGGACGTATCGGTTCCGGCGGGCGTCGATGCACCTGAATACGTGCTCTACGGCGGGAAAGGCGGCGTCGGCAAAACCACCATGGCCGCCGCGACCGCCTTGGCGAGCGCCCGCGATGGGACCCGAACCTTGGTGGTTTCGACCGACCCTGCCCACTCGCTGTCGGACACTTTCGAAACCGAGATCCCGGCGGAACCGTCGCGTATCCGCGAGGACGTTCCCCTCTTCGCCGCCGAGATCGACCCCGACGAGGCGATGGAGGGGGGTCCCCTCGGTGACGAGCAACCGCTGGGCGGGTTCGAGGGCCTGCTCGGCGGGGGCGGGGACGGCGAGAACCCGCTTTCCGATCTGCTCGGCGGCGGGGCGATGCCCGGGGCCGACGAAGCCGCCGCGATGCGCCAACTCCTAAGGTACCTCGACGACGACCGGTTCGAGCGTGTGGTGATCGACACCGCGCCGACGGGCCATACCCTCCGGCTGCTCGAACTCCCCGAGGTGATGGACACAATGGTCGGTCGGCTGATGCAGTTTCGCCAGCGAATGCAGGGAATGGTCGAGGGAATGAAGGGGATGTTCGGCGATGAGGAATCCCCGGATGCGGGAGCGGAAATGGCCGACTTGGACGAACTCCGCGAGCGCATCGAGCGCCTGCGCACGACACTGCGCGATCCGACTCGAACCGATTTCCGGGTCGTGATGATCCCCGAGGAGATGAGTATCGTCGAGTCCGAACGGCTGCTCGACCGCTTGGAGGAGTTCGAAATCCCCGTCTCGACGGTCGTGGTCAACCGGGTGATGGAGGACCTCGCGGACGTGACCGGGGCCGATCCGGGGGCGTTCGTCTCGCCCGACCTCGAGGGCTGTGAGTTCTGCCAGCGCCGCTGGGAGGTCCAACAGAACGCGCTCGGGCGGGCCCAGGACCTCTTTCGGGGCCACGACGTCAAACGGGTACCGTTGTTCGCCGACGAGGTGCGCGGCGAGGGGATGCTCGACCTCGTCGCGGCGTGTCTCGATTAATCTTCGATCACGAGCACCCGGAGGTCGTTGACGTTCGTCCCCGTCGGCCCGGTTTTGATGATCGCTCCACGGGCGTCGAGATAGGGGTAGGCATCGTTCCCATCGAGCGCGTCGCGTGCGCGTTCGGGATCCTCAACGGTGGTGCCGTCGACCAGCGCGCCGGCAGCGTCGGTCGCGCCGTCGATCCCGTCGGTATCGACGCTCGCCAGCGCGAGGTCCTCAATCCCGCGGAGTTCGAGCGCCGCCGAGAGGGCGAACTCCTGGTTGGGGCCGCCGGTTCCCTCGCCGCGGATCGTCACCGTCGTCTCCCCACCCGAGCAGATCAATGCGGGTGGCTCGACCGGGTTGCCGGTCGCGCGGCTCTCTTCTGCGATCCCGGCATGGGTTTTCGCGGCCTCGCGGGCCTCGCCCCGAACCCGCGATGAGAGGATCAGGGGTTCGTAGCCCCGTTCGCGGGCGAGATCCGCGACCGCGGCAAGCGGCGTGAATCCGTCGGCGAGAACGTGGTTTTCCACCCGGTCGAAGACCGGATCGCCCTCGCCGGGGGTCTCCTCGACCTCGCCGTTCGCGCCCCGCTTCAGGCGCTCGCTGATTCCCTCGGGCGGGTCGATCCCGTAGCGAGAAAGGACCGCCCACGCCTCGTCGAAAGTGGTTTCGTCGGGCGCGGTCGGCCCGCTGGCGACGGTGCCGAGGTCGTTGCCGACCACGTCACTCACCACGAGGCCGACGACCCTCGCGGGCGCGGCCCGTTGTGCGAGATGCCCGCCTTTGAGTGCCGAGCAGTGTTTTCGCACCGCGTTGATCTCGTCGATGGTCGCACCGCTTTCGAGCAACGATTCGGTCACTGCTCGGAGGTTTTTGAGCGACACACCCTCGGCGGGCGCGGGCATGAGCGCGCTCCCGCCGCCCGAGACGACCACGAGAACGAGCACGTCCTCGCCGGCGTCGTCGGCCAGCGCGAGCATCTTGCGGGTCGAATCGACGCCGCGTTCCGTGGGAACGGGATGATCGCCCGGCAGTACCTCGATCCGGTCGGTGTCGCCGGGCGCGTCGGTGATGACTGCCCCGCGGTCGATGCGTTCGCCGAGGACACCTTCGAGCGCGCCCGCCATCCGCCCGGCGGCGTTGCCCCCACCGATGACGACGATCCCCCCGTAATTATCGAGATCGTAGCCCGTCTCTCCGACCGTCAACCCGCCGTCCACAACCCCGAGCGAGTCCACGATGACGCGTTCGGGATCGCCCGCCTCGATACCGGTTTCGACGCAGTCGAGGGCGGTCTCACGAGCGGGCGTCCCGCCAAGGGCCTCGCGCTCTCGGATCATCCGGCGACCTTGAGTACGAGCCGGTAGAGGGCGTCACGGATCCCGTCCGGGAGGAATCGCGCGAGCGATCCCACTTTTGCGAGCGTGCCGACAGGGTAGCGCGAATCCGGCTTGGTCGAACTCGCGGCGTGAACGATCCAGTCGGCGACTTCCGTCGGCGGGATCGCGCCGGGCCCGCCTCCGCCGATGGCCTGCCTGTCGTCGATGATGCTGTAGATGTCGCTGTACTCCGCCGACCTGGGCAGGTCGCGGGTAGCGTCCACGGCGCGATCCGAAAATCCCGTATCGACGGGGCCGGGCTCGATCAACACCACATCGACGTCGAAGCGATCCGCCTCCACGCGCAGGGCGTCGGTCATCGCTTCGAGGGCGGCCTTCGAGCCACAGTAGACCCCGCCGCCGGGGTACGACACCCGACCGGCGAGGCTGGAGACGTTGATGATCGTCCCGCCCTCCTGGTCGCGCATGTAGGGCAGGGCCTCCCGGACCAGCCGGTGGGGGCCGTACACGTTGGTGTCGAACTGGTCTTCGACCGCCCCGACAGGTACGTCCTCGATGGGGCCGAGTTGGCCGTAGCCGGCGTTGTTGACCAGACAGTCGATACGGCCGGTTTCGTCGATGATCCGCTCGACGACCGCCTGTACCCGGGCGTCGTTTGTCACGTCGAGTTCGACTGCCTCACACCCCGCCTCCGCGAGGTCAGCGATGTCGTCCGGGTCCCGGGCGGTCGCGTACACCTGCCAGTCCTCGTCGAGGAAGGCCTGCGCGGTCTCGTGGCCGATCCCCGACGAACAGCCCGTGATACAAACGGTCTTTTCCATGACGGCGTCTCGGGGGCCGGGGTGTTAACTGTTGTAGCTTCGGGCGCGGTCGCCGGCTTGGCGGTCGGCCAACCGGATCGGCTCGGGAAGCTTGTAGCTCTCAGAGTAGGTCTCCGCGAGCGTCGCCGCCGTTTCGGCGCTCACCCGGTGGCCCGGGCTCACATACAGCGGGTTGATGTGGCGGTCGCCCTCGAACTGGCGGGTCTGAACCGCGTACCCGATCACCTCGCCGGCAGGTGCCTCGACCCGACCGTCGGCGACGACCGGCACCCGGGTGCCAGCCTCGAAGGGTTCCTCGAGCGCGTTCTTTAGATGTCCACAGAGCAGACTCTTCGCCACCCCGACGCTCGGCAGGTCCAGGGTGACGCCTATGTGGGTTGCCAGCCCGGCCTGCCGGAAGTGGATCCGCCCGCTGCCATCAAAGAGTGCGAGATCAGGCTCGACCGACAGCTCCTCGAACGCCGCGAGGATCGACTCGCCCTCGCGGAACGAAAGCAGACCGGGAACGTAGGGGATCGAGAGGTCGACCACCGCCGAGGCGCGTTCTAGCACCTCGCCGTCGCGGACGGCGATGATCGCGCTGACCGCCCGGTCGTCGTCGGGAAAGGCCTGATCAACGCCGGCGACGACCGGCGAGTTCGGGAACTGGTGCTCGTCCTCGAAGCTCGCCTCACGCGCGATTTCGCGCTGGAGGGCTTCCATTTCCTCGCGGCCGAGCCCGGGATCGGGCCGGAACTCGGGGTGGGTGACGGTCATCAGAACCGCCCGCGGCCGGGGCCGCCGGGCCCTCCGGGACCACCCGGTCCGCCGGGGCCGCCCCCGCCACCGCCGAACTGGAGCTGATCGGGCGCGCGCTCACCTTCGCGGCGCAACTTCTCGCCATACACGAGGCCGACCGCGAGACCGGACAGATGCGCGAGGTGGGCAACCCCGCCCGCGCCGAACCCACCGAAGCCGACGAGGCCGACCGAGACGACTGCGAACCCGATAGTGAGCAGCCACAGCGGCATCGGGATGAAGAAAAAGAGCAGGACTCTGAGGTTGGGATTCAAAACTGTGAGCACGCCGAGGATCGCCATGATCGCGCCACTGGCCCCGACGACGGCACTTTGCTGGCCGAGCGCCAGCGCGACCCCGACTTGTGAAAGCCCCGCGACCGCGCCGCTGACCAGAAACAGGACGGTGTACATCCTGCTTCCGACCTTCCGCTCGACGATGGGCCCGAAGAAATACAGCGCGATGCTGTTGAAGATGATGTGGTTGAAGCCACCGTGGGCGAACACCGAGGTGATCCACGTCCAGATGCGGAGGATTTCGGTCGACTGGAGAACGAAGAGATACCGCATGAGCCCGGGCGAACCCACTAGCGGGATGAGGAGGTACTGCACCAGAAACGCGGCCCACATGAGCATGAGAAACACGTAGGTCATGTTGTTCCGGAAATAGCCCAAGGGCCCGCCGGTGCCGGTGTTGATGGGGATCCGGTCGCTCACGGAGGATCCCTGGCCGCCGGGATTGTCGACGCTATCGTCGAAATTACTGTTGAGCAGCCCGTCGGGGTCGCGCCAGTCCTGCAAGCCCGGACAGTCGTGGTTTTCGGGCAGCCGGTGGGTCGCACAGAACGTGCCGCCACAGCGTCCACAGCGGTAGGGCATGTTCTCGTGTGCGCCACACCGATCACACGTCGCCATTGCCGGCGGTTGGCACGGGGCAGCAAAAGGGATTGGGATACGCGGCAGGCGATCTCGAAGGTGCGGAATTCGTTTTCCTGTCGATTCGGCCGAGGCCATCCAATCAAATGGAAGCGGTTGCGGTACGCTTTTGGGGCAACCACAGCCAGTTTCCTGCATGGACGCCGATGGTCCGTCGGTCGATCGGCGGACGGTACTGGCGGGGGTGGCGAGCACCCTCGGCGGGGCCGCCGGCTGTCTCTCTACCGGCTCCGCCGAAACCGGAAGCGGGCCGGCGGCCGTTTCGATGCTCGCCGCGGGGAGCCTGAACAACGCCCTCGAAAACGGCCTTCGACCGCGGGTCGATTCAGCACTACGAATCGAAGCCCGCGGATCGACGCGACTCGCCCGGCTCGTCGCCGAGGGACGGAAGGACCCCGACATCGTCGCCGTCGCCGACACCGCCCTGTTCGATGCGCCGCTCGATCCGGCGTGGTCCGCCGAGTTTGCCACCAACTCGGTCGTGCTCGCCTACAACCCCAACACGGAGGGCGGGAAACGGCTCGCTGACGCGGGCGTCGAGGGGTGGTACCGTCCGCTGTTGAACGGGGATGTCTCGCTCGGCCGCACCGATCCGGAGCTCGATCCGCTCGGCTATCGAACGCTGTTCACCCTCGAACTCGCAACCGACTACTACGGGACGGACGCAAACCTCCGGGAAGCGATCCCCCGGCGAACCCAGATCTACCCGGAGACACAGCTCATCAGCCAGTTCGAAACCGGCTCGATCGACGCCGCGTTCGCGTATCGAAACATGGCCGTCGAACGCGGCTACGAGTACATCGACCTCCCCGCCGAGATCGACCTGAGCGATCCGAGCTTCGCCGACCGATACGCGACGGCGACCTACGAGTTGCCGGGCGGCAGGGTTATTCGTGGTGGCCTCATCAGCTACGGCTCGACGATCCGCCACGACTCACCGGCGGCCGTCGACGCCTTCCGACGGCAGACGACGGGCCAGTACCTCAGCGAGTTCGGGTTCGGGGTGCCCGACGACTACCCCCGATACATCGGCAATGTCCCTGACACGATCACGAACTGACGACGCGGTCGGCCGGTTCGACTGGCTGTCGGTCGCGTTCTTCCTCGGCGCGGTGTTGCTCTGTTACTACCTCGTCCCGCTGGTCTCGCTGGTCGTCGCCCAACCGCCCGGGGCCGTGCTGGCTCGCATGGCGGCCCCGGCGGTCGTGTCCGCAGCGGTTACCTCGCTGGTTTCGGCGACGATCAGCGCAACGATTGCGACGGTCCTGGGGCTCCCGCTTGCGTACTGGCTAGCACGGGCCGAGGGACGGCTACGAACGCTCGTGACCGCGCTCGTCGCGCTCCCGTTGGTGTTGCCGCCGGTCGTCAGCGGGATGGTGCTGCTCACCGTCGTCGGTCCGAACACGCTGATCGGGAATCTCGCCGCGGCCCACGGAATAGCGCTCACCCGCTCGGTCGCCGGCATCGTCCTCGCACAGACGTTCGTTGCCTCCCCCTTCGTCGTCGTCACCGCGACGGCGGCGTTCGAGGGGGTCGACCGCCGCCTCGAACACGCCTCGCGCTCGCTCGGCAAGGGTCGGCTGGCGACCCTTCGGCGGGTGACGCTCCCGCTTGCGTGGCCCGGGATCCTGGCGGGGATCACGCTGTCGTTCGCCCGGGCGATGGGGGAGTTCGGCGCGACGATCATGCTCGCGTACTACCCCCGGACGATGCCGGTCCAGATCTGGGTTTCCTTCACGACGCTGGGGTTGGACGCGGCGTTTCCGGTCGCCGTGATCCTCCTCGGCGTGGCCGTCGCAACGCTGGTCGTGCTCAACGTCCTCGGTTCGAACCCACTCGAATGACCGCCATGCTCGCTATCAACCACCTCACGAAGATCTACGAGGGGTTCCGGCTGGGGCCGCTCGACCTCTCGGTCGGCGAGGAGGTGCTCGCGGTGCTCGGGCCGTCGGGCTGTGGGAAGACCACGCTACTCTCGCTGATCGCGGGGATCGCCGCCCCCGAAGACGGGTCGATCTCGCTCGATGGGCGGGCGCTCGTCGGTCGTCCGCCCGAGGATCGTTCGACCGGACTCGTGTTTCAGGACGGCGCGCTGTTTCCCCACATGACCGCCCGGGAGAACGTCGTGTACGCCGCGGAGCGGGACCGCATCGAGGAGCTCGCGGGGATGCTCGAAATCGCGGACGTGCTCGATCAGCGGACCACAACGCTCTCAGGTGGGGAGAAACAGCGGGTCGCTCTCGCGCGAGCGCTCGCGGCCGATCCCGACGCGTTGTTGCTCGACGAACCGTTGACGAACCTCGACGCGCCGATCCGCAGACGCCTCCGGGACGAACTCCACGAACTGTTCACCTCGCTTTCGATCCCGGTCGTCTACGTGACCCACGACCAGCGGGCAGCGACCGCGCTCGGCGACCGTATCGCGGTGCTCCGGGATGGAAGCATCGAGCAGGTGGGCCCACCATCGGAAATCCTCGAACGACCGGCGACGCCGTTCGTCGCCTCGTTTACGGGCAGCGAGAACGTCTTCGAGGCCGACGTGGTCGGGCGGGAATCCGGAGAAGTCCGCCTCTCGGTCGGCGACGTGAGGCTCCGGGCCGCGGGCGACGCGGCGATCGGCGCATCGGTGACAGGGTGTGTCCGTCCGGCGCGGGTTCGGCTGATCGGTCGCGCGGACGATGCGAGCAGTTCCAGCGATCCCGTCGACGCCGGCGATCCCGGTTGCGGCGGCCCGAACCTTCTGACGGGGACGGTCCGGCGGTGGATCCACGAGGGCGACACCTACCGGGTGGCCATCGGGGTCGGAGGTAGGGCGTTCACACTGCTGGCGTCGATACAGTCGGCCACGTTCGAACGGTCGGGGATCGAACGCGACGCCGCCGTCGAGGTGTCGGTTCCGCCGGACGCGATTCACCTGATCGAGGACCGCGACGACTGACCGCGGGCGGGAGAGATTTTTGCTCGTCGCCGCCCTACGTTCGGCCGTGCAGGAGTACAAGCGAAAGCAACTGCTCGAACGGATCAACCGCGAGGGCGCGACCATCGGCACTCAGATCCCCGAGGAGATCACCGTTCAAGACGAATCCGTCGGGCTGGCGGAATTCGTCTTCGAGGTGAAACGCCGCGACACCGTCCCCGCCGGCGAGCAAGAGCGCGTCGAGGAGGCAAAGCGGAACCTCCGGAAGGAGCGCCTCGACCGCTTGGATCGCCTCGAAACGGGCGCGATCACCCGCGAGGAGGGCGAGCGCCTCGCCGATTCGATCATCGGGATCGACCGGGCCTTGGAGGGACTCCAGAGCCTCGAACCGGCGAACCTCGAAAACGAGATCGAGGCTCAGGACGCCGCCGACAAAAAGCGCTGGACGCGGTTCATGCGCCAAGCACTCGGCAGGGACGACAATAGGTCTAACAGGCGATAGCCCGAAGCCCGCATATGAGCCGCAACGCCGAGATCGCCGCGCTGTTTTCGGAGTACGCCGACCTGCTCGAAGCCAATGACATCGAGTACAAACCCAACACCTACCGGCGGGCCGCAGAAAGCATCCGCGAGCATCCGACCGCCATCGAGGACCTCGCAGGCGACGGTCGGGACACCGTTGAGGAGATCGACGGGGTCGGCGAAGCCATGTCCGAGAAGATCATCGAGTACATAGAGACCGGCGAAATCGGGGAACTCGAAGAGCTCCGGGCGGATCTGCCGGTGGCGATGGACGAACTCACGAGCGTCGAGGGCGTCGGTCCCAAGACGGTGGGCACCCTCTACCGGAAACTCGGCGTGACGAACCTCGACGAACTGGAATCGGCTGCAAGCAACGAGGAGATCCGCGAGATCAGCGGATTCGGCCTCAAAACCGAGGAGAACATCCTCTCGAACCTCGAATTCGCCCGCCGGGCCCGCGAGCGCGAACTGCTGGGCGACGCCCGCCCGCTCGCGGACGACACGCTCGCGTATCTGCGCGAGCACGACGCCGTCGCGGCCTGCGAGGTCGCCGGCTCGATCCGGCGGTGGCGGGAAACCATCGGCGACGTGGACGTACTTGCTGCAAGCACCGATCACGAGGCGGTCGTCGGGGCTTTCACCGACTGGGAGCGGGCCGAGAACGTGATCGAGGCCGGCGGGAACAAGGCCTCGATCCGGGCGGGCGGGATCCGGATCGATCTCCGGGTCGTCGCCCCCGAGGAGTTCGGCAGCGCGCTGCAGTATTTCACGGGGAGTCAGGCCCACAACATCGTGTTTCGCAACCGCGCGCTCGCACGCGATCTGAAGGTCAACGAGTACGGGATCTTCGATACGTCCGGGATCGAGAACGCGAGCGGCCAGCGCGCCGGCGAGCGGATCGCCGGCGACACCGAGGAAAGCATGTACGCCGCCCTCGACTTACCCCTGATACCGCCCGAACTCCGCGAGAACACCGGCGAGATCGAGGCGGCGGCCGCCGGCGATCTGCCCGACCCCATCGAGGAGGGCGCGGTGCGGGGCGACCTCCACACCCACACCGACTGGTCGGACGGCGACCTCCCCATCGAGGAACTGGTCGGGGCCGCCGAGGAGTTCGGCCACGACTACCTCGCGGTCACGGATCACGCCGCGGGCCCGGGAATGGTCGGCGGGGTCGGCCTCTCCGATGGAGAGTTGTTCGACCAGATCGAGCGGATCCGCGAGGTGAACGCCGACAGCGACCTCACGGTGTTCGCGGGCGTCGAGGCCAATATCGACGCCGAAGGCGGATTGAGCGTCGGCGAGGACGCCCTCTCGGGGCTGGATCTCGTCGTCGCCTCGCCCCACAGCGCGCTGGACATGGCCCCCGAGGCGGCGACCGACCGGCTGATCGAGGCGATTGCCCATCCCGCGACCGACGTGCTCGGCCACCCCACGGGCCGGATGTTGAACCGCCGACCCGGTCTCGACCCCGACCTCGAAGCGCTCGCCGAAGCCGCCGCCGATCACGGGGTCGCCCTCGAAATCAACAGCAACCCTCGCCGGCTGGACCTGTGGGGCCGCGCGACGAAAGTCGCCGTCGAGGCCGGCGCGACCATCGCCATCGATACCGACGCCCACAGTCCCCCGGAGTTCGAATACGTCCGGTACGGGATCCACACCGCCCGCCGGGGCTGGGCCGAACCCGACGACGTGCTCAACACCCGTTCGGCCGGGGAGGTGCGTTCGTTCATCGAGTGAGGGCGACGTGAACGCAAAAATCGTGGGAAACCTCTTTATCGTTCGTGTTGGATTTTCAGGTATGGAATCGCTCGAAGACGTCCAAGAGATCGTCCACCGCCCGTCAGAGGAGTTCGTCGAGGAAACGAACGTTTACGGGTTCATGCAGGAGTACGGGATCGACGACCACGAGGAGTTGATCGACCGCACCACGGCCGATCTCGACTGGTTCTGGGACGAGCTCCCCGACTACCTCGGCATCGAGTTCTACGAGGATTATGACCGGGTGCGTGACGATAGAGAGGGCCCGCAGTTCACCGACTGGTACCCCGGTGGCGAACTCAACCTCGCACACAACGTCGTGGATCGCCACGCCGCCCCCGAAACCGAGACTCGCAACAAAGTCGCCTGCATCTGGGAGGGCGAACCCGACGAAACTCGTGAGATCACGTATCACGAACTCCACCGGCAGGCCAATCAGGTGGCGAACGCCCTCGAAGAGCGAAGCGTCGGCACGGGCGACACCGTCGGGCTGTACATGCCGATGGTGCCCGAGGTGATCTCGATCCTGTACGGGTGCTTCAAAGTCGGGGCCATCGCCGTCCCCATCTTCTCGGGATTCGGGAGGGACGCCGTCGCCACCCGCCTCGACGACGCCGGTCCGTCGGTGCTGTTCACCGGCGACGGATTCTACCGGCGGGGGTCGCCGGTCACGCTGAAGGGGACCGCCGACGAGGCGATCGCGGACACTGACTGCGTGGAGCACACCATCGTTTACAAGCGCCTCGCCGACCGCGACTCGGATCTGGGGCTCCCCTGGGACGACGATCGCGACGAGACCTGGGCCAGCGCCGTCGGCGAGCAGTCCGACGACGCCGAGACGCGCGAGCTGGCCAGCGACCATGAGTCCAT
>CAYOFZ010000030.1:0-16376 GCA_964403315.1 uncultured Halobacteriales archaeon | reverse complement strand
ACCGAAAACGCGGTCGATGCCGAGCAGTTCGTCGAGATCCCCCTCGAATTTACCGACCTCAAAGACCGCATCGAATTCGGGATCGGGGCTGCCATCGACAACGGCTTCCTCGACGAAGGCGACGTCGCCGTCTGTGCGACGGATCTCTTCGGGGACGGTATCGATACCCTCTCGCGGATTCGAGCGACCGAGACGGTGCATTCGGACCTCTATGATCTGTTCGTCAACTCCCGAGCCGAACCGGACGTGATCCGCGATGTGTTCGAAGTCGCCATCGACCTCGGGAAAAAGGGCCAGAAGGGCAAACCCGTCGGGGCGCTGTTCGTCGTCGGCGACGCCGGCAACGTGATGAACAAATCCCGTCCGCTTTCGTACAACCCATTCGAGAAATCCCACGTCCACGTCGGCGATCCCATCGTCAACGTCATGTTGAAGGAGTTCTCGCGGCTCGACGGGGCCTTCGTCGTCAGCGACTCGGGCAAGATCGTCTCGGCGTATCGGTATCTCGAACCCGCCGCCGAGGGTATCGACATCCCGAAAGGGCTTGGCGCGCGCCACATGGCCGGCGGGGCGATCACTCGGGATACCAACGCCACCTCGATTGTCCTCTCGGAATCGGATGGGCTCATTCGGGCGTTCAAGGGCGGCCAGCTCGTCTTGGAGATCGACCCGGAGGAATATTGACATGCAGTTTTCGTTTTCGGTCTTTCTCGATCCGGTCATGTTCGCGATGCTGGTATTTATCAGCGTCGTCGTGGTCGGGTACGTCTTCGGACAGCTTCTGAAACAGGTGTTGACCGCCATCGGAGTCCCCGGAATCGTCGAAGGGACGGCGTTCGAACGCGCCGCACAGGGTCTCGACAGTTCGACCGTCGCGGTCGTTTCCCGGCTGAGTTCGTGGTTCATCTACGGATGTGGCGCGTTGTTCGCGCTGTACGTCGTCGGCGTGCTCAATATAGCTCTGTTTTTCACACAGCTCACCAGATTGGTCCCCCAGGTGTTCGTCGCCGTCTTTGCGGTCATCATCGGAATCGTCGCGGGTGACAAAGCCGAACTGCTCGTTAACGAGCGTCTGCGAAGCGTCAAACTCCCGGAAATCACGCTTATCGGCACTATCGTCAAGTACAGCATCATCTACGTCGCTCTCTTGATCGCGCTGGGGCAACTCGGAGTCGCCACCGCCGCGCTTTTGATCCTGCTTTCGGTGTACGTCTTCGGCGCGGTCTTTCTGGCCGGCGTTGCTGGGCGGGATCTGCTCGCTTCGGGGGCGGCGGGGATCTATCTCCTCTTGAACCAGCCCTACGGCATCGGCGACCGGGTGAAGATCGGCGACCGCACCGGCGTCGTCCAGGAAGTCGAGCTGTTCATCACCCGCATCGAGGACGATGGCACCGAGTACATCGTCCCGAATCGAAGCGTCTTCGAGGAGGGCGCGAGCAAACACCGAACCTAAAACTTAGCACCCAGTCCGCGAGCGGACGAAGTGAGTGAGCGAATTAGAGTTCGTTGAGCGTGCGCAGCAACTGCCCGCGGTACTCCTCATCGCTCTGTTGACCCTTCTGTTCGAGGACGTTGCGTTCGAGTTTGTCCAGCGCGAGCGACAGCGCCTCGTCGCCGCCGTACCCCTCGCCAGTGCCCGCGAGTTCCTCTTGGTCGCTCCACAGCCGGACCTGACAGCGCACCAGCGACCGGCCACGCAGCTCCTCCTCGTGTTCCTGTAGGCGGATGTGGACGTGGTGGACGTCCATTTGGCGGTGTTTGCCGGTGATATCCTCCAGCCGCCGGGTGACCTCCTCGCGGCTCATCGAGTGCAGCAGGTCGATGTTCGTGATCTGGATGTTCATCCCCGCCTCCTGAGTGAAGGTCAGCGCGCGCATCACGTCGGTTTTCGTCAGCACGCCCGCGACCCGCTCGTCGTACTCGGGGACGACCACGAGGCCGTCGGTATCGTTGTCGAGCATCTCCGAGACCGCCTCCGCGACCGTGGATTCGAGGGTAACCGTTCGGGCGGGTCGGTCCATGACGTTCTCGACGGGCAGGTCCCGGAGCGTCGGCGAGTCGCCGCCCCGGTCGCCGGTGGTCTGTCGATCCGTATCGCGGACGACGAACTCGATCAGGTCGTCGGTGGTGAGGATCCCGATTGGGCGCTGGCCCTCCTCGACGACAGGCACCCGCGAGATGCTGTGTTCCCTGAGCAGGTTGATCGCCTCGCCCAGGTTCGTCTCCTCGGTGACCGTCACGACCTCCTGGGTGGCGATCTCCCCGACGGTCAACACGTCGAGGTTTTCCAGCACCGCTTCGAGGATGGCGTCCTGGGTGACCGAGCCCCAGACCTCGCCCTCGACGTAGACGGGCGCGATCCGGGTCTGGTTTTCGACCATCAGGCGCGCGACCTCGCGGACGTTTTCGGTTCGCTCGACCCTGGGGGCGGTCTCCATCACCGTTCGAACGGTCGCGTCGTCGCTGGTCTGGGAGCGAAGCAGGGCCTGTGGGGTGATGACGCCGACGCAGTCGCCGTTCTCGATGATTAGGACTCCGGCCGGACTCTCGGATTCGAACGTCGAGCGAACTTCCCCGAGTTCGTCGTCAGGACGGGCTTCGAGATACTCGTCAGTCGCTATCGAACTGATGTCCATATCTAGCCGTGGTCTTGCCTATCGGTTCAACGTTGGCCTTGCGATTGCTTCGTTTCACCGCGATGTGTCAGTCGTCTCGCTCACGCCGCTCGGCGGGCACGCCAGCGACCGTCGTGTCCGGGGGCACGTCCTCGGTCACCAGCGAGTTGGCGGCCACGCTCGCGCCCTCGCCGATCTCGACGCCGGGCAACACGATTGTGCCCGCGCCGATCATCGCCCGGTCGCCGATCACGACGGGGCCGGTGCGGTACTCCTCTTGGAGGAACTCGTGACAGAGCACGGTGGCGTCGTAGCCGATGATCGCGCCGTCGCCGACGGTGATCAATTCGGGCCAGAACACGTCCGGGGTGGATTCCAGGCCCCACGAGACCCCCTCGCCGACGGTGACGCCAATGGTTCGGAGCAACCAGTTTTTCGTGCGCAGACTCGGCGAATGACGGGCGAGCACGATAGCGATGTAGTTGCGGACGATCCGGAGCGGGTGGCGGGCGTCGGGCCAGTCCCACAGCGAGTTCGCACGCCCGGATGTGGGATGGCGCTCGACCCGGTCGTGGCGGGAAGCGTCGTCGCTCACGCCCGCCGGTTCTCGCGGCACTACCTTGAATCCGTGTGCCCGTGTGGCTACTCGGGGTCGGTTTCGTCCTGGCCGTACTCCTCGTCGTCCTCGTCGGCGTCCCGGCCCTGATCCCCTTCCACGCCCTCGTCGTCTTCGTCGTCGTCCATCCGGCGCTGGGTCTGTTCGACGGCGGATTCTCCTTCGGGATCGCCGCCGTACTGGGTCTGTTCTTCCTCTTCCTCGGCGGAGTCGTGGTCTTCAGCCATGGTCGATGCTGGACTCGCCACGCCCTTGAGTAGTGGGCCGGCAGCCGCCACCGTTATTTCTGACGGGCGCTTCGCTCGCGCAGATCCTCGACCGCAGGGCCGTCGAGCACCCGTCCCTCGTGGGAAAACCGCGACCCGTGACACGGACAGTCCCAGGTGCGCTCGCCGTCGTTCCACTGAAGAATACATCCCATATGGGGGCAGATCGCCGACACGGCGTGCAGGTCGCCCGCCTCGTCGCGGTGGACACCGACCGGTTCATCTGGCCGGACGACCGTCGCCTCCCCCGGTTCGAGAGCGGTCGCCTCGTCGGCCCGCAGCGCCGCCGCCCAGTCACCCAGGAATCGTCGGCCGACGTTCGCGTTCTCCTCGACGAACGAGGTGGCCGCGCTCGGCGTGATTCGGTCGGGGGAAAACGCCCCCGCCCACCGATGTTCGCCGTCACAGATCAGCCCCGCGAGGATCCGTCCCGCCGCCGCACCGTTGGTAATCCCCCAGCCGCCGAACCCGGCGGCGAGGTACACGTTCTCCGAGAGCGGCGCGGAGCCGACGTAGGGCACGCCGTCGGGGCTGGCGTAGTCCTGGGTCGACCAGCGGTGGACGATTTCCTCGACTTCGAAATGCTCGCGGGCGAACTCTTCGAGACGCCGGTAGCGCGCCTCCGTCGAACCGCCCTGGCCCGTTTTGTGGCTCTCGCCGCCAACCAGGAGCCGGCGCTCGCCGTCGGCGGGATAGGTGCGAAGCGAGCGGTAGTCACCGTCGGTGGTGTAGTAGGTTCCCCGGGGCGGTTCGCCCGCGACCGACACGGCGAGGACGTGCGAGCGTTTGGGCCACAGCCGCGCGAAATACCCACCGCGGTCGAGGATCGGGAAGTGCGTGGCGAGAACCACGTTCTCGGCAACGACTGACCCACCGTCGGTTTCGATCCGACACGGTGATCCGGGCTCGACCTCGGTCGCACGCGTGTTCTCGAAGACGCGACCGCCCTCGCCGGGGATCGCCTCGGCGAGCGCGATCAGGTATTTCCAGGGGTCGAACTGTCCCTGATCGGTAAATCGGACCGCGCCCGCCGTCTCGAAGGGCAGATCGAGATCGTCGTCGGCCGCGAAGGTCGCCGGCAGGTCGAGCGAAGCCGCCGCCTCCGCCTCGCGCTGGATTGTCTCGCGCTCGTCGGCGTCGGTCGCGTAGGTGTAGGCGGGCACGCGCTCGAAATCGGCGTCGATCCCCTCGCTTCGCCGGGCGACTTCCTCGACGGCGGCCTGATTGGCGTCGGCGTACTGGCGCGCGCGTTCGGGGTCGAACGTATCGAGCAGGTCGGCGTAGATCAAGCCGTGTTTGGCGGTGACTTTCGCGGTCGAGTGGCCGGTGACTGCCTCGCCGACCCGGTCGCGCTCGATCACGGCGACCTCCTGGCCCCGTTCCGCGAGGTGGGTGGCCGTCGAGATTCCGACGATACCGCCGCCGATCACCGCCGTCCCGACGCGAATGTCACCGTCGAGTGCGGGAAACCGGGCGTCGTCGGCGTCCGTGAACCAAGGCGATTCGTTGCGGGTGCGGTCGTGATCGCTCATAGCGGGTCAACTACGGGCGGGTCCCTCGTGGTTGTCCCTGCAGATGCCGGCTACCGATCACTCCTCGCGCAACTCGGCCATGTGGTCGATCCGGGATCGAACCAGCTCCTCGGTGCCGATGTCGTGGCGGACCCGGACGCCATCGCCGGCCGCCGCGAGGGCGTTCTCGGCGATTTCCTCGGCCTCGGCGATGGTGTCGGCGACGCCGACGGCCGTAAAGGCCCGCGAGGTGGTCGTGTAGATCCCGTCCTCGCGGTCGTCGACGCTCGCATAGAACAGCAATGCCTCGCCCGCGCTCCCCTCATCCACGGTGATTCGCGTACCGCCCTGTGGATCCTCGGGATAGCCCTCGGGAACGGCGTACTTACAGACGGTCGCGCGGGGGGCAAAGGAAAGTCGCGGCAGTTCGTCACCCTCGCGGGCCGCCGTGAGCACACCCAATAGGTCGGTGTTCATCACGGGAAGGGTGTTCATCGCCTCGGGATCACCGAACCGGGCGTTGTACTCTACGACGTTCACCCCGTCGGCCGTGAGCATGAACTGCCCGTAGAGGATTCCCGTGTAATCATCGAGGGCCTCGACGGTCGCATCCAGAACCCCGACGGCCTCGCGGTAGTCCTCGTCAGTCATAAACGGCAGTTCGAGGCCCGCGTCGCTGTAGGATCCCATACCGCCGGTGTTCGACCCCTCATCACCCTCGTAGGCGCGTTTGTGGTCCTGCACCGCCGGCGTGACTCGCAGCGAGCCGTCCGCAACGAAGGCCTGAACGGTGAACTCCTCGCCGATCAACCGCTCTTCGAGGACGACCCGGTCGTAATCGTTCTCACGGAGGTACTCCTTGGCCTCCTCGCTCGTCACCTGATCGCCGATGATCCGTACACCCTTGCCGCCGGTTAGTCCGGCGGGTTTCACGGCGAGGTCGCCCTCGTACTCGTCGATGTACTCACAGGCCGCTTCCGTGTTCTCGAAGGTCTCGAAGTCGGGACAGCCCGGAATTTCATGTTCGCGCATGAACCGGCGCTGGTAGGCCTTGTCGGTCTCGATGCGGGCGGCCTCCGCCGAGGGGCCGAAAGCGAACACGCCCGCCTCCGTGAGAGCGTCGGCGATCCCCGCCTCCAGCGGTCCTTCGGGTCCGATCACCGCAATGGTTGCGTCGATCTCGTCGGCGTAGCTCCGAACCGCACTGCGATTTGTCGTGTCCAGCGTCTCGAAGCCCTCGGCGAGGCGAGCGATCCCGGGGTTGCGGTTGTCGGCGCAGGCGTACAGCTCGCAGTCGCCGTCTTCGAGCGCCCGCGCGATGGCGTGTTCGCGCCCCCCGCCCCCGACCAACAGCACGGTTTCGGTCATACGGGAGGACGCGCGGGCCCGAGCCTAAAGGTTGCCCTTCAGCGCACCGCCGGCGCGACTTCCTCGCCCAGACGTTCGATACAGTCGGCCATCGCCTCGGTCTCGATGCCCGGCGCGTACGAACGGAACACGAAGTGGGTGTCGTCGCCGAGCGCATCGCGGTACGCTTCGAGATCCTCGATCACGTCCTCGGGGGTGCCCACGAGCGCGCGCTCTTCGAGTTCGTCCTTTTGTTCGTCGGGCAGTTCCTCGATCTCCTCGCCTTCCATCCACTCCTGATACTTCCGCTGCTGATAGAAGTAGCCGTCGCGTAGCGTCTCCCAAGCCTCCTCGTAGGAGTCGCCGACGAAGCCGTACTGGATGACGTAGGTGGTGAAATCCCCTTCGATCCCCTCATCTTCGCGAACCTGCTCGATATCGTCCTGACGGAATTCGATGTCCTCGATGGTGAGCATCTCGTTCGCACACCAGCCGTCGCCCATGCGCGCGGCCCGTCGCACCGCGGGTTTTGCGATCGCGCCCAGCACGACCTCCGGGGCCTCGTCGGGCGTCGGCGTCACCTCGGCATCGGGCGAGACCGGGTGGAACTCCGAGTCGTATCCCAAGGGTCCGGGCTCCCAGGCGTTTCGCAGCAACCGGATCGTGTCCTCGGTGCGTTCGGTGCGTTCGTCTTTGGGAATACCGAAGTTCTCGAACTCGAAGTCCATATAGCCGACCGAGAGCCCGAGCGTGAGCCTGCCGTTCGAGAGCGCCTGGACGGTCGCGGCGTCCTCCGCGAGCCGGACGGAGTCGTAGAAGGGCGTCAGCGCGACGCCCGAGGCGATCCGGATCGAGTCGGTCGCGCCAGCGAGCGCCCCCAGGGCCGCGGGCGTTCCTGAGAGGTACTCGTCGTCAGTGAAGTGGTGTTCGGAGGTCCAGACGCTGTCCAGTCCCGCCCGTTCCGCGGTTTGACCGAGTTCGAGGAGTTCGTCGTATATCGCGGCGGTCGAGCGGTCGTCGTCGGGGCGTCGTTGTGCGGATAGCAGGCCAAGACCCAGTTCCATACTCGGGCTACGGAGGCCGGGAGAATAAACACCGGGCTCTCGGTGTATCCCTCGGTAAAACCTAGCTTTATCGGCCCGGCACTCATTTGCGGGAATATGACGGACGTAGCAGTCATCGGTGGCGGTCCCGCAGGATTGAGCGCCGCGCTGTTCACGGCGAAAAACGGACTCGACACGGTCGTGTTCGACACCGACCAGACATGGATGCACAAAGCCCACCTGTTCAACTACCCCGGCATCCGGAGCATGGACGGCGATGTCTTCCTCGAACGCACCCGCGAGCAGGCGACGACCGACCACGGCGCGAAACTTCACGAAAACGAGGCGGTCTCAGCGGTTGAGGAAAACGGCGACGGCTTCACCGTCAGCGCTGACGAGGGTGACTACGAGGCGTCCTATGTGGTGCTGGCGACGGGTGCAAAGCGCGACCTCGCGGAGGACCTGGGCTGTGCGTTCACCGACGACGGCGTGGTGGATGTCGACGTGGAGATGGAAACCAGCGTCGAGAACGCCTACGCCACTGGCGCGATGGTGCGCGCCGAGGAATGGCAGGCCGTGATCGCCGCCGGCGACGGCGCGGCGGCCGCCTTGAACATCCTCACCAAGGAGAAGGGGGAGCACTTCCACGACTTCGATACGCCCGCGGACGTGCCGCCCTCTTCCGGCGAGAGCTGATCACGCCGAGGTATCGATCGGCTCGTAGTCGGTACGACAGGGCGGCCCGCCGGCGAACCGGTAGGTAGCGGTTTCATCCGTATTCATTCGAATCAACGACGACGAGCGCGTGCCGAACCCGTCCCCATGAACACAGAAACCGTAGTCGTGATCGCTCAGGATCGCGACGGCCCGTTCATGCCATTCGTCGGCGGTCTCGCCGGGTTCAGGTCGAAGCTCCTCCCGAGCCCGACTGGCGTTTTCGGCCTGTCGTTCCCCGAGTTCGGGGCGGGATTCGGGGATCGTGAACTGGTCGTCCGCGCCGATGTTGACGACGATGTGTACCCCGGGATCGAAGTTTCGTACCCGCAGGTGGCCGTCCCACTCAAGCAGGAGGGCGGCGTTCCGATCCGCGAGAATGAGGTTGAATCCCTCATAGTCGCGCTCGCGCAGATCGCGTTCGACGAACCGGGCGGCCTCTTCGACCGAGTCGCGTTCGAGGGCATCACCGACCAGGAGTCCGCGCGAGCGCTCGCCCGCGAGGTCGTCGGATCGCGTTCGACTGCCAGCCGAGCTTCGCTCGGCGCTGTCGGCATCGATCCAGCGGTTGGTGATCGCCGCGGTCACGCCACCTTCGTTGTAACCGATCCAGGTGCCGCCGGCCTGCTCGTCCCACGGCGCGACGATCTGCGGGTTCTCGCTATACACTCCGGGCGGATGGGCGGGCCGGTCCAGCACCTCGTCGCGGTTTGCCGCGACGACCACGGGCGCGTCGGGAAAGACCTGCCAAGCGAGGATGAACGTGCACACGCGCTACTCCACCTCGAATCCCCGTTCTTCGAGGAGGTCGAGCACGCGATCCCCGTAATCGCCCTGGAGTTCGATTTGCCCGTCCTCGACGGTGCCCCCGACAGCGAGCGAACTCTTGAGTTCGGAGGCCAGTTCTCCGAGGTCGATAACCAAGGGGTCGAGTCCCTTGTCTCCGTTACTCATGGTAGTGTGTACGCGCTCGTAACCCATAGCCCTGTGGTCGCCACCGGGTTTACCCGTCGCGCCCGCCTACTCCGGACCATGAGCGCCACCGATCACAATCGCCTTTCCGAGGAGGAAAGCCCCTACCTGCGCCAGCACGCTGACAACCCCGTCAACTGGCAACCCTGGGACGACGACGCCCTTGACGCCGCCGAGGAACGCGACGTGCCCATCTTCCTGTCGGTGGGGTATTCGGCATGTCACTGGTGTCACGTCATGGAAGACGAGAGCTTCCAGAACGAGGAGATCGCCGAACAGCTCAACGAGCACTTCGTCCCGATCAAAGTAGATCGGGAGGAGCGCCCCGACCTCGACAGCATCTACCAGACCATCTGTCAGCTCGTCACACGGCGTGGCGGCTGGCCGCTGTCGGTGTGGCTCACCCCCGACGGCCGCCCGTTTTACGTCGGCACCTACTTCCCGGCACAATCCCAGCGGGGGATGCCCGGCTTCGGCGACCTGCTCGAAAACATCCGCGAGTCCTGGGAGACGGATCGAGAAGAAATCGAAAACCGCGCCGACCAGTGGACCGCCGCCCTGGACGACCAACTGGAGGACGTCCCCGAGGCCGGCGACCGGCCCGGCGATGATGCGCTCACGACCGCCGCCGAGAGCGCGCTCCGGGCGGCGGATCGGGAACACGGCGGGTTCGGGCGAAACGGCCCGAAGTTCCCCCAGCCCGCACGCCTCGATCTGCTCGCACGTGCCTACGACCGAACCGGCAACGAATCGTACCGCGAGGTCGTCACCGAGACCCTCGACGCGATGGCCGACCGGGGTATGAACGACCACGTCGGCGGCGGTTTCCATCGCTACGCCACCGACCGCGAGTGGGTCGTCCCCCACTTCGAGAAGATGCTCTACGACAACGCCGAACTCCCGAAGGCGTACCTTGCGGGGTACCAGATGACGGGCGAGGAACGCTACGCCCGGGCCGCCCGCGAAACCTTCGCGTTCGTCTCCCGTGAACTGACCCATCCGGAGGGGGGATTCTACAGCACCCTCGATGCCCAGAGCGAGGTCCCCGAGTCGCGCCACGATCCCGAGGCAGACGAGGCCGACGACGAGGAGGGGGCGTTCTACGTCTGGACGCCCGAGGAAGTACGGGAGGCCATCGAAGACGACGACCTCGCCGAGCAACGCTCGGCTGGCAGTCGGACGCGATCCGACGACCTCGCCGAGTTGTTCTGTGATCGCTACGGCGTGACCGAGGCGGGCAACTTCGAGGGGACGAACGTGCTCACACTCTCGGCGAGCATCGACTCGCTGGCCGAGGAGTACGACCTCGATCCCGAGTCGGTCCGCGACCGCCTCGAAACCGCCCGCGAACGGATCTTCGAGGCCCGCGAGCAACGGCCACGACCCCGCCGCGACGAGAAGATCCTCGCCGGCTGGAACGGGTTGATGGTCTCCGCGCTCGCGGCGGGCGGGCTGGTCCTCAACGAAGGGTACGCCGACCGCGCCGTCGCCGCGCTCGAATTCGCCCGCGAACACTTCTGGGACGACGAGGAACACCACCTCTCGCGGCGATATAAAGACGGTGAGGTGGAGATCGACGGCTACCTCGAAGACTACGCCTTCCTCGCGCGTGGCGCGTTCGACTGCTATCAAGCGACCGGCGAGGTCGATCACCTCGGGTTCGCGCTCGATCTCGCGCAGGCCATCGAGCGGGAGTTCTGGGACGAAGAGCGTGGAACGCTGTATTTCACACCCGCGACCGGCGAGGACCTCGTCACACGGCCACAGGAACTCCGCGATCAATCGACCCCGTCGAGTCTGGGCGTCGCCGCCGATGTGTTGCTCTCGCTCGCGCCGTTCGCGTCCGATTCGGACTTCGAGGGGATCGTCGAGACGGTACTCGAACGCCACGGCGACCGCATCGAGGGCAGCCCGCTCGAACACCCCTCGTTACTCATGGCCGCCGACCGGTTCGAAACGGGCTCGCTCGAACTGACCGTCGCCGCCGAGGAGTTGCCCGAGGAGTGGCGCGAACGGCTCGCCGAGACCTACCTGCCGGGGCGGATCCTCGCACGGCGACCGTCGACCGAGGACGGGCTCGACGACTGGCTCGATCAGCTTGAACTCGACGAAGCACCGCCGATCTGGGCCGACCGCGAACAGCGCGACGGCGAACCGACGGCCTACGTCTGTCGGTCCTTTACCTGCTCACCGCCCGTTACTGACATCGAGGAGGCGATGGACTGGGTCGGAAAACTGGACCCTGCTTCCGCCGGAGGAGCCGACCGCTCAGGCTGAGGCCTCGGCCTCGCGGAGTTGATCCGCGAGATAGGTCGCCGCCGGCTCCGGTTCCGCCTCAACGAAGCGGGCGAGTTCCTCGCCGTCTCGCTCGATGACATCGTCGGAACTCGGTGAGTTCTGACTGCCCGTTGAGCTTCGCTCAACAACGATGGTCGGAATGTACTCGATCCCGTACTCCCCGACCATGGGTCCCTCCTTCGAACCGTCATCGAGTTTCTCGACTTCGTACTGGTGGATCGCGTCGGTGGGAACTCCGGCGGCATCGAGGGCGGCGGCGAAGTCGGGAAGGGTCCCTCGGCAGTCGCCACACCAGTCGGCCCCCCAGACACGGACCGTGAGGTCGTCGGCGCGCTCCTCGAAGGGTTCGAGCGTCCGGGCGTGGGCGTCGGCGTTCCACATCGGGTTCGGCTGCATCGTTTCGAGAGACATATTCATCGATTGTACGCCGGGGCTCATAACCGTCGCGCTTGGTTGCTGGCCGACCAGTTGCCGGTTTAATCCTGGCTTTGGCTTGCGGAGCGGGTGCTTGTGATTCCCCCAGAGGGGGTCGTCACGGTCTCCTCGACCTGCGTGTAAACGAGAGCCGCCCCGAGTGCGGCGAGGGCCGCTCCGAAGGCAAAGGGTACCACGTACCCGATGTTCACGAGATAGCCCGCGATCAGCGGACCGATGGCCGTTCCGAGGGTAAACGACATCGTCAGTACCGAGAGGGTCGTTCCGGAGTCGCTTTTCCCGGCGAGGTCGCCCGCGAGTGCGAACCCGGGCGCGAACGCCGTCGCAGCCGCGGCACCTTGGAGGAGGCGCGTCACGATCATCCCCATCGGCGTCACTACGAACCCCTGTGCGAGCGTCGCCGGCACGAGGAGGACGAGGCCACCGAGGATGAACGGCCGGCGACCGTATTGGTCGCTCGCCCTGCCAATCGGCGTCTGGAGGAGTACCTGCGCGGCGATAAACGCCGAGAACTCGATACCGAACATTGTCGCGCCCTGTCCGATGTGATCGTTGATCTGTGTCTGGAGCGGTTCGAGGAGCGCGATGCCGATCGCCACGAACAGCAACGCGATGCCGAGCGCGAGCACCGGATCGATCAGGCTGTCGTGATCGTGATCGAGGATCGAAAATCCGATCTCGTCGGACGCCTCAGCCTCCAGTTCGTCCGGTTGGGGATCCTCGACGAGAAGCAAGACGAGGACGGCACTGACCAGCGCGCCGAGCGCTGCGACGTAGAAGGCCCCCTCGAAACCCGTGATCCCCATGCCGGCGATCCGGTAGGGGCCACGATTGATCACGGCACCGGCGAGGATCGGACCGGCGGCGAAGCCGACGAATCGAAACGTGTTGAAGATACCCATGTCCCCGCCGCGGGAGGCACTGGTCGCCAGTTCGTTGACCAGCGCGACCGTTGTGGGAATCGTCAACGCGACACCGATGCCCTGCAATCCTCGAATGAGAAACATCGCCGTGTAGCTCTCCGCGAGCGAATAGACGAAGTTCGCCACCGTGAGTATTGCCAGTCCGACGATGATAAATAGGCGGCGCTTGCCGCTACTATCGGAGAGTCGCCCCGCAATCGGCTGGAGGACGGTACTGAGAAAACCGAATGCCGAGAGGATGATTCCCGTGATCAATGCCGGACTGAGACCGAACGCCTGACCAGTGATGACGCCGCTTGAGATGTACAGCGGCAGGACGATGATCAGAAACGAGTTGCCGATAGAATCGGCCATCCGTGCGAGCGCCAGCACGTACACGCGTCGGTCGGTGTTGAACTCGAAGAGATTTTTGATGGACTCGAAGAAGTTCACGTAGTACCCCCGTGGTTCGTTCCATCTCGATACAGCAATGTGTTCATCAGTTGGATCGTCGCTTCGATCATCACTGACTAATCGGTCAGTCAGGGGATTAAGCGTTCGGATATCCGAACGCGTCCTCCGAGACCGAATAGGGTAAGCGATGGACGAGCTCGGTCTCCGTCATCGGTTTATACCCCCACACCGTACGGGTCCATCATGCACGGGAGCATTCTGGATGCGATCGGTACGCCGCTGGTCCAGGTCGACTCCCCGGAGGGCGCGACGGTCGCCGCCAAGATTGAGGCGTTCAACCCGGGGGGTTCGGCCAAGGACCGCCCCGCGCTTTCGATGATCGAGGCCGCCGAACGCGAGGGGCGACTCTCACCGGGCGACAGCATCGTCGAACCTACGAGTGGGAACACCGGCATCGGGCTGGCCATCGCGTGTGCGGCCCGTGGATACGACCTCACCATCGTGATGCCCGCCTCGATGTCCGAGGAGCGCCGCCGGCTGCTCCGGGCCTACGGCGCGGAGATCGAACTCGTCGAAGGAACCATGGAAGCGGCCCGCGAACGCGCCGACCGGATCGTCGAAGAAACCGGCGCGATCCAGCTGGGCCAGTTCGAGAACGCCGCGAACGCCGACGCCCACTACCGGACGACCGCCCCCGAGATCCTCGAATCGGTCGGGGACCGCGCAATCGACGCGCTGGTGGTCGGGGTCGGCACCGGCGGCACGCTCACCGGGACCGCCACCCGGCTCGCCGAGGAGTTTCCCGACATGGAGACGGTCGCGGTCGAACCCGAAGGAAACGCCGTGCTCTCGACGGGCGAACCCGGCGAGGACGAGTTCCAGGGCATGGGCCCGGGCTTCGTCAGCGACCTGCTCGACGTGGACCTCCTCAATAGCATCGAAACGGTCGATCTCGACGCGGCCGAACACGAGTGTCGCCGCCTCGCCCGCCAGGAGGGCGTCCTCGTCGGCCAGTCGAGCGGCGCGGCCTCGGTTGCGGCCCGCCGGGTCGCAGGCCGGCTCGCACAGCCCGATCTCGACTGCCCAGAAGCGTCCGATATGGCCGGACTCACCGCCGACGGCGGTCTCGAAAGCGGCCACGACGACTGCCCGCTCGTCGTGACGATCTTCCCCGACAGCGGCGAACGCTACCTCTCGACCGGGTTGTTCGACTGATCCCCGAACTCCCCCTCCGCGACGCGCACCACGACCGTTTCCTCGACCTCGCGCAGATCGTACTCGGGGATTTCGCCGTTTCGGCGCGTGACGTACATCGGTTCGACAAGCCGTCCCTCCTCGACACCATAGACCGCGAGATATCGCCCGGTGGCGGCGGGAGCGATCCCGTCATCTCGAACCCGCGTCGCCAGTTCCCGCGAGAGCCACTCCTCGTTGCTGATGGACGGTTCTCGAATCAACGCCGCTCGGACAAAGCGAGCGAGATACCAGTCGAGATCGTTGCATAGCGATACCGCCGCACCCAGACTCACCGTTTCAACAGCGACGGTGTTTTCCCACGGTGAGGCGAGACCGTAGGTCACAAGCGCCTCACGAGCGGTTTCGCGGCTCAGCAGTTCGAACCGCAACTCGACATCGGAATTGCCGACGAGACAGACCGTCGTCACGGCCCGGTGAAGACGGGGCCACGGAAAAGCGGTTTCGGCTCAGAGTGAAACGGTTTCGATCCCCTCGACTGCCCGCTCGACGAGCACTCCGAGGTCGGGTTCGGCCGTCTCGACCTCTCCGAGGGTGGCGTTCGTCTCGGGGTACTCGGGCGCGATCCGGTTGCAGCCCGTCTCGATGGTCGCGTCCTCGTAGGTACCGATCTCGCGGGCCTGGGCAATGATGTCCTGTTTGTCGCAGGTCAACAGCGGGCGGTGGATCGGCAGCCTTGTGACCGAATCAGTAACAGCGAGGTTCGCGCCCGTCTGGCTGGATTTTTGGCCGACCGCCTCGCCAGTGATGATTCCAGTTGCATCCTCTTGCCGGGCGAGTTCCCCGGCAACCCGGAGCATGAACCGGCGCAACGAGAGCATGCGGGTGTCGTCCGTTTCGGCGACCAACCGCTCGGCCGCCGCTCCGGCCGGCGCGACCCGCAGGTCGACGCCGTGGTTGGGCGCGTACTCGTCGAGGGTTCGGGTCGCCTCGATTGCGCGAGCGACGTGATCGACGCCGCCGTAGGCTTCGAAATCGAAATACAACGGGATGACGGGGCTGCCGCGTTTCATGGCCTCCCAGGCCGCCACGGGCGAATCGATGCCGCCGCTGAGAAGCGCGACCAGCGGGGCCTGCGTGCCGAGCGGCAGTCCACCCGGTCCCTCGCGTTTCTCGGTGAAGACAAACGCCTCCTCGGGCCGGCACTCGACGAAAACAGTGTGATCGGGATCGTCGAGATCGACTTCGGGGTCGAATCGCTCGGCGACGGCGTTCCAGACGGCTTCACCACCCTCGCGCTCGATATCCTTGCTCGTGAACGAATGGGCGTCGGGACCGCCGGCCCGCCGAGCCCGCACCGCGAAGGTCCCCTCGTCGTAGGTTTCCTGGGCGGTCGCCGCTAGCGCTTCTCGGATCGCGTCCATTATCGGCTCCACGGTGGCGGTGGGGCTGGCCGAAACGACGCCGAAGGTGTCGGCTGCGGCGTCGGTCGCCGGGTCCACGGCGTCGGGCGGGACCCGGATCAGCGGTCGAGACCACGGTCCCGCTACTTCGCCGTCGATATCCCGAGCCGCGAGCATCGCTTCGAGGTTCGCCCGGAGCCGTTTTTCCATGTCCCGCTGGACCGTGCTGCTTTTGACGCCGATGTCCCCGTAGCGCACGAGGACGGTGTCGGCTCCCGGCTGATGCATGGTCTGAAGTAAACGATGGGATTATAAACCCGCTTCGACCCTCACTGCCCCTGTTTCAGAGGGTCCACGGCGATCAAAACGTCGTCAGTTCGCCCTCGATCACGCGCTCGGTAACGTCGGTAACACGCGCGAGTTCCTCGTCGATGATCCCGATTACCTCGTCTTCGATGTCGCCGATCTCGATGCCCTCCTCGGTGACGATGTGGGCGTCGGCGACGTGGGGCTGGTCGATGGGTCGACCGATCTGTGAGAGCAGACGGATCCGCAGATCGCGGATCCCTTCGACCTCCCTGACGACCGAGCCGGCGATCTCCGTCGAGAGGAGGTTGTAGATCTTCCCGATGTGGTTGACGGGGTT
>CAYOFZ010000029.1:0-16457 GCA_964403315.1 uncultured Halobacteriales archaeon | reverse complement strand
GAGAAGGTGCTCGACCTCGGCGAGTACCTCGTCAACTACGGCGAGTTCGTCGAGAACAACCACTCGCTCGCGCCAGCGTCCTACACCGTCGAATGGTGGGTCCAGGAGTTCGACCGCGCGGACGGGGCCGTCCAGGCCCTGCGCGACGACCCCCACGTCGATCTCGGGTCGCCTATCCCCGGAGAGGCCATCGAGTGGGCCACCGAATACGACGCCCCGCTGCATCCCGAATACACCTATCTGTGGCACGATATCACGGTTGAGGAATTCGAGGCGCTGGCCGACGCGGTCGCCGAGGGCGAGATCACCGAGGGCGAGCTACGAATCCAGCGCACCCAACCGGTGCGGGCGGCCCTCGAATCGCTGTTGGTCGAACACCGCCAGCGTGCCGAAACCCTCACCATTCCCGAGTGGCAGGCGTTCGTCAGCTCGCTCGGGTTCGACGCGGATCTCGAACGGACCTGGGAGTCGATCTCAGCTGCGGCCCGCGAGTACGACGGCGGCGACAGCGCCATCGAGGCGGTCAACGAGGTCGCCCCCTTCGAGGTGCGCGAGCGCGCGCCGACCCGGGTCGGCAACCGGATGGGCAGACCGGAAAAATCCGAGAGCCGGGAACTCTCGCCGGCGGTGCATACCCTGTTTCCCATCGGCGAGGCCGGCGGCGACCAGCGAAGCGTCGGCGAGGCCGCCCGGTACGCCCCGGGGATGCGCGACACCCCCGGCGAGATCGAGGTCTCCGTTGGCCGCCGCGAGTGTATGGATTGTGGAGCGATCACCTTCCGAGGGACTTGTCCAGACTGTGACAGGAACACCGTTCCCCAGTACGAATGCCCCGACTGCGGGACCGAACTCGAACCCGACGAGTCCGATCGCGTCGAATGTGACCGCTGTGAGGTCGAGGGCACGAGCGTCGAGCGCCGGACCATCGATCTCGGCGGGGTCTACCGTAATGCTCTCGATTCGGTCGGCGAGCGCGAGGGAGCCTTCGACACGCTGAAAGCTGTCAAGGGGCTGACCTCCGCGAACAAGACCCCCGAACCGATGGAGAAAGGGATCCTCCGGGCGAAACACGGCGTTTCGGCGTTCAAGGACGGTACTGTTCGGTATGACATGACTGACCTGCCGGTCACGAGCGTGCGGCCCGAGGAACTCGGCGTGTCGGTCGAGCGGTTCCGCGAACTCGGCTACCACGAGGATATCCGTGGCGACCCCCTCGAACACGGCGACCAGTTAGTCGAACTCAAGGTCCAGGACGTCGTGCTTTCCGAGGGTGCGGCCGAGCACCTGCTCAAAACCGCCGATTTCGTCGATGAACTGCTGACCGACTACTACGACCGGGAGCCGTTCTACGAGGTCTCAGAACGCGACGATCTGGTGGGCGAACTCGTCTTCGGGATGGCTCCCCACACCTCGGCGGCGGTGGTCGGCCGGATCGTCGGGTTTACCAGCGCCGCAGTCGGGTACGCACATCCGTACTTTCACGCGGCGAAGCGGCGGAACTGCGACGGCGACGAGGATTGCGTGATGTTGCTCATGGACGGATTGCTCAACTTCTCGAAAGAATACTTACCCGACAAGCGGGGCGGGCGGATGGACGCACCCCTCGTCATGTCCTCGCGGATCGACCCTACCGAGATCGACGACGAGGCCCACAACATGGACATCACGAGACGGTATCCTGTCGAATTCTACGAGGCGACCCGCGAGATGGCCGATCCCGACGAGGTCGACATCGCTATCGCCGAGGAGACGCTGGAAACCGACCGGCCCTACTCGGGATTTTCCCACACCCACGATACCTCGGACATCGCGCTCGGGCCGGACCTCTCGGCCTACAAGACCCTCGGCTCGATGATGGAGAAGATGGACGCCCAACTCGACCTCGCGCGCAAGCTCCGGGCGGTCGAGGAGACTGACGTCGCCGAACGGGTTATCGAGTATCACTTCCTGCCCGACCTGATCGGCAATCTCAGAGCGTTTTCGAGCCAGGAAACCCGGTGTCTCTCGTGTGGGACCAAATACCGCCGCATGCCGCTGTCGGGCGAGTGCCGGGAGTGTGGCGGCGACGTGAATCTCACCGTCCATCGGGGATCGGTCAACAAGTACATGGATACCGCCATGCAGGTCGCCGAGGAGTACGGCTGTCGGGAGTACACCAAACAGCGACTGCGGATCCTCGACAGATCCCTGGAGAGTATCTTCGAGGACGATACGAACAAACAGAGCGGCATCGCGGATTTCATGTAACCCAGAATGACACAACCATCCAATGAAATTGACGAACCAGATGGAGTGGAAGAAAGATTAGAGTTAGTACCTTCACCTGAAAATAGTGGTCTACTCTCAGTTACACCCGTGGCTGAAAAGACACACATTGACCCAGGTGAAAACGTGAAGATTAATATATTTATTCCTGGTTACGGAATTCTGAAATAAGTAAATTATCCATATCATTTTCTTAGCAAGAATTAATGGATAGTGACGAAGAAAGCTATCTGAAAGTAACTGGACCAAATGTGACTATTGATAATTATGATACTTTAAGAACTGATAATTTGTTTTATCAGGAAGTTATTAATACTATGTCAATATCTTCAAACAAGGCTGAGTTATCATCATCGCACACAACTATCAAGCTACCATCTGAGATTTTTATGTATAATCCTAACGCCGAAAAGATAGGATTTTTTAGCCTAATGTCGGAGGCTATTCATAACCATCCCGAAATAGATTCTCCACAAGGACCTATTCATTTGAAATTCACTACACCAAGCCGCAACTATTGGATCGTTAATCCGATTAATTCCGGAGAACATACAATATTATTTACACTGACATATGATTTCAATGGAACAACATACAAAAACACGAGCGAAATAGACATTCATATTAATTCGTTTTCGGAAACGTATAGCACCACTATAAGCATTGTTGGTCTATTTCTCTCTACTGCTGTTGTTATATTTTCTGTTATTCAGTTTATTTTATAATTATGATATATAAATTTTGGACGGTACATTACACTCATCTGAGGAGTGAAAAGATGATTATGTAGCGCTGACGGTCATTGACCCCCACACGAGATTTATGGGCCACGGGAACGAATCGGGAGTCATGTCGGGCAACACCGGCGAGCGACCGGACGATGTCGATGACGAGGCGGTCGAACGTCTCGATCTCGGTCAGGCGATCTTCGATGACGAGGGCAACCAGCTCGGCGAGATCCGGGGATTCGACAACGCCGGGTTTTACGTCACCATGCGCGAGGGCTACGAGGCCATGAGCGTCGAGCACGCCCGCTCGGGCAAGGAGTTCGGCGAGGCGAACCTCATGTGGCGCTGTATGGAATGTGGCGAAATGGGCGAGATCGAGGGCGGCCTCCCCGAGGAGTGTCCGAACTGTAGCGAGTCCCGCGAGGCGCTGATGTACTGGACCGAGGACTGAATGGAGATTGTCGTGTTCGGCGCGGGCAGTCTGGGCAGCCTCATCGGCGGTCTGCTCGCCCGTGAACACGCCGTTACCCTCGTCGGACGCGATCCACACGTCTCGACAGTGTGCGACCGAGGTTTGCGCGTCACCGGTGAATATGATGTTCACGTCAATCCGGCGGCGACGACCGACGCCACCGGTCTCGGGGCCGCTCTCGCGGTCGTGACCGTCAAGAGTTTCGACACGCTGGAGGCGACGGATGCGCTCGCTACGGGCGAGTTCGGGTCGGCGTGCTCGCTGCAAAACGGCATGGGAAACGAGGAATTCCTCGAAAGCGCGCTCGATTCGCCCGTATTGGCCGGTACGGCGACTTACGGGGCCGTGCTCCGTGAACCGGGCCGAGTCGAGTGTACCGGGACCGGCACAGTCGTACTCGGCGTACTCGGTGGCGGGCGAAGCGATCACGCCGAGCGAGCGGGTCGGGCGTTCGAGCGCGCCGGCCTCGACTGCACCGTGGCCGACGACATGCCCCGGCGGCTCTGGGAGAAACTCGCGGTTAACGCGGCGATCAACCCCGTGACGGCACTCACTGGTGTGAAAAACGGAGCGATCCTCAACGAATCACCCTGGCCAATTGCACGCGAGGCGGCCCGCGAGACGGCGGCGGTCGCGCGGGAGGCGGGGGTCGATCTCACCGACGAGGCCGCCGTCGATGCCCTACGGAGGGTCGTCCGGGCGACGGCAGCGAACACCTCCTCGATGGCCCGGGATCTCGAACGTGGTCGTCGCACCGAGATCGACGCGATCAACGGGTACGTCGTTGACCGCGCCGCCGGGACGGTGCCGGTAAACGCGACGCTGACCGGGCTGATAAAAACGCGAGAACGGGTGCGAGGACTGCGTTAGAAGGGGGCTTCCGGGCCTTCGTCGGCGCTACCGCCGTCGTCGGTGGTTTCGCCGGGGAACGAGGGACTCGCACCGCCGCCCGTACCGCCATCGCCGCCCTCCATGCCGGTGTTGGCGTGGACCTCGGTGATCTCGGGGATCTCCTTGACCATCCGGCTTTTGATCGCCTGAATCGTCATCGGAGAGATGCCACAGCCGCTGCAGGCCCCGCCGAGCTGGATCGAGACCTCGCCGGTTTCGCGGTCGATGTCCTGAATGGCGGCGCTGCCGCCGTGCATCTGAATCTGCGGAAAGTTGCGCCGCAGGAAGTTGCTGATCTGCTCTTCGAGGCCGTCGGTTTCCTGCTCCTGAGTTTCGGTGCTCATGGATTCCGGTAGGCGGTCGGTACTCATAGACCTTTGGACTCCTGCCATTCGACCGAGGGCGGGCGAGTCCAACGGTGGATCGAAGCGCCGGCCTTTCAAGCTCCGGGATCGACGCCGAACGTCCGATGGAGTTCCGCCTCGATCCGCTCGACGTACACGTCGAGGATGTCCTCGAAGCGATCCTCCTCGACGATCACGCCCTGGAGTCGGTCGTGAGGGTTCTCGGGGAGATCGACCAAGAATTCGCCCGTCGATTCGTCGTAGTAGGGTTCGCTCTCGTTTAACACCTGCTGGTCGATGGCGTGAACGAGTTCGGAGTCGTAGCGCTCGTTCATGTGCTCGAAGGCGTTTCTGTACGCGCGCTGGAGTTCGTTGAAGTAGTTGGCGTACTTGTCCTCGAACTTCTCGGGGTCGAACTCGACCATACCCGTTCGTCGGTTCGGCCCGGGGAAAAGCGGGACGGTCGCCGCCGATTCGATTCCGTATCGTCGTATCTAATTTATCGTTGTCGGATCGTGCCCCTCCGCCCATCGAGTTCGAACTATCGGTTGCTCGTCCTGGGGTACCGGTCGGGGATCCGGACGGCGACAGCCCGTATTCGTTGGCGATAAACTACATACAGAGATACGAAATCCCCCCGTCGATTCTCCGCTGACGAAGCTGTGACTGTTCGGCGCCTGCTGGCCGTGGTTCCGATGAGTGTATGAGGATGCCAGTTGTAGAACAGTTCAGCATGAGCGCCACTATCGCCGAGATCGAGTTGGCGACGAACGAGTTCGCCCTCTCGGAGACGCTCTCTCGGATCGGCAACATCGAATTCGAGGTCGAACGGGTCGCTGCCCACGATCCCGACCACGTCATGCCGTACGTCTGGGTCACCGGCGACGACGGCGACGAGATCCGGGACACGCTGGAGGCGGACCCATCGGTCGATAACCTCCAGTTGTTGTCCGATTTCAATGGCGAGTGGCTCTATCAGATGGACTGGGTCGAGCAGATCGAGACGCTCGTCCGGATCCTCGTTGAAGAACAGGGCACCGTCCTCACCGCCTTCGGCGACGAGTCGGGCTGGCAGTTCCGCGTGTTGTTTCCCGAACGCGACGCGCTCTCACGGACCTACGAGTACTGTACCGATACCGGCCTCACAATCGAGATCCGCAGCGTCTACGCGCTCGACGAGGGACGGAAAGGGCGCTTCGGCCTCACCGACGAACAACAGGACACGCTCGAAGCCGCCTTCGATAAGGGGTATTTCGATATCCCACGGGAGATCACGCTCACGGATCTCGCCAAGGAACTCGATATCTCTCATCAGGCGCTCTCCGAACGGCTCCGTCGTGGCCAGCGAAGCGTCCTCAAAAACACGGTGATCGTCGGCCGCAACGAAGACGACGAGGGTTAACTCATCAGTCGGTCATAGGATTCGGGAAGCTGAGCGGCGACACCATCCCATTCGTCGTCAGCCGTTTCCGCGAGGGTCTCCAGCACGGCTCGAACGTGGGCTTCGGTGTCGCCCTCGATGCCGGCCTCGGTTTCTTCGTTGTCTACCCGCTCGACGAACTCCTCGACGGACAGTTCGGTCGCCCCTTCGCTTTCGACCGAGAGCATCCCGGCGAGTTCGTCGGGCAGTCGGTCGGCGAGGTCTTCCGTTTGTCCCTCCGCGATCCGCACTCCGAGGGTCCGGAGGGTCGCAGTGGTGACCGTTTCCGCGTCGTCGTCGGTATTGAGATCAGTCCGATTCCGTACCGTCTCGACGAATCGGTTCGTCTGCATGGTGGGCCTATCGACCGGTTGGCGGGTAAAACGCCTGCCTGCACCGCAGGCTGTTTGTCGGAAGCGAGGTGGACGACCTGCTGGTCGCAGTCAGAGACGAGCTTCAACCGTGACCGAGCTGTTCGCCGACGATACGGTCGGCGCGTTCGATGAACCCGGATCGGGCGGGTTTCGGGACGGTCGCGCCGGCGGCGACGTCGTGGCCGCCGCCCTCGCCGCCGACGGCACTCGCGGCGGTTCCCATCACCGCCGAGAGATCGAGGCCCTGCCGGACCAGTCGATGGGTACCCCGCGCGGAAACTTTCGCGCTGTCCTCGCTTTTCTCGGCGAACGCGATGATCGGTCGTTCACGGTCGATACCCGCCGAACCGACCGCCATTCCGGCGACGATGCCGACGATGGTCTCGGGAATCCGGTCGCCCGCGTCGAACCACTGAAGATGGTCCTCGCGGGTGATGTTCGTCTCTTTCACCCAGTTGAGGCCTTCGGAAAGGTTGCGCCGGTGGGTGCGAAGCAGGCGACGGGCCGCCGTCAGCGCCCCGTCGCGGTTGCCCAGACAGACCGCGAGTCCCACGTCCGCGCGCTCATAGCGGGCGGTCGCGTTGAGTAGCGTCGAGAACTCGCTCGCGTCCCGGAGTTCGGTACCCGGCAGTTCCTCGGCGAGCGTGTAGGTCGTCCCGATCAGCCCGTCGATGGTGTCGGCGGGCACACCCCGGGTGACCGCCCGGCGGACCAGCGCGCTGGCGACGGTGCGTTTCTCCTCGGATGCGAGATCCGCCCAGCAGCGCCACCCGTCTTCCGAGCGGAGATCGAGGTCGAGGCCCTCCAGAAACCTGATCGCGCCACCGGTATCGTTCGAGATCCCCGGAACTCCGATGTCACTGGTGTATTCGAGCAGTTTGGGCAGTGGGCGGGTCTGGGTGCCGTACAGCGCTAGATCGGTGCCGGTATCGAGCACGCCCGCTTTGACGCCTTCCTTGACGATAGCTTGATTTGCACCCCTGAGTTCGCCGTCGCTTGCCTGCATGTCCCCGACCGCGCCGACGACCGCCAGCGCCGCGAGATCCCGGTTTTCGGTTCCACCCAGCGCCCGCGCGAGAAGATAGCTCGCGCCCGCACCGGACAGTTCCGAAGCGCCGTCGATCCCCTCTAACAGGGGGTTCAAGTGATAGGCGGTTTCGGCGTCCGTGGGCTGGTGGTGATCGCAGATCACGGGCGTGAACTCGCCGGCGGCCTCGTGGTCGGCGATGAGATCGAGTTGCCCGCTGCCGAAGTCGGTGAAGAGGACTGTATCGTAGTCGGTCGTGGCGATCCGGTCGAGTTCCTCGCTATCGAGCTGGTTTGCGAAAGTTACCTCGAAGGGGATTCCCGCGCGTTCGAGCGCGCTCACCGCGATGCCCGCGCTCGTCAGCCCGTCGGCGTCGATATGCGAGGCGAGCAACACTTCCTCGGCCTCGCGCAGGTGCTCGGCACAGGCGTTCGCGCGGGCGTCGAGTTCGGGTACCGGTCCGGCCATTCATCCCTTGTTGGCCCGGCTTCGGATTTAAACCATCGGACCGGACCCTTTATTCTCGCACCGGCGAAACCATGACACATTATGGCGCTTTCGGATGCGACGGTGACGGCGCTCGTGAAACTGCTAGTCACGACCTTGCTCGCGGTCGTGCTCGTCTCGGTATATTTCTTGATTCAACAGGACGGGGTTGGTGCCGTGCTCCAAGTTCAAGTGGCCCTTGCTCTCTACATCACGCTTTTGGTCGCGGTCGGTGTGTTCACCGAGCGACTTCTGACGACCGGGTTTCAGACCGCTCTCGCCCTCGGACTCGCCGCGTGGGGTGTCTACCTGTATTCCGTTGACGGTTCGATCATCGGCGCGATGCTCGCAGTCGCCGGCCTGTTGTATCTCGGTTCGCAGGGTCGTGAACTGCTGAGCGCACGCTGATGGCTCGATCAACCGCGGTAGGTCGGCGCACACGCCTCGACCACCGCAGTGGCGAGTTCCTCGAAGCTCGCCGTTTCGGGCACGATATCGACGGTGATCCCGTGATCTTCGGCGGTCTCGCGGGTCGGCTCGCCGATCACACCGACGATAGCGTCGTCAAGTCCCGCGACCGCTTCCTCGCGCACGCCCCGTTGGTCGGCGGCCGCAAGGAAGTGCTCGACGGTCAACGAGGAGGTAATCACCGCGCCCTCCAGGTCGCCCGTCGCGGTCCGTTCGACGGAATCGCCCGACCCCGGAGGTCGGACGAGTTCGTACAGCACCGTCTCGTGGATATACCCGCCCGCGGCCTCCAATCCGTTGGTGAGGGTCGCGCTGCCGTGATCGCTCCGGGCGACCTCGACGCGCGCGCCTTCGACCTCGCGTTCGAGGGCTGCCACCAGTCCCGCCGAGGAGAACTCCTCGGGAACGAGATCGACCGCGTAGCCCGCCGCTCGTAGCGCGCTCGCCGTCCCGTCGCCGATAGCACACACGGTCGTTCCGTCGGGGTGCCAGTCCGCATCGCTGGCGAGTTCGACGCCCGTCTTGCTCGTGAAGATCGCGTACTCCGCATCCGACCGGGGGATCGCGCCGGTCGGCTCGACCGCGAGCATCGGATCGGCGACGGGGGTCGCGCCGAGCGCGTCCAGCAGTTCAACCGCGCGGTCCATGCGCTCGTCGTCGGGCCGAAACACCGCGACCCGGACCTCGCGGCTCATCGATCCCCCCGATACAGGCCCGCGACTCCGCCGATGACGGTCACGGCGGGCGGTTCGATCCCGGCCTCGTCGCGGGCCGAGACGATGGTGTCGAGCGTTCCGGCGGCGACGCGCTGGCCGGGGCGGGTCCCCCGCTCGATCAGGGCGACCGGCGTCTCGGGATCCATCCCCGCCTCGACGAGGGCCGCGGTGTACTCGGGGAGCTTGCCCACGCCCATGAGCACGACGATGGTGCCCCCGGTCGCCGCGAGTGCGTTCCAGTCGACGGCGGATTCCTCCTTCGTGGGATCCTCATGGCCCGTGACGAGGGAAACGCTCGAAGCGTGATCGCGGTGGGTCGCGGGGATGCCCGCGACGCCGGGAGCTGCAAGAGCCGCGGTAATTCCGGGGCCGACCGCGGCGGCGACCCCCCGGTCTTCGAGGTACGCGAGTTCCTCGCCGCCCCGACCGAAGACGAAGGGGTCGCCGCCCTTGAGGCGCACTACCGCCTTCCCCTCGCGGGCGAGGTCGGCCATGCGCTCGTTGATCTCCTCCTGTTCGGTTCGTTCCCCGCCCGCGCGTTTTCCCACGTCCTCGCGGGTGTCCTCGGGGATCAGGTCGATGATCTCGGGACCGGGGAGCTTGTCGTGTAACACCACGTCGGCGTCCTCGATCAGCCGGCGGGCCTTCACAGTCAACAGTTCGGGATCGCCGGGGCCGCTGCCGACCAGATAGACGGTGCCAGTGTCGGTACCGGTCATTCCTCGCTCCGGTCTGCGGCCGTCTCCTCGGCGTCGGCCTCGCGTTTGGCCTCCTCGATCAGCTCGCGTGCACCCCGGTCTTCGAGGTCCTCGGCGAATTCGCGGGCGGCTTCGGCGTGGCGCTCGACAGGCAGGTCCCGGGTCGCCGAGATGGCATCGGTGCCGTCGCGGGAGAACACTCCTACCCGGGTGTGGACGTGCTCGCCCTGGATGACCGCGTGAATCCCGATGGGGGCGACACACCCCCCGCCGAGCGCCCCGAGGATGGTGCGCTCGACGGTCGTCTCGACACGCGTACGGGGGTGATCGACCGCGTCGTAAACCGCTCGTGCGAGGTCGGTATCACGCATCGTCACCGCGAGCGCGCCCTGGGCCGCCGCGGGAACCGTAGCGAGCGATTGGGTCGGCGCCTCGTCGGCGAGATCGGCGCGTTCGAGGCCGGCGGCCGCGAGCACGATGGCGTCGTACTCGACCTCGACCTCGCGGTCGAGTGCCCGGCGTTCGAGCTCCGAGAAGTCCTCGACCCATTCCTCGGGCCCGCGGTCGTACTTGGGTTCGCCATCGGCGTCATCGTCGTCGTCTTCTCCCTCGCGCTCCTCGGCTGCGACCCGCCGGTCGTACTCGGCCCGCAGGTGGGGGGCGAGCAGTTTCTCGATCCGGGTGTCGACGTTGCCCCGCAGGGGTTCGACGTCGAGATCGGGCCGCTCGGCCAATATTTGGGCCTGCCGGCGGAGGCTACCGGTGCCGACGGTCGCGTCCGCCGGTAGATCGTCGAGGGTCATACCTCCGGGAGTGACGAGCACGTCGCCCGGCGTCGCCCGCCGAGGGATCGCGGCGACGATCAGTTCCTCGGGCATCTCAGTGGGCATGTCCTTCATCGAGTGAACCGCGCCGTCGACCTCGCCCGAAAGCACCCGCTCGTCGAGGCTACGGACGAACGCACCGGTCTTGCCAAGTTGATGGATGAGTTCGTCGCGCACCTGATCGCCCGCGGTCTCGACCTCGATCAGTTCGACCTCGTGGCGGCGTCGCTCCAAGATCCCTTGAACGGATCGCGCCTGGGTGAGCGCGAGCGCCGACCCCCGTGTTGCGAGCCGAATCGGCGCGGATCGCGTACTCATACACGGCGGTCGGCCCCCGATCCACATACCGGCTTCGCTACACCATTCGTAGCACAGTTGTCAATTGAGCAGCCTTATTTGTGCAAGCGTTTTGGACCGTGTATGAGCACCATCGCGGAGTTCTCGATCCCGGCGAAGGATTTCGCGCTCGAAGAAACGCTCGACCGCGTTCCCGACGCCGAGTTCGAAATCGAGCGCGTCGCCGCCCACAGCGAGGGACGGCTCACACCGTTCGTATGGGTGTATGCCGACGATTTCGATACCTTCGAGGCCGCGCTGGCTGACGATCCCACCGTCGAGGACGCCGACTGTCTCTCGGCGTTCAATGACGAGCGCTTCTACCGGATGGACTGGGTCGACTCCATCCATCTGCTCGTTCACGCGCTGCTAGACGCCGAATCGACCATCCTCTCGGCGTCGGGCACCGACGAGTGCTGGCGGCTCAGGATCCTCTTTCCTGATAGAGAGGCGCTGTCCTCGACGCACGATCACTGCCGGTCCGCGGATATCGACTTCGACATTGAGAGCATCTACGAACTCGAAGGCGACCGCCGCGGCCAGTTCGGGCTCACACAGGACCAGTACGACACCCTGCTTGCGGGTATCGAACGGGGGTACTACGACATCCCCCGGGAGGCGACCCTCGGGGAGTTCGCCGCCGCGCTGGACATTTCCCATCAGGCGCTCTCCGAGCGGCTTCGACGCGGGCACAAAAACCTCATCGAATCGACACTGGTCGCCGGACGCGCCGAGGACTGACCCGCTATGACTGGTTCGTCGTCTCGTCGCCCGCAGCCGGGCCTAGCCGGATCTCGTCGTCAGTCACCGACTCGACGGACTCCTCCTGGAGCGGATAGGTCTCCTCGTCGCGTTCGTCCCAGCCGAGTTTCGCCATGACCTTATCGGTCAGCCCGGGGTCGGGATCGACGTAGGCGGTCCCGTGTTCGACGTCGGAGACGATCCCGACGTTCTCGCCGTCGTCGTTGATGACGGTCTTTCCCTCGTCGTCGTCGGTGAACGCGTGTGCCATATCGCGTTCTACACCGGAATCGAACTTCGTACTCGTGCCTGCCAATGCAAACAGTTTATCCGATATATTGTTATATTAACATGATATTTCAAATTATTATGAAATATTATAGATTGTTATACTTATTTAAATAATTTTTTATGGTATAATAATACTACCAAGAGACTATGAAGTACACATATTCGTTCATCTTCGGAACGATTATCGCTATCGTTCTCGGCCTGTTGTTGGGTCGATCAGCTATCGAAGCCGCGATCCTCGGCATCGCCACCAGTGCCGCCGCCACGGGTGGCATCTACTGTTCCCAGCGGGCTGGCTGATCAAGTGGCTGAAAGGATGATGTTACCGAAGGTGGCTACAGCGCGTCCTTGTACGCCTCCAGCGTCTCCTCGATGTCCTCCTCGGTATGGGCGTGGCTCACGAACTGGGATTCGAACTGGTTGGCGGTGAGGAAGACCCCCCGTTCGCGCATCGCCGGGCGAAACAGCCGTTCCCAGCGGTCGGTTTCGGCGCGGTTCACGTCCGCGCCGGTTTTCGGACACGCCTCGAAGCGTTCACACGCGGGATCTTGCCGACAGCCCGCTCCACAGGATGCCGCCTGGGAGCCCCCATCGCGGGTGAAGATCACCTTGAAGAGGCTGTCGGTGCCCGCGACGGTATAGCCGGGGGCCCGATCCGCGACGATATCCCTGAGACCGGACCGCAGTCGCTCGCCCAGGTCGTTGACGTGGTCGTACACGTCGTTTTCGGCGGCGTACCGCAGGCTTTCGAGCCCCGCGGCCATCGTCACGGGATGGCCCGAGAAGGTGCCCGACTGGAACACGTCGCCCGTCGGCGAGAACTCCTCGATGATCTCGGTCTTCCCGCCGATGGCGCCGACCGGGAACCCCCCGCCGACGATCTTGCCGAGCGTCGTCACGTCGGGCGTGACGCCGAACTTCCCCTGGGCACACTGGAGTCCACCGACCCGGAAGCCGGTGATCACCTCGTCGAAGATCAGGAGTGCACCGTGGTCGTCGGTGAGTTCCCTGAGGGTTTCGAGATAGCCCGAAACGGGGTGGACGATCCCCGTGTTGCCGAGCATCGGCTCGGTCAGGACCGCGGCGATTTCCTCGCCGCGCTGTTCGAACACCCGTTCGATGGCGTCCTCGTCGTTGAAGGGGACGGGAATGGTGTGTTCCGCAAACGACTGGGGAATCCCGCTGGCGCTCGGCTGTGGATGGTCGGGCGTGCCCTCGACTAGCGTCGATTCCTGTGCGCCGTGGTACCCGCCCTGCATCATCACGATCTTGTCGCGACCGGTGTAGCCGCGCGCGAGTCTGACCGCCGAGACGGTCGCCTCGGTGCCGCTGTTGACGAAGCGGACCATCTCCACGCTGGGGACGTGCCGGCAGACGAACTCCGCGAGTTCGACCTCGACCTCGGTCGGCGCGCCGTACATCGGCCCGTCGCTGGCGTGTGACTGGATCGCCGCCCGCACGGGATCAGGCAGGTCGTGGCCGTACAGAAGCGGTCCATACCCCATCACGTAGTCGATGTAGCGGTTGCCGTCGACATCGATGACGTGTGCGCCGTCGCCGCGTTCGACGAACACGGGGTAGGGTCGGATTGCCCGCACCGAGGAGTTGACCCCGCCCGGCATGACCGACAGCGCCCGGTCGTACAGCTCGCGCGAGCTATCGAGGTTCATACTCCGGGGTTGGGCGCGGGGGGTAATCAATCGCGGCCATGTCCTGGCGTCGCCCGCGTCGCGGTCGCCTTGAATGTTGCCACGACCTCGGTGTCGGGTTCGAGACCGAGGTAATCGGCGCTGGCACGCGTGAGAAGCGCCACCAGCGGCTCGTCGACCCCGACATCGACCGTGGCGCGGACGACCGCCTCGCCAGGGTCGAGGGCCGTGATCCGGCCATCGAGACGGTTGCGGGCGCTGGTTTCGCGCTCCCGGGGAGCCTGATCCGGCGCGGTCAGCGTGACCGCATCGGAACGAACGCTCACCTCGACGGTCGTCGCGTCGGGCGGGACGAGCGCGCGGATCGCCCCGGCGGCGGTCTCGACGACGCCGAGTTCGCCCGTCCGCTCGCGGACGGTTCCCTGAAACGTCGTTTCCTCGGCGCGAGCGACCCCCGAGAGGGCCGTCCGCAGGCGGTCGTATCGGGCGAGCACGTCGCTGGCAGTGGCAGTGAGCGTGCTGCCGCCCCCGCCCGCACCGCCGCGCTGGCGCTCGACCAGCGAGCCGAAGGCGTCTTCGAGTTCGACCACGCGACGCTGGGCGTGGGCGTACGACCGGCCCGTCTCCGTGGCCGCGCGGTGGATCGAGCCGTGCTCGTCGATTGCCCGGAGCAGGGCGGCGTCGCGGGCCCCGAAGGCGACCTCGCCGGCCCCGAGATAGGCGTCGAAGGCCTCGTTCATGCCGGTATTTCCTCGGGATCGTACATGAGTTCGCCGTTGACGAACCGCTCGGTCCGGTCGTCGCGCGGCGAGTCGAATATCCGCTCGGGCGAGCCGACCTCGATGAGTCGCCCGTCGACGAGCACGCCCACCCTATCGGACACCCGCCGGGCCTGATTCATGTCGTGGGAGGCCATCAACACGCCGATACCGCGCTCGCGTGCGTCGGAAACCGCCGCTTCGATGGCGGCGGTGTTGCGAGGGTCGAGATCCGAGGTCGGCTCGTCGAGCAACAGGAGATCGGGATCGACCGCGAGCGCGCGCGCAAAGGCGACCCGCTGGGCCTCCCCGCCCGATAGCGAGCCGGCGTCCTGCTCCATCTTTTCCTCCAGCCCGACAGTTTCGAGCGCTTCCCTGACCCCTGCCGGCGGGCTCGACCGGCCAACGGCGTCCGCGAGCGCGCGTTCGAGACGTTCGGACCAGTCCATACGCACCCGGAGGCCGTATCCGGCGTTTCGGACCGCCGAAGCGTCGAACAGGCTCGCCTCCTGGAACACCATTCCGATCCGTCGACGCACCGCCAGCCGGGTCCGGTCGGGGAGGTCCCAGACGTTCCGACCGTCGTAGGTGATCGCACCCTCGTCGGGACGCTCGAACAGGGCGAACAGCCGTAGGAGGGTGGACTTGCCAGCGCCCGATGGACCGATCACCGTCACCACCTCGCCGGCCTCGATCTCGAGGGAGATCCCCTCGAACACCCGTTCGCCGCCGAAGCCGTGGCCGATCCCCTCGGCGCGCAGCATCAGCCTGTCCCCCCGTTGCTACCCAGCCGGCCGACGATCCAGTTGACCCCGAGCACGATAGCCAGCAGGATCCCACCCAGAAACAGCGCCGTCCCGTACCGGCCCTGTCGCGCTTCTAGCGTGATCGCGGTCGTGAGGTTGCGGGTGTAGGCCGTGCCGTCTGCGTATGCGATGTTGCCCCCGACGATCAGCACCGATCCGACTTCGCTGATCGCCCGGCCAAAGCCCGCCAGCACGGCGGTTGCGATACCGTAGCGTGCTTCCTTGATGACCACGAGCGCGATGTCCGTCCGAGTGCCACCCATCGCGTAGGCCGCATCGCGGACGGATTCCCCGACGCCCGTGACCGCCGCGAGGCTCACGCCCGTGATGACCGGGGTTGCGAGGACGAACTGCGAGACGATCATCGCCTGTGGGGTGAACACCAGATCCAGCGGACCCAGCGGCCCCTGATTCGATATCGCAAGCAGCACGAGCAGTCCGACGACAACGCTCGGAAACCCCATGCCGGTGTTGATGACCGTCGTGACGAGGCGCTTTCCGGGGAAGTCGGAGAACCCGACGGCGATTGCGACCGGCAGACTGAACAGCGTCGACAGCGCCACTGCGGTACAGCTCACGTACAGCGACACCCGAACGATACTCGTGATGTAGTTCGATTCGAAGGGGAACTCGATCAGTAGCGGGATGATGCGTTCGACGACCATCGCATCAGGCAGTGGTGTTGCCGCCTCCACCGCCGCCCCCGCTTCCGCCACTGCTTTCGTTTCCGCTTTGGCCCTCGGGTTCCCAGCCCTGGGGGACGTACTGCTGGAAGTCCGGGTCCTCCGAGAGCGCCTCCGGGAAGAACAGCTGTTGACCGTTGACCGTGTAGTTCTCGATGACCTGCTGGCCCTGGGGGCTCGTGAGAAAGCCGATGTAGGCCATCGCCAGGTCGTAGTTGACGTTGTCGTGGACGGCGGGGTTGATCGCCATCACTCCGTAGGGATTGGCGAGGATCTCGGGGCCGCCCTCGATGGGACCCTCGACGTGGATCACGAGGTTCAGGGTGTCGCGTTGGGAGATGAACGTCCCTCGATCCGCGAGGGTGTACGCGCCCTGCTGGCTCGCCTGATTGAGCGTGTCGCCCATTCCCTGCCCGGTTTCGATGTACCACTGCCCGCCGGGTTCGACGCCCGCGGCCTCCCAGATGCTCAGTTCCGTGT
>CAYOFZ010000028.1:0-16538 GCA_964403315.1 uncultured Halobacteriales archaeon | reverse complement strand
GACCCATGGAGCTATCAGCCCGGCGGTCCCTACGGGATCGACCCGCTCACCGTCGAGGACGTCTCGGAGGTCCGGGCGGCTCCGCGCCCGTCGATCACCCATCCGCTCGGAAACACGACCCATTTCACCGTCGCCGACGGCGATGGAAACCTCGTCTCCTGGACGAGCACCATCGAACAGCTGTTCGGCACCGGCATCATGGTCCCCGACTACGGGTTCATGCTCAACAACGAACTGACGGATTTCGACGCCGTTCCCGGCGGCCCGAACGAGGTTCAGCCGTTGAAACGACCGCTCAGCAGCACGAGCCCCACCATCGTGTTCAAGGACGGCGAACCCTTCTTCACGGTCGGCTCGCCCGGCGGCACAACCATCATCACCACGGTCGCGGAGGTGATCCTCAACGTTGTCGAGTTTGGGATGGACCCCGCCGAAGCCATCGCCGAGCCCCGGCTGTACGCCAACGCCGCGCCGCCGGTGATCCCCGAAGAACGCGTTCCCCGAGAGGTCCGTCGTGGACTACGGGAGCGCGGCCACCAACTGTCGGTCATGCCGGAGCTCGGCAACGTCATGATGATCCTTGTCGATCAGGAGACGGGCGAGTACACCGGGGCGGCGGACTTCCGGAACGGCGGATCGGCGGTCGGTCCCTGATGAACCCGCTTGTGTAACGATACCGCACTGAATCGTTTTTACATCCAATAAACGAGACAATCAGCCACCGTGCTCGCGGTTCGGGGTCGATAGGACCGATATCGTGCTCGTTTGCAACTGTTCATTTCATAGAAATCTTTATTAGTCTCGAAGAAGTGTCCTGTTCCATGCAGTCAGTTGACAGGCGTACGGTCCTCGAAGGGATCGCTGTTGGGGGTATCACGGGGCTCGCGGGGTGTCTGACGAGTACGGGTGGCGGCGGAAACGGCAGCGGCGGTGGCGGTAACGGTAGCGGTGGCGGTGGAACCACCCTTACCTGGGACGCCGGCGGCACCGGGGGGACCTACTACCCGCTGTCGAACCAGTTCAAACAGATCGTCGATGCCAACACCGACTACACGCTACAGGTGCGCTCGACGGGCGCGAGCGTCGAAAACGTCGGCAACCTCGCCGGCGGGAGCTCCGCGTTCGGGTTGATCCAAAATGACGTCGCCTATTTCGCCTACGAGGGGACCGGTATCGAGGATTTCCAGGGCAATTCGATCCCGAGCCTCCGGGGAGTCGCAACGCTGTATCCCGAAACGATCCACCTCCTCGCGCGTCCGGGAGCGGACATCCAGAGCGTGAGCGATCTCCAGGGAATGACGGTCAACACCGGCGACCTCGGTAGCGGTACCCAGGTCGACGCCCAGCAGATCCTACAGGCGGTCGGCGTCTCGCAGTACAACGAACAGAACGCGGGGTTCTCGCAGGCGGCCGATCAGCTCCAGAACGGCGACATCGACGCGGCGTTTATCCTGGGTGGCTGGCCGGTCGGCGCGGTCGAGAACCTCGCAACCACGGCGGAGATCTCTATCATCCCCATCGACGGCCAGGAACGCCAGGCGGTCCTCGACTCCGGTCAGTACTTCGCTACGGACGAGATCCCGGCGGGGACCTACCAGGGCATCGATCAAGCCGTCCCGACGGTCGCGGTTCAGGCGATGATCGCCACCACCGAAGGACAGTCCCAGCAGGTGGTCCAGGCGGTCACGGCAGCGATCTTCGACAATCTGGATCAGATCAGCATCAAACAGGACTTCATCTCGGTGGATTCGGCCCAGGACGGCATGCCCATCCCGTTGCATCCCGGTGCGGAGGCGTATTTCGGCGGGGGAGGCGGCGGTGGAAACACCAGCGCCAGCGGTGGAAACGCTACCAACGCTACAAACAGCACCAACAGCTCCGGCTAACCCGATGGGCATCGCTCCCGAACCGAACCGGGGGTCCTCGAACGTGCCCTCGGCGCGGCGCTTCGGGTCCCGACCGATCCATCCCGACCGCACCGGCGGGGATGTGGCGTGAATGATACCGTCCGTTCTCGATTGGTCGCGTTCGTGGCGATCGTCGTCATGGTGGGGGCACTCGTCGGGACGGCAGCGGCCACGCCTGCGGGTCGCGTGCTGGTCGTTGAGGACGCCGAATCCGGCGAGCATCTCATTGAAACGCCGGTCGAAAACGGTACCGTTGTCGCGCTGGAGTACACCCACAGCGTCCAGAAAACCCGCGTGCTCGATGCGTACACCGTCCGGGGCGATCACCTTGTCATGACGCGCATGGAGTTCGCGTCCTACGGTTGGGGGCTGCCCGCCCGGGCCGACGTGTCGGATGCCGGCGGTGCGTTCGCGTTCGATCCCGACTACGCGAGCGAGTCGTTCGTAGTGAAACCGGGCCGGATCGCCGGTCACGAACTCCACGTCGGCAATCGGACCTATGACCTCGTTGCGCGGTCGGACGCCCGGGCAGTCCGGCTTTCGGTCGAACGCCGGTCGATGCTTGCGGCCTCGCTCGACTCGATTGATATATGACGCCACACGAGAACAGCATCCCGTACACGACTGATCGGATATGAGTACGCCACCGGACGACAACCGAAACGAACGCGACCGCGAACGCGAGGACACCCAACGCCTCTCGGAGGAACAACAACAGGAACTGATCGACGAACTCGAACGCCGGCGAAACCCGCGTGGGATCGCCGCGATTGCCGTCACCGTCGTCGCTATCGCGTTTTCGGCGTTTCAGATGTGGCTCGCGGCACGCGGGTACGTCTTTGCCGTCTCGGTGCCCGGGTTCGGTCGGATCGAACTCGCCGGGTTGCAGTTGTTGCAGATAAACGCCGTTCACGTCGTCTTCGCGTTGCTGTTGGCGTTTCTGTTGTACCCGCCGACGACCGGCCGTGGCCCCATCGTCAGCCGGTTCGGTCGCGTCGTGCCGGCGCTCGACGACCGGTTCGGCGTCGACAGCCCCCCGACGCGGGCGGCCCGCAGTGTTCGAGGCATCGTCCGCTGGGCGTTCGTGGACCCGAATCGAAACCGGGTGACGCCCGCGGACCTCGTGTGTATGGCGTTCGCGCTCGCCGCCGGGATCTACATGCTCACTTCGTTCGATGCAGTGCGGTCGATACGTGCGTTCGGGTTCAGCGCCACGCGGACCGTCGGCGAGATCGTCCCGTTGATCGATCCGCTCGCGTCGACTTCGGTCGCGTTCCTGCTGGGCGTGGCGGGCGTCCTCCTCGTTCTCGAGGCGACCCGGCGGTCGCTCGGGATCTACCTCGCGCTTATCGTTGCCGCGTTCATCGTCTATGCGCGATACGGCTATCTCATTCCCGCCGACGGGGTCATCAACACGCCCTTTGGCGTCGGCGTGGTCGTCCCCTACATCCAGATCCTCTCGATTCCGCCCGGCGACTGGGGAACGATCATCCAGAACTTCTGGTACAACACCGAAAACGGCGTGTTCGGGATTCCCGTCACCGTCTCGGTACAGTTCATCTACATCTTCATCCTCTTCGGGGCCTTCCTCGAGATGAGCGGGGCCGGCCAGTGGTTCATCGACCTCGCGTACGCCGTCACCGGGCACAGAAAGGGCGGCCCGGCGAAGGCAAGCGTGCTCGCGTCGGGATTCATGGGCACGATCTCGGGATCGTCGATCGCCAACACCGTCACGACGGGCGCGTTCACGATTCCGCTGATGAAGCGCTCGGGGTATCGCTCCGAGTTCGCCGGCGCGGTGGAGGCTTCGGCGTCGTCGGGTGGCCAGATCCTCCCGCCGGTGATGGGGGCGGCGGCGTTTCTGATCGTCGAGTACACCGCGACCCCCTACTCGGACGTCATCATCGCCGCCGCGGTTCCGGCGGCGGTGTTTTTCTTCGGGGTCTGGGTGATGGTCCACCTCGAAGCGTCGCGGGTAGGCCTCGAACGGATCGACGAGGCCGACACCATCGCATTGAGCCCACACTTCCGAACCGGATGGTTCTATCTCGTGCCCATCGCGTTGTTGCTCTATTATCTGATCGTCGTGCGCCTGACGGTCGCCCGGTCGGCATGGTACTCCATCGTCGCCATCGTCGCGGTGATCGCGGTCGTCGCCGCCTACAACGAACGCACCCGCGTCCCACTCGTAGGGGGTATCATCGGGCTGTTCGCGCTCGAAACCGCCGCCTATCTCCTCGCTGGCACCGACCTCATCGGGCTCGTCGGCGCAACCGGCAGCGGAGGACTCCCCTTCGGCGCGGCGCTTGGGGCCGCGGCGGGGAAACTGGGAACGATCGCCATCGTCGTGAGCGCGATCACGCTGCTCGTACGACCACGTCTCGACGCGCCGCTACTTGATTACGACGGGACGGTCGATGAGGCCGCTGCCACCGCCGCCGGGACGCTCGGTCGGCCATCGATTTCGTCGAACGGCGCGTTCCGGTTCGGGACGTTCTTCCTCAGATCGATGGAGTCGGGCGCGCGAACGGCGACGCCGGTCGTGGTCGCGGTCGCGGCCGTCGGGATCGTGCCGGGCGTGCTCAGCGCGACCGGGCTCGCACCGAACCTCACGACGTTCATCACGGCAATCGCGGGTGATTCGGTCGTCTTGCTCCTGTTGATTACGGCGCTCTCGGCGATCGTCCTCGGGATGGGCGTGCCCACGACCGCGACCTATATCCTGCTCGCGGCGGTGCTCGCGCCGGCGATGGTCGAAAGCGGAGCCATCCCGGTGCTCGCAGCCCACCTGTTCATCCTGTATTTCGGCGTGATCGCGGACATCACACCGCCGGTGGCGGTCGCGGCGTATGCGGCGTCGGGGATCGCCAAATCCGACCCGTTTCCCACGGGCGTCGAGGCGTTTTCGCTGTCGCTCAACAAGGCTATCGTCCCGTTCGCGTTCGTGCTCACGCCGGGGCTCCTGTTGCTCCGCCGGACGGGCAACGGCGAGGCGCGGGTCATCAACGCCGCTGACGTGCTCGATATCGGATATTTCATCCCCGAGGTGGTAATCCCGATCGTCTGTTTGTTCGTCGGCGTGCTCGCGCTCGGACCGACGATCATCGGCTATCTCTACACGAACGTCTCGCGGGGCGAACGAACCCTGTTCGCGCTCGCCGCGGCGGTGATGATGGCTCCGCTGGTGTTGTTCACCGGGCTTGCCGATCTCATGGGGGCCGTCAGTCCCTATACGATGGTCGCGCCACCGCTTGTCGGACTCGCCCTGCGCGGGGCCGGCGTGGTGCTGTTCGTCGCGCTCGCGCTGAAAAACCGCCGTGCCGCCGGAGAACGACCCGGCATCACCGCACCGATCACGGGTTCGGACTGAACTTCCGAGGGAACCGGCAGATCTCCATACCAGTAACGATTAACTGTCCGAGAACGTAGGAATCACCATGGAGTGGCAAACCGATTGGGGCTTGCGCGGGCGCATGTTCTTCACCATGTTCCTGCTGTTCGCCCTGTATCTGGTGTTCGCCGGCGTCGTCGCCGCCGCGCTCGGTAACGCATGGGTGGCGATCGCCATGATGGCCGGCTTTTCGCTGGTGCAGTACTTCTTCAGCGACCGGCTCACCCTCTGGAGCATGGGTGCGAACGAGGTCAGCGAGGAGGAATACCCCGAACTCCACGACACCATCACGCGGCTCTCCCGGCAGGCCGACCTGCCCAAGCCGACGGTGGCGGTGTCGGATTCGCGGGTGCCAAACGCCTTCGCAACCGGGCGCAACCAGAGCAATGCGGTCGTCTGTGTCACCTCGGGGATCATGGGGACGCTCGATCAGGAGGAACTCGAAGGGGTGCTCGCCCACGAACTCTCCCACATCAAAAACCGCGATATGATGGTGATGACGGTCGCGTCGTTCCTCTCGACGCTGGCCTTCATCGTGGTGCGGTGGGGCTGGCTGTTCAGCGGCGACGGCGAGGGCCAAAACCAGGTGCCGATCTGGGTCGCCATCGTCGTTTCGCTGTTCGTTTGGATCATCAGCTTCCTGTTGGTTCGGGCGTTGTCGCGCTACCGGGAGTACACCGCCGACCGCGGAGCCGCATCGATCACGGGCAAACCCTCGGCACTCGCCTCGGCGCTGATGAAGATCTCCGGGCGGATGGACAACGTCCCCGAGGAGGACCTGCGCGAGGAAGCCGAGATGAACGCCTTCTTCATCATCCCGATCAACAAGGGTTTTATCGGCCGGATCGCCAGTACCCACCCGCCGACCGAAAAGCGCATCGACCGCCTGCGCGACCTCGAAGCCGAACTCGAAACGACCGGCGGCCCGTCCGGAACCGGCGAACGGGCGCGTAACGTGGAGTTCGAATAATGGGCATCTTCGACACCATCCGATCCGTCTTGGGGACCAGCGCCGAACGCGACGCGACCCGCGAGGCCGACCCCGAGGATCTCTTCGGCATGAGCACGGCCTATATGACCATGGAGGCCAATCTGGGCTACCCGTCGGCGGGCGTGGCCGCGCTGTGTTTTTCGAGCGTCGACAGTACCGACTTCGAGGACACCCTCCGGGAGGTTCGGGACATCCTCGAAGCCGGCGAGGCCGAAACCGGCACAGACGCCACCGTCGAAGCCGATACTCAAGGATATCACTGGGTCGTCCTCGCGGACGACGACCCCGAGGATCTGGTGACGAGCATCCACTTCGCCGCCGACACGTTCATCGAGCGGGGCTACGGGTCCCGACTCCTCGCCGCTCTCTTTGCCTTTGAAAAGGACAGTCGGAACGTCTACTGGGTCTATTCGTTCCGTCGAGGTTCGTATTATCCCTTCGCGCCCGAACGCGGGCGCGAGCGCGACAACAGCGCCGAATTCAAGCTCCAGAGCGTACTGGACGGCGAACTCGACATCGAGGACGACGAGCGCTACTGGTACGCGCTCTGGCCCGACTCGCCGGGCAACCATCCCTGGGAGTAATTCCACTTGAATCCTCGTCCCGTTACCAGTTGATCCTTGTGCTGTCACACAATTTCACTTTCACTGGCCTGTTAACGGGGATTTATACGAACCTGGGCACAACGAAGGAGTATGGCAGCACAGCCAGACCTCGAAGACCTGCCCGGTGTTGGTCCCGCAACTGCGGAGAAGCTCGCTGATAACGGCTACGATTCCTATCAGGGACTGGCCGTAGCGAGCCCCGGCGAACTCTCGAACAGCGCGGACGTCGGCGAATCGACGGCCTCGGACATCATCCAGGCCGCCCGGGACGCCGCCGACATCGGCGGGTTCGAGACCGGCTCCGACGTCCTCCAGCGCCGCGAGAAGATCGGCAAGCTCTCCTGGCAGGTCGACGAGGTCGACGACCTGCTCGGCGGTGGCATCGAGACCCAGTCGATCACCGAAGTCTACGGCGAGTTCGGTTCGGGCAAATCCCAAGTCACCCACCAGCTCGCGGTGAACGTCCAGCTTCCCAACGAGTACGGCGGCCTCGAGGGCAGCGCGATCTTCATCGACTCCGAAGACACGTTCCGCCCCGAGCGCATCGACGACATGGTCCGGGGCCTCGACGACGAGATCATCGAGGCGACGATGGAACAACGAGGTATCGAGGGCACCGCCGACGACGAAGGTGCCATGGAAGCGCTGCTCGAGGACGTCCTCGATAAGATCCACGTCGCCAAGGCGTTCAACTCGAACCACCAGATCCTGCTCGCGGAGGAGGCGAAGGATCTGGCCGCCGAGCACGAGGACAGCGAGTGGCCCATCCGGCTGCTCACCGTCGATTCGCTGACCGCACATTTCCGCGCCGAGTACGTTGGCCGGGGCCAACTCGCCGAGCGCCAGCAGAAGCTCAACAAACATCTTCACGACCTGATGCGCGTCGGCGACCTGTACAACACCGCGATCTTGGTGACTAACCAGGTCGCCTCGAACCCCGATTCCTTCTTCGGCGACCCGACCCAGCCCATCGGAGGCAACATCCTCGGCCACACCTCGACGTTCCGTATCTACCTCCGCAAATCCAAGGCCGACAAGCGGATCGTCCGACTGGTCGATGCGCCGAACCTCGCCGACGGCGAGGCGGTCATGCGCGTCGAGGACGCCGGACTGACGCCCGAGTAAACACCGGCAATAAGCACCGATACCGGACGGGCGACAACGGTTGCCACCCATGGAACGGGTATGAGCGATACCGACCAACCGACCGAGACACACGCTCACTCCGAACACGATCACGATCACGGTGTCGAGGGACCGGGCTATGCGACGCCGCAGGCGGCCATCGAGGAATCCGAACCCGAGAAGGTCGCCTACGTCATGGGGCTATACGTCGGCACCGATGTCGACGCCCCCGACTTCCTCGGGGTCGTCGATCTCGATCCCGACTCCGAGACGTACACCGAGATCATCGACCGCGTCGAGATGCCCAATCGCGGCGACGAACTCCACCATTTCGGGTGGAACGCCTGCTCGTCGTCGTGTCACATCGGCGGGCTCGAACGCCGGCATCTGATCGTTCCCGGCCAGCGATCTTCCCGGATCCACGTCATCGACACGAAAGATCGACGGGATCCCGAGATCACGAACGTGATCGAACCCGAAGAGGTCTTCGAGTACGACCTCTCGGCACCCCACACCGTCCACTGCATCCCCGACGGCCAGATCGTCATCAGCATGCTGGGCGATGCCGACGGCGAGTTGCCGGGAGGCTTTCTCGAACTGAACGAGGACTTCGAGATCGACGGGCGCTGGGATCCGCCTGGCGAGATCGACATGAACTACGACTTCTGGTATCAGCCCCGGCACAACGTCATGGTTTCGAGCGAATGGGCCGCCCCGGAAACCTACTATCCGGGCTTCGACATGGCGGACGTCGAGGCCGGGAACTACGGCCGAAAACTCAACTTCTGGAACTGGGAGGAGGGCTACGTCGAACAGACGGTCGATCTCGGCGAGGAAGGGCTGATCCCACTGGAAGTGCGGTTCCTGCACACGCCCGAATCCGCGCACGGCTACGTCGGTGCGGCGCTGTCCTCGAACGTGTTTCACTTCCACGACGAGGGCGGCGATTGGCGTGCCGAGAAAGTCATCGACGTCGAGGCCCGCGAACACGACGGCTGGGACATGCCCGTCCCCGGCCTCGTGACCGATCTGTTGATCTCGATGGATGACCGCTATCTCTTCTTCTCGAACTGGCTCCACGGCGACGTGCGGATGTACGACATCAGCGATCCGGCGAACCCGCGGCTCGCCGACCGGATCCGGGCCGGCGGGTACTTCGGCGACCCCGCTCCGGTGGGAAACCGCGAACTCGCCGGCGGCCCACAGATGCTCCAGCTCTCGCTCGACGGCGAGCGCCTCTACTGGACGACCTCGCTGTTTTCGAGCTGGGACAACCAGTTCTTCCCCGAAGAGCGTGAGAAGGGTTCGGTCATGCTCAAGGCCGATGTCGATCCTCGGACGGGGACGATGGCCCTCGACGAGGACTTCCTCGTCGATTTCGGCGACCTCCCCGAGGGTCCGGCCCGCGCCCATGAGATCCGCTGGCCCGACGGCGACTGCACGAGCGACGTCTGGCAGTGACTCACGAGGTCGTTCTCGAACGGACCGACGGTCGCCGGACGAGCATCGAAGTGAGCGGATCGGAGACGGTGCTCGAAGTGGCCGAACAGGCGGGAATCGCGTTGCCTTTCGGCTGTCTGACCGGTGCGTGTGCGACCTGCACCGGACGAGTGATCGACGGGGAGATCCGCCATCGCCGGGAGGCGCGGGCGCTCAAAGAGCGCCATCTCGACAGTGGCTACGTGTTGTTGTGCATCGCGGAGCCGCGTTCGGCTTGTCGGATTCGGGTTGGAGCCGACGTCCAGGCCCAACTCGTCGAGAACCCCTGGAAATGAAGAACTAAGAACTGTCGTAGACGGTGTCCCGTATGGACACAAGCAAGCAACTGTACGAACAAGAGGCGACGGGATGGAAGCGGGGCTTGTACGACGATATCGAGCACACGTTTCGTGCGCCGATTATCAACTGGATCTTCCGGACGACGATGGCCAACTACCCCGATTTCCTTCGCTACGCATGGGGCCAGCTACAACCCGTCTTTCGGACCCGTGACTTCGCCCGGTTCTCGGTTACGTACCGCGATACGGTGTTATCAGCGATAGAAGACACCGCCGAGTTGCCCGCGTATCGCCGCGCCGACCTCGACGTTTCGCCCGCCGACTACCGCGAACTCCGGGGACAACTGGCGACCTTCGATGTCGTCGCGCCCCGGCTCGCGGCGCTGTTCGAACTCGCCGACCGTTCGCTTCACGATCAGCCCGTCGGGGCGGAGTTCGAAGGCGGTCGCGGGGCGACCGAACTGTTTCCGGAGTGGCTCGACCGTGACCGGGGACGTTCGCCGACGATGATCGACGCCGGGGCGGTACCGGATACGCTCGACGATACCATCGAAGCGATTCGGGACGTTCACGGCCTCGACGACGGATTGCCGAGCATCTATCGGTGTCTCGCCCAGTGGCCGTCGGTGCTCGAACCGATGTGGGCCGACCTCGAACCGGTGATGGCGTCGGACCCCTTCGACGATGCCTGCAAAGCGGCGGGGAACGCGGTCGAGGGGTTCGCCGATGCGGTGGCGTACGCTCCACAGTTGAACCCCGTATCGCTCCGATCTCGGGGATTCGACGACGGGGCTATCGAGGAGCTTCAGGAACTGTTTCGTTCGTTCAACCGAGGCCCCATCGAAACGGTACTGCCGACCTTGCCGATCTATGCGACTGTCGTCGATGCCGTCGGCGAACGGTCGTTTCACTGAGCCGCGGTCGGGATCAGTCGTTCGTCATTCCTCGGTCGTCGTCTTCTCGATCTCCGTCTCGCCCCGGTAGATCTCCGCGCCGTCCTGGGCGACCTTCTCGGCCAGCACCGCGCATTTGACCCGCATCGGGCTGATGTCGACTCCGAGCATGTCGGTGACGTCCTCACGGTCCAGCTCTTCGAGATCATCGAGGCTCATTCCGTGGAGTTCCTGTGAGAGCATGCTCGCGCTGGCCTGGCTTATCGCACAGCCGTCGCCCGAAAAGGCGACGCCTTCGATGGTTTCGTCCTCGTCGTCGAGCACGACATCGATCCTGATTTCGTCGCCACACATCGGGTTTTCACCGACATGCGAGAAGGTGGGATCCTCGAACTCACCGTAGTTGCGGGGGTTCTTGTAGTGATCGAGGATCTGCTCGCGGTACATGTCCGATCCCATGCTCATACTGTGTTTCGGTAGGGGAGTGCCCGGCAAAAGGGTTCCGCAGGCTCATAGCGCATAGACGCTGCCGTCGGTACTGCCGACGTACAGGGAATCACCGACCACCGCCGGCGACGAAAAGACGACCTCACCGATGCCGGCGCTCCACTGGTTGGTTCCCTGCGCGATGCCCAGGGCATAGAGGTTGCCCGCACGGTTTGCGACGTACACCCGATTACCGGCAACGGTCGGCGATGACCACACCTCGCCGCCGGTCCGAAACCGCCACTGCCGTGCGCCGGTGGCCCCGTTCAGCGCGTAGACGTTGCCGTTGCGGTTGCCGACATAAACGGTACCGTCGGTGATTGCGGGAGCCGAACCAGTCCAATCGCCGGCGGTGAACCGCCAGCGTTCGCTGCCGTCGGCGGCGTTCAGCGCGTAGAACGTCCCGCTGCGATTACCGACATACACCGTTTCGTTGTTGACTGCCGCCGACGCCTGGAATCGGTCGCTGCCGTCGACCGACCACACCTCCGTGCCCGTCTCGGCATCGAGCGCGTAGAAGGTCCCGTCGAAACTGCCGACGTAGACGGTTCCGTCGACGACTGCGGGCGTAGCGACCACCGGCGCGCCGGTCGCCGCCGTCCACTCGTTTTCGCCCAGCGCGTAGACGGTGCCGTCGTCACACCCGACGTACACCGACCTGTCGACGACCGTCGGCGAGGATTCGACGGGGCCGCCGGTTTCGAACCGTTCGGCCTGTTTGCCGGTTTCGGCATCGAGCGCGTACACCGCGTCGTCGAACCCGCCGACGTAGCAGTATCCGCCCGTGATCGTCGCCGAAGAGAAGACGTCGCTGCCGGCGTCGAACGTCCAGCGTCGCTCGCCCGACCCGGCGTCGATCGCATAGAGGGTGTTGTCGTAGCTGCCGACGTAGACGACTCCATCATAGACGGTAGGCGACGCATGGATCGAACCACCGGTTTCGAACGTCCACGAGATACCGGACCCTTCGGGCCCGCTCGATTCGGGTTGAACGCCCGTATTCGCCGCGCCGTATCGAAAGGCGGGCCATGAAGCGAGGTCTGTGGGTTCGGTTTCCGTGGCATTCTCATCGGGCGGTGACTGATCGGTATTGGTATTGTCCGACGAGGATTCATTGGTACCGGACCCGGAATCGGAACCGAAACCGGTGCAGCCGGCGAGTCCCCCGAGCGACATTCCGGACAGTCCGGCGAGCAGCTTCCGCCGCGTCGTTCGATTCGTCGTCATGGGGTGGAAATGCGACCCCCCGATCCTGAGCCTTTCGTCTCGGTCGGTCGCGGAACCGATATCGACAACTACTGCCCGTCCTTCCTTTCGAATATGGATACCCCCGATTCCGATGCCGTTACCCGGGCGGCCCGCACCCGGCGGCTCTTGCTCGTTCTCGGTGGTCTCTCGATGCTCCTGTTGACGGTCGGTACCAGCGTGATTTTCGCGGGCCGACCGGGGATCGGTCTCGGGCTGGTCGCCGCGAGCGTCCTGGCCTTGATCGGGGCAATTATGGTGGTGTTTCTGGTCGGCTGACCATCGAAACCACGTCACCGTAAAACGCCATCCGCACACAGGGGCTTGAAACGGTGGGTACATCCCATGACACGAGAGCTACCGTTCAAGCCCGCCCGAAACGTCGTAACTCCTCGTTGTTAGGGGTTCTGCCGGTATCGTCGAACTCCCGCGATAGTGATAAGTTACTAATATAATGAGAACGCCAGCCGGTATATCGATTAGAACATGAATGCTCCGAGTTATTATTGTTATACTATCATATCATCAATAGTGATATACACTATTTTTTGGAGATGATATACCCATGAACATCCGGTAGAATTATTAACATATCCGCATTCGGTTCAGTCGCTCCACAGGAGGAGCATCCCATGTCACGAGAAGACCACACAAGCACGAACCAGCACCGCCGAACGTTCCTGAAAGCGACCGGGATAGCGACGACCGGCCTGATCGGATTCTCAGGCGTCGGCGCGGCTCACAGCGATGATGACGAGAGGGACCACGACGCGTACTGTCGCGGGTTCATCCACGGCTACTACGGCCAGGACGAGAGGAAAACACACGGTAAAGACTACTCTCGTGGCTACCGGGCCGGCAAAGAGCGATGCCGCGAACACGAACGCCAGAAGAGAGATTACAGCCGCGATGCGTACTGCCGTGGGTTCTATCACGGATACAACCACGAGGACAGGACCGAAGACCACGGCAGGGGCTATCACCCCGGCTATCAGTACGGTAAAAAGCGACGCCGCAAATACGACGAGAAGAAACGCCGGAAGGGAGAGGACAAAGGCGAGGACGATACGGAGAAAAAACGGGACGGTGACGATGAGAAAGAAAAGGACGGGGACGACGATCACAAAGATCGTGATGGAAGAGACGACGGGAAGAACAAGGCCAACCACGACGAGAAAGACGACTGCGAGACGGACAACGGCGGTCACCACGACAAAGACGACGAGAAGAAGGGTCACAAACACGACTGACTCGACCGGATACGATGGTTTCACGACCGATGGACTGACGGCTGCGAACCACCCATCGGGAACATAACCGGTCGAGCGGCCTAACGGGACGACAGTTCCTTCTTCGCTCGTCGCTTCCCGTCTCTCGGACCGACTGCAACATCCCGCGTTCGACTACAATTGATTTCGATCCTGATCGCGGTGATTCGATGGATGTGTCCGATCCTCTCATCGAATAACGTTTCTATACAAGGGATCGAGGGCGAAATCAGGCAAACAGCTGGCGAGCGTCGTCGACCGCCTCAACGAGGCGATCCACTTCCTCGCGGGTGTTGTAGAGATAGAAGGAAGCCCGCGCGGAGGCGGCCGTGCCGAGTTTGTTGTGCAGCGGTTGCGTACAGTGATCGCCCGCGCGAATGGCGACGGCATGGTCGTTCATGATCGAGGCCAGATCGTGGGCGTGGACCCCATCGAGGTTGAACCCGACCAGCCCGCCACGATCCTCGGGATCGTCGGGACCGTAAATCTCGATGTCGTCGAACTCGCCCAACCGATCCAGCGCGTACTCGGTAATCCATTCTTCGTGGGCCTGGATGCGATCCAGCCCGATCTCGTCGAGGTAGTCGGCGGCCTCCGCCAGCGCGACTCCCTGCGCGATCACCGGCGTGCCGGCCTCGAACTTCCAGGGCAGGTCGTTCCAGGTCGAATCCTCGTAGGTGACCTTGCGGATCATCTCGCCGCCGTACAGGAACGGTTCCATCCCCTCTAAAATCGCTTTCTTGCCGTAGAGACAACCGATTCCGGTGGGGCCGGCCATCTTGTGACCCGAAAAGGCATAGAAGTCGGCATCGATGTCCTCGACATCGACGGGGCGGTTGGGCACTGCCTGTGCGCCATCGACGAAGATCAGCGAGTCGTGTTCGTGGGCGAGATCCGCGAGCTCGGAGACGGGGTTGATCGACCCGAGCGCGTTCGAGACGTGGACGACGCTCACCATCTCGGTGTCCTCGCCGATGATCTCGCGGGCGTGATCCATGTCGAATTCGCCCTCGTCGGTGATCCGGATGTATCGCACGTCGGCACCGGTTTTCGCGGCGATCTGTTGCCAAGTGACCAGCGAGGCGTGGTGTTCCATCTCGGTGAGCACGACCTCGTCGCCCTCCTCCAACTCGTTCAGCCCCCAGGCGTAGGCGACGAGGTTTTCAGCCTCGGTGGTGTTTTTCGTAAACACCATCTCTTCGCGCTCGCCCGACGCGCCGACGAACTCGGCGAGGCGGTCGTGGGCCTCCTCGTAGGCAATCGAAGCCTCCTGGCTCAGATGATGGATCCCCCGATGGACGTTCGCATTGGTCGTGCGGTAATAGTCAGCGATGGCCTCAACCACTCGATCCGGTGTTTGGGTGGTCGCGGCGTTGTCGAGGTAGACGACCTGATTGCCGTCGAACTCGCGTTCGAGGATCGGGAAGTCCTCCCGAACCCGTTCGACATCGAGCGGTGCGGATTGCTGAATACCCATTGTCGGAATACAGAACCCGAAAAGGGAACACTCCTTCGATACCGGCACGAGGTCGTAACCATGAACCGTTACATCCGCAGGAACTGGGCGTGGGGTGTGCCGTCGATGTCGAGGACGTTCGTCTCCTCGACGTGGCCGTGTTCGATAGCTAGCGAGACCGCACGCTCGCCGATGAGGTTGGCGACGCTCGCGCGGGCGAGGCTATCGGCAACGTCGCGCTCGCTCGCTTCGTCGCCGCCGTAGAACTCCTCGGTCACGGTCAGTGAAACCTCGCCGTTCTCGACGGTTTCGCCGAGCAGTTCCCGGTCACAGACCGAAACCAGCAGCCCTTTCGGCGTCTCGCGTTCGGCGATGATCATCGCTCCTGTTCTACCAGTTCTTCTTCGGCCTCGGCGCGGAGCTCCTCGGCCTCGTCGGCCAGATCCTCCGCGAGGTCGTCCTCGCCGAGTTCCTCGTGGGCGCGAGCCTTCGCTTCGAGGATCTCCGCGCTTCGCGTACCAAGCCTGATCGCGTTGTCGAAGGAGTTCACCGCGTCCTCGGCCAGTCCCCGTTCGAGCAGGAAGAATCCGCGGTTGTACCACGCCTGGGGGAACCGTCGGTCGATCTCGACGGCGCGCTCAGCGTGTTCCAAGGCCTGTTCGGTCTCGCCGGCCTCCCAGAGCGCGTATGCGAGGTTGGTTTCCGCGACCGCGGCGTGTTCGGATTCGTCGTCGATCCGTAACGCTTCGCGGTAGGCACCGATGGCCTCGTCGTACTCGGTGAGTTCGGCGTGGGCGACGCCCTTGTTCGTCCAGGCTTCCTGGGCGTCGAGCGACCCCTCCTCGGCGAAGCGGGCCGCCCGCTCGAAGGTTTCCGTGGCTTGCTCGTGGCGGTTGATTTCCATATACGAGAGGCCCACGTCGATCAGCGCCTCGATGTCGATGTCCTCGCTTGCGACGTCGCGCCCGTCGAGCAAGTCACCGAGCACGCGGGAATCGACCGGATCGACCTCGTCGGGATCGACCTGGAGTTGTGGCGGGTCGAGGTCGAACTCCTCGTAGGCCTCGTCGAAGCCCTGTCCCTCGGAAAAGCGGTGTTCGTCGGGTTGATCAGCCATATATGCGGTAGACGGGGAGGACTGTTAAGCTCTATCCCTACGCGAACGCTCTTGGCGCGGACTGGCGGTCGAAAATCGCTTCACGATTTTCGGACCCACAAGAAACGCACCGCGTTTCTTGGGACGTGCGTGCCTCGCCCTTTGCATGTCCACAAAAATCTTCACTCGGGGACTGGCGGCCTCTGCTCACGGGCCGAAGGCCTGTTCGCATGATCCGCGGAACCGGAGGTTCCGCGCTATCCGTTCGCCTTTTTATATCGTCACGAAATCGCTTTG
>CAYOFZ010000027.1:12275-16686 GCA_964403315.1 uncultured Halobacteriales archaeon | reverse complement strand
GCGGCGACGAGCGCACCTCGAATTTCCTGCCGTGGCACGCCAACGGCAACGAGGCTGCCGTGTTTTTCTGTGCGCCCTACTGGCCGGAGTTCTCGAAGACGGACTTCCTGCGGGCGGTGCGCACCTACGAATCCCGGGAACGCTCCTGGCAACGCACCCGGGCCGAGCGGGCCGTGACGCTGGTGCGGGCGGTCGCACGCGTCGAACTCGCGGAGGCGCGGGCGGTCGCGGGCCGTCTGCGCGAGCAACTGTCGAGCGGCGGCGCGGAGGAAGTCTCGGCCGAACTCGCCCGACAGGAACCCGAAACCACCGAGTGATCGCCGGGTGCTCGACTCGCCGACCGCCTACTCGACGGGGATCCGCGTCCACCCCGGCTTCACCCGGCGCTCACGGGTTTCGGTGTTCTCGATCAGCCGCTCAATGCGCTCGTCCGTCGGCGGGTGCGTCGAGAGCCAGTGCGCGAGGGGGTTGTCCCCGTCCTCGTCTTCATCATCTTCGCGGTATAGTGGTGCGAATAAGCCCCACCTCGGTTTCGAGGCGCGGTCGATCCGTCGCAGTGCCCGTGCGAGAGCGATGGGATCGCCCGTCACCGCGACCGCGCGGTCGTCGGCGGCGAACTCCCGATGCCGGGAATGGGCCCGCACGAGCAGCGCGAACCCAACGAACACGACGATGAGCACCCGACCGATCCCCTCACGAACCGTATCGAGGCGACCCCGCGAGAAGGGTCGCCCCCGGATCCACATCCAGCCGCGGGCGATCCCCGTCAACAACAGGACGGCGGGGAGCACCGCGAGGGTGACGAGGGCGACGACGGTCCGACCGGCGCTGTAGGCGAGCGTCCGCACGAGGCTGTCGTGGCTCTCCAGATGGGCAAGTTCGTGGGCCATGATCCCGTCGAGTTCGTCGGCGTTCAGCAATCGAAACAGCGACCGGTCGAGCACGAGCGCACCCCGACCGGGACCGCCGACCGCCAGCGCGTTCGGAACCCCCATTCGCGCGACGTACAGCTCCGGGCGGTCGAGATCCATGCGCTCGACGAGCCGGTCGAGCCGGCGGTGGAGGGACGGGGCACGATCCCGGGGAAGCCAAGTGGTCGGGAACGCTGAGAGGAGCCGTGCCGTTCCGGAACGATAGCTCAAGTATCCCCAAACGGCGGTCGCACAGGCGAGGACGGCGATCAACACCGCCGGGTCGGGCCGGATCGTCCAGAGCGCCTGCACGGCAAGATATCCGAGGTACGCAGCACCGGCGTAGCCGGCAAGAACGGCCAGCCCGACGACCGCCATCAGGAGGCGAGGGCCGAATCCGGATCGTCCCATTACCGTCCCTAGGCGCGTGACCGTGAAACCGGTTCCGGCGGTCCGTGCAATCGCTCGAAAAACCCGATCAGAAAACCCATTATTCATCACATAAATCGATATCCATGGACGATACTACACGGAAACGCCGGTTTCGGAGTGCGATAACTGGGTTTGTTATATCGTGTATAGTCGCAATTCTCGTCGGAGTACTGTTCGGAGCACCCGTTCGAAGGGTAGTGGTCACGGGAATTGGAATCGGAATCGGCGTTGCTCTTTCGAACTACTATGTAGCGGGAGTTCAGTAACTACCGCACTACCGGGCGAACCGCCGAACGGCTCGCTGCGCTCGCCGTTCAAAATTCGGATGCCGCGATGCTCAGCGTCCGAACCGCCGCTGGCGGCGCTGGAAATCCAGCACCGCACGCAGGTAGTCCCGCTCGCGGAAATCCCGCCAGTTCACGTCGGTGAAATGTAGTTCCGCGTACACCGACTGCCAGATCATGAAATCCGAGAGCCGTTCGGCCCCGGTTTTGATCACCAGATCGGGCTCGTCGGGGAAGACCAGTCGCCCCTCGATGTCCTCTTCCGCGATCTCCCCGGGATCGCGCTCGCCGCGCTCGACCTCGCCCGCAAGCGCCCGCACGGCGCGGGCGAACTCGCGTTTGCCGCCCAGACCGATGCTGATCCGGATCGGGGCGTCGGCCTGGCTGGTGTCCTCGGGACCCCGCACCGCAACCGGCCGGGGAGCGTCGATCTCCCCGAGTTCGTCCATCAGGGTTGGTGCGGCGGTCGGATCGAGCACGCTCACGTAGACGGTGACGCGGTCGGCCCCGTACTCGAAGGCCCATTCGAGGCCGGCTTCGAGGGTGTCGTAGGCCCCGCGTTCGAGCAGGTCGCGTTCAGTGATTATGATGGCGACATGGTCGGGCGGGCGGCCGTCGTGGCGGCGCACTCGGGCGGCGAGATACCGGTCGTACAGACCCACATCCCCCTTACTCCGGCGGAGGTCGTAATACTGACGGCGGGGCTTCGAGAGGGTTAAGTGTGCGTCCCCGAAACTGGATCGGTAGTGACCGGGCGAGTCCGTCGTGCGGCGGCATTCGCGCTGGTAGGCAGCCTCTCGCTTGCTTCCCCCCTGCTCGGGCCGGCGGCGTTTGTCCCCTTTGCGGTCGTCGGTGCCCTCGCCGCGGTCGTCGTCAGCGACGGCCCGCTGTTCGAGTTGTTCGCCCGCCCCGGCGACCGCGAGGATCGCACCCTCTACGGGCTCGCCGGGTTCTCGCTCGCGGCGACCGGGCTCGGGTTGTTGGTCGTCTTCGAGTTGCCCGTCGAACTGTTCGCGGCTGCGGTCTGTCTGCTCGCCTACGGCAACCTCGCCGAACAGGCCGTCCGGACCCGTACGACCGACGATCCGGCGACGACCGCCGGGTTCGCGGGTGGGGCGTTTCTCGCCGGGCTGGGCGCGCAACTGCTCGTCACGCCGTTTGCGAACGGGTTCGCGCCGGCAAGCGCCGCCTACCTCGCGGCCTGCGGGGCGCTGATCGCCGCTCTGCTCCGGGCGGTACTCTATCGACGCGACGACCCGCTGGTGATGCTCACCGCCGGGCTGGTGCTCTGGCTGTTCGCGGAACTCGGGGTTGCGATCTCGCCCGGCGAGTTCGTCGTCGCGCTCGCGGTGACGGTCGCGTTGGGCTATCTCTCGTATGTGGCGGGGACGGCCTCGATCCCGGGGATGGTCACGGGGATGTTGCTCGCGCTCGTCACCATCGTCCTCGGGGGGTACGCGTGGTTCGCGCTGTTGATCGCGTTTTTCGCCATCGGCGGGCTCTCCTCGAAGTTTCGCTACGACCAAAAACGCGAGCGCGGCGTCGCCGAGGACAACGAGGGGGCCCGCGGGAGCGGCAATGTTCTCGGTAACTCCGCGGTCGCCCTGCTCGCGGTGATCGGGTACGCCGCGACCCCCGAATTCATCGCGCTCTCCCCGACGCTATTCCTATTCGCGTTCATCGGTGCAATCACCACCGCGATGAGCGACACCCTGTCGAGCGAGATCGGCGGCGTCTACGACACTCCTCGGCTGATAACCACCGGCGAACCCGTCGCTCCCGGCACCGACGGCGGCGTCACCTGGCAGGGCGAACTCGCCGGGATCGCGGGCGCGGCCATCGTCGCCGCCCCCGCCGGAGCCCTGTTCGGTGCCGTCGATCCCGCCGGTACGGCCATCGCCGTCGTCGCGGGCGTCGCCGGCATGACCGCCGACAGCCTCCTCGGCGCGACCGTCGAGAACCGATGGATCGACAACCAGGGCGTGAACGTCCTGGCGACGCTGGTCGGCGCGGTCGTGGCCGTCGGGCTCGCAGCCGGGATCGGTGGCCTCGGCTAACCGAGGAGTTCCTCGGCGGTCCGGAGCCGCACGCTCGTCGGCCGTTTCGTGAACTCCCCGCGCTCGCGCGCGACGATCCCCCTGACCCCGCGCTGGGCCGCGATATCGAGCAGGCGCTGGCCCGCCGCGCCGTCGATGATGACCGTGTGCGGCGGTTCGTCGGCGTTCTCGACCGCCTCGAACGCCTCAGAGGCGGGCGCGCTCGCCAATTCTCGGAGCTCGTCATCGAGCAGCCGCGCTTCGTCGGTCTCCTCGGCGATGACCGCCTCGACGTGATCGTGAAGCGTCTCCGGTTCCGCAGGTTCGGTCGGTTCCGTCGTCTCGGTTGGCTCCGATGATGTGGTCGATATCGATGATTCGGGTTCCGCCGGTTCCGACGGTTCCACCGACGGCTCGGACGGTGCCTCGGTCGCGGGGTCGGTGTCCGGCGCGGGACGGGCGCTGCCGTCGGTTGCGGCGACGAACTCCCCGGGGGCGTTCGCGTCCGCGACGGAGGCGTAGGGCACTTTCTCGCGCAGGGCAGCGAAGATCTCCTCGCGGGTCAGCTCCTCGACGGACTGACCTGCCGGCGCGAAGGCGACCGCGTCGATCTCACCCACCTGTTCGAGTTCCTTCATGATCAGTTCGCCGCCCCGGTCGCCGTCGAGGAAGGCGGTCGCGGTCCGTTCGTGGGTGAGTTCGGCGACCGGATCGGGGACGTCCGTTCCTTCGACGGCGACGGCGTTGT
>CAYOFZ010000027.1:0-12265 GCA_964403315.1 uncultured Halobacteriales archaeon | reverse complement strand
CAGGAGTTGGAGCACGTCAGCCCGGCCCTCGACGACGATGATCGCGTTGCCCTCTGCGACGCGGGGGCCCGCCGGATAGCCCTCGAACTCGGCAATGTCCTCGACGCGGACGCTCTCGCGGACGGCTTCGAGTAGCTCGTCGCTCGACATCACCGACTCGTCGAAGGCCGTCGAGAGCAAGTCGCGCGCTCGGTTGACGACTTGGCGTCGGGCGGCCGCGCGAACGTCCTCGATGTGGGTGATCTCGAAGGTCGCCACGCAGGGGCCCACCCGGTCGATGGTTTCGAGGGCGGCGGCCAGCACGGCGGTTTCGACCTTGTCCATGCTGGTGGCGACGGTGACCTCGCCGACCGATTGACCGCCCTGGCTCGTGACTTCGACGTCGATCCGGCCGACTTTCGAGGACTGCTGGAGGTCGTGGATCTCCAGGTCATCACCGAGCAGTCCCTCGGTCTGTCCGAAGATCGCGCCGACGACATCACTGCGTTCGACCACCCCGTCGGCGGTGATGTCCGCGTGAATCAGGTATTTTGCTGTGTTGTTGAGTGTCATAGGTGAATGGAAGTGTCATGAACGTCTCCATGACACGGAGATATTCACGCCGCGCGGCCAAAACGGTTGCCGTCTTGTCGCGGGCACCTATCGATGGGCGAATCCGACAATACCTGCCCCGCGGCAAGTTGACTCCCGAAACCCGCTTTGCGCCGATATTTTTATATTCCAACACATATGATATTCCGTATGTTCACCGATATCCTCAGGACGGCCCGCGAGGAGTACTCCCGCCGAACGCTCGTCCTCGTGGCGGCGTTGGGGGTGTTCGCGTTCGTTTTTGACGTATCGCGGGAGATGCTCGTCGGTCTCGTCGTCGCGGTCGGCTTCAGTCAGACGTTTTACCTCTTGCTCGAAACCCCGAGTGTTGACACGCGATATGTCAAAGCTGGCATGGGCGGAGTCATCCTCGTCGGGAGCGCCGTCATGGGCTACGACACCGCTACCGGGGGCGAGGGCGCGGCGTGGTTCCCCGTCCTGACGACTTTCGTGGGTGTCTGGATCCTTCTCGATGCGGTGTACGATTTCCGTCACGGTACCCACACCCGTCCGGAATTGGACGACGAGGAGTTCTCACCGAGCGAGATGATGCTGTTGACGAGCCAAGGCAACCTCCTCGTCGAGGAACTGAAAGACGGTCCCCGCACGGCGTCCGAACTCGCGGCGGCCTGTGACCTCACCGAATCCCGGACCCGTGACTCCCTCGATCTGATGGAACGCTCCGACATCGTCTATCAACGCAGTCATCAATACGTACTTGATAATTCGGAAGTCGGCCCCATTGCACTCGCTCGGAACGTCCTTCGACGCACCGCGCGTCCGTTCCGGGGACTCCTCGGGTAACCGGTCAGACAAGGGACGGGATCGGCTACCCGGTCGCCGAAGCGGGGGCGGCCCGTGCCTTCCTCGCTCGCGTCGCAACTGCGAGAAAGATGATCCAGACGGTCAGGACAACCGCTCCGAGGGCGGCGACCCGAAACGCCGTCGTGTTACCCGCCAGTTCGACGGCCGCCGGCTCCGCGAACGGAAGGATCGTGTGATGGGGTTCGCCGAGGATCGGGACGAAGTAATCCACCGCGAGGTCGAACGTGTACCACGCGAGCGTCACCCCGATGGCGGGGATCGAAAACCGGCTGTAGCGGTGGATGACGAATGCCTGGACGACCATTGCGAGATGGCTCGTGAGCAGAAAAGCGTACATCGGTAGTGCAGTCCCCGCGAGAAAAGCGTCATTGAAGACCACGAGCACGAACGCCGTCCAGCCCCCGAGTTTGATGTTGCCGAAGAAGGCGAGCGCGTTCACGATCTCACTGGATCGGTCGAGTTTCCAGAGCGCGAGGCTCGCGGCCATGAACAGCGTCGCAAGCGGGCTGTCGGGCACCCATGGCCACATCACGAGGGGCGTGCCCGCGAACTGAAACCGATAGTACCAGAAGCCAAACGCCGTCCCGACGAGGTTGATCACAACGATGAGCCACGCATGCCGCAGGGCGAAATCTTCGAGCCAGCGGGGTAGTGGCGCGAGCCAGCGGGGCAGCGACTCCTGCGAAACGGCCATTACCTCACCGGGCGGCCGAGCGAACCAAAGGCCTGCCGGTTCCGACCCCGATCCCCACCGCTTTAGTCCGGCGTCCCCAACGCCGGGTATGCCCGAACCCCGGGATCGGCTCATCATGACGCCCGGTCCGACCGCGCTCCCGCCGGCGGTCCAGGAGGCGATGGCCCGCCCGATCCACAACCCCGACATCGAACCCGAATTCACCGACTTCTACCGTGATCTGCTCGACAAACTCGCGTCGGTCTACCACACTGACGACGATCCGGTGGTCCTCGCGGGCGAGGGAATGCTCGGGCTGGAGGCGAGCGTCGCCTCGCTGATCGAGCCCGGCGAGACGGTCCTGTGTCTCTCGAACGGCCTCTTCGGCGCTGGATTCGGAGACCTCGTCGAAACGCATGGCGGCAAGGCCGTCGTCCACGAAGGTACCCCCGAGGGGTTCGATCCCGGGGCGGTCGCCGACGCGGTCGAGGAACACGATCCGGCGGTGGCGACGATGGTCCACTGCGAGACGCCGGCGGGCCTGCTCAACGACCTCGATCCTGTCCTGTCGGTTCTCGACGACGAGGGCGTGATCTCCGTGGTCGATGCGGTCTCCTCGCTCGGAGGTGCACCCCTCCCCGAGGGAATCGACATCTGTCTCGGGGCCTCCCAGAAGTGTTTCAGCGCGCCGCCCGGACTCGCTACCCTCTCGGTGAGCGAGGCCGCATGGGCGAAAATCGGAGCGACCGAGCAGGATTCCTTCTATGCAAGCCTCGACCCGTGGCGCGATTTCGACTTCGGGGACCTGCCCGCCGCGTTTCCCTACACCCACTCGGCCTCGAACCTGTACGCGCTGGATGCGTCGCTCGACCGGCTTCTGGACGAGGGCCTCGATGCAGTCTTCGATCGCCACGAGGCGGTCGCTGCCCACTGTCGGGAGCGGGGCCGCGAACTCGGATTGGAGGTGGTTCCGCCCGAGGAGCGGAGTTCGCCGACCGTCACCGCCTTCGAGGTCGAGGGGCAGGCAAGCGAGATCCAGCACCGAATCGCCGACGAACACGGGATCGTCCTCGCAACCGGCCTCGGGGAATCCGCCGACGACGTCCTCCGGATCGGTCACATGGGCTACAACGCCGACCGCGAGCGCGTCGAGCAAACGATGGATGCACTTGCCGTCGCACTCGAATGAGATAGTATACGGAAGGTGCACCGATCATCACTAACTGGTCCACAGCTATCTCACTCATCTCATCGGACCCTAACCTATATACTTTACATCCTCATGGAATCCTCATATGAACTACCCGGAGAACGTGGGAGGTATTGACCGCATCATTCGAGGTGTGCTGGGCATCTGGCTGGTTGTTGTAGCCGCTGCAGCGTACCTCGATGGTCAACGTGCAAAAGCTGCCATTGCGGGCATCGCAGGGATTGGGTTGTTGCAAAACGCTTGGACCAAATTCTGCGGGTGCAACGCGTTGTTCGGTATCGATACGTCCTCAACTGAGGCCGCTTCAAGCGGGTAATCACCATATTTCTACAGCTATCACGGATTTCGCCACGGCGAGTAAACCGGAAACCGCTGGGTCGACCGACACGTATTACTCGCCGCCGTCCCATCGCTAGACAATGGCAGAAACCGATATCGAGGAGCTCAAGCGCGGCACGGATCTCGTCAAGCGGGGATTCGCCCGGATGCAGAAAGGCGGCGTGATCATGGATGTTATCAACGCCGAGCAGGCCCGGATCGCCGAGGAGGCGGGCGCGGTCGCGGTGATGGCGCTCGAAGCCGTCCCCGCCGACATCCGCAAACGCGGCGGCGTCGCCCGGATGGCCGACCCAGTCGATGTCACGGAGATCATCGACGCCGTCTCGATCCCCGTGATGGGCAAATCCCGGATCGGCCACACCAAGGAAGCCCAGATCCTCGAAGCCGTCGGCGTCGACATGGTCGACGAAAGCGAGGTCCTCACCCCCGCCGACGACGCCTACCACATCGACAAACGCGAGTTTACCGCGCCCTTCGTCTGTGGTGCGCGCGACCTCGGCGAGGCCCTCCGGCGGGTCGACGAGGGCGCGGCGATGATCCGCACCAAGGGTGAGGCGGGCACCGGCGACGTGAATCAGGCCGTCCACCACCAGCGCCAGATCAAGGGCGCGATCCGGAAGATCGAGGGGATGACCCACCAAGAGCGAGAAGCCTTCGCCCGCGAGATCGAAGCGCCCGCGCCGCTGGTTCATGAGACCGCCGAGGAAGGCCGCTTGCCTGTCGTCAATTTCGCCGCCGGCGGGATCGCCACGCCCGCTGACGCCGCCCTGATGATGCACCACGGCTGTGACGGGATCTTCGTCGGCTCGGGCATCTTCGGTGCCGAGGACCCCGAGTCGATGGCCGATGCCATCGTCAACGCGACGACCAACTGGGATGACCCCGAGACGCTCGCCGAGATCGCCGCCGACATCGGGAAAGGCATGAAGGGCGATGCCAACGTCGACCTGCCCGAAGACGAGCGCATGCAGGAACGCGGGGTTTGACGGCTATAGCTACGGAATCGGTGCATCGTCACTTTCGATGATCACGATCCCCTCTTCCAGGATCATGTTGATAATCGTTGGCGAGGGGTTCGCTTTTCGGTCTTCGAACTCATCGGAGGTGAAACACAGAAACTCCGGTGGAGGGAGGGATTCGTATGGCCACTGGAGATACAACTCCTGTGATCGTTTTGCAAATGGCGTTCCCTCAAAATCCGGGGAGACAAGGAGGACATCGCTGTCGGCAGTGAAATCACCCCTCGCGCGACTTCCGAAGACCATCGCTAGGGAGACCTCTACGCCGAGCGACCGAGTCATGTCGCGGAGCGTATCGGTCGTAGTTCGGATTACGGCGTCATTCGTCTTCGCCATGTTCGTCCTCTACCCACGAGATGAGGGCGCTCGTAGTCGATAGAAGGCTCTCTATATCCTCGGGCAATTCTTGTGGGGTATCGGGATAGCGAACCTGCGTAAAGGTGCCATCGAGAAGCGCGATATGTAACTCGAAGGGTGGTGACTGTTCCAGTCGGTTCCACTCCCTGGTTAGGTTGTGACCCGATGAATCCGGTTGCTTCCCTTCCCCAACGAGTGCGGCGGTTATCGCCTTCTCGGTCGCCATCCCCGCATGATATGTCGTATCAGTAGCGTCGTTGTCGGAAGCGGCTCGTTCCGCCGCTCTCGTTCCGTTCGGGCGTCAGCGAGCCACTCCGATACCGATGCCATAGCGTTGGCTACGCGTCGTGGCTATATTATCGCTCAGGATTCGTGACGTGATACAATAGCTCGAACTCCTCGGTGTCGCTCCCGTCGGCGAGGACCTCGCCCATCACCTCCTCGTGTTCTTCGTCTATCGGGTGATCGGACGCTTCGAAGGCCTTCCACATCGCCTCCCTGTCCTCGACTTCCATGTAGTAAAACAGGTGCACACCGTCGCCGCCGGTTTGCAGAAACGCGGATTCGGTGTGGGCCCCCTCGTCTTCGAGCGTCTCGATCACCTCGTCGTCGCGGTCGTCCAACTCCTCGAACCACGCGCGCAAGCGCCCGACCTTCCCGGGGTCGAGTTCCCGTTTCATCAGGACGGCCTCAGTCATACTTGTGAGTCCATCCCACGTGGAATAATCGTTTCGGTCGGTTGGGTATCAGCCGCCTCGGACGATCTCCGCGCCCGCACCGATCCGCGTCCGATAGGCGCGGGCCTCGATCCCGTGATCGGCGAACCCCTCGACCATCGCACTTGCTACGGCCCGTTGGGTGCGGTTCCGGCAGGCCGCGATCACTGCGGGTCCGGCTCCACTCACTGTGACGCCCGTCGCGCCCGCATCGAGGGCGGATTCGCTGACGCTCCCGTAGCCCTCGATCAGTTCCGCACGGACGGGCGTGACGATGTCGTCGGCCATGCCCCGGCCCACGAGGGCGGGATCGTCACGGAACATGCCGGCGACCAGCGTCGAGGCCCGACCGACACACTCGACAATCGCGGACACATCCGCGGCGGCGGGGACGACCCGGCGGGCATCCCGCGTCGAGATCACCAGATCGGGTAGACAGACCACCAGCGGGATCGAGGCATCGACCTGCGTGATCCCCCCGTCGGTGGCGATGGTAAACCCACCCATGAGCGCGGGCGCGACGTTGTCGGTGTGGGCCTCCCCTGAGACGAGCGCCTCGCCCTCGGCGGCGGCGGGGACGAGCTCCTCGCGGGTGTAACCCAGATCGTAGAGTTCCTCGAGCGCGACGGCGACCGCCGCGGCGCTTGCCGCCGAGGAACCCAATCCCGAAGAGGGACGCACCCCCTTGTCGATTTTAATGCGGGCGGGCGCGTCGAGCGCGCGTGCGACCGCGCCGGCGGTGTTTTTCCCGGGATCCTCGGGGATGAACTCGCTGCCGGTTCCACTCATCTCGATAGTGGTCTCCTCGGCGGGTTCGACCCGGACGAGGTCGGCGGGCCGGTCGAGTGCCGCGCCGAAGACGTCGAACCCGCTGCCGAGGTTCGCGCTCGTCGCGGGGGCCCGCACGGTGATCATGCCCGTGGCTATCCATAGAGCGGGCAAAAAGGTAGCGAACCTCTCAGTCGTCGGTTTCGTCGTCCTCGAACTCGACGCCCGCCGCGGTCGACACGTCGGCGTTTTCGGGTTCGTTCTGGCCGCCCGCACGGATCTCGCCCTCCTCGTCTTCGACGTACACGTCGTCAGCGAGCCCGCCTTTTTCGTGGGAGTGGTCCTCGTCGAGTTTCTCGGGGGTCGAGGGTGCATCGGGAATCCCACCCTCGGGGGCGAACTCCCCAAGGGGATCGTCGATGGTGATCGAGAAGGCTTCGAAGAACAGCCGATAGCGCTCGTAGTGCTCGTCGAGCTCGTCGATGGGGATTTCCATCATCTCGGTCCAGCCGTGGTTGTAGAAGTCGAAATTCGCCTGGATGTGGGTGATCTCGCGGGCTTCGGCCTCCTCGTAGTCCCGTTGGAGCGCGGCGAGGTAGGTGTCCATCGTCGCGTCGAAAAACCCGTCGAGATGCTCGCGGCGCTCCTCTTGGCGGGCCTCGTCGGCCTTGTCGAGGAAGATCCGGGTATGGAATTTCACCAGCCCGTAGCTCGTGGCGTCGCCGACACCGGGCGTTTCGAGCGCCTTTTTCGCGGCGAAATGCCGGGCGGTCTGTTTGATCTTCATGGGCAGGTGTATGAACCCGGGAACAATGAACCTCCCGGCGAAATGCTGCGAATAGCAATCCACATTACCCCTCGCTTCGAACCCTTCCTACATGACTCGGTATGTAATCATCGGTGACGGGATCTCGGGGAGTTCAGCCGCCGAGACCCTCCGCGAGAAGGACCCCGATGCGGAGATCACCGTCGTCACCGATGAGGGCGAACCCCTATACAACCGGATCCTGATCAAGGAGTTCTCGAAGGGCAAACTACCCGAGGCACCCATCTCGATCCACGACGAAGGGTGGTACGATGACCGCGACGTCGACTTGCGCCTGAACACCCACGTTACCCGGATCGATCCAGACGATCACACGGTCCATACCCACGACGGCGAGGACATCGGCTACGACAAACTACTTCTGGCGACCGGCGGCACCCCGACCCAGTTGCCGGTCGAAAACACCGACGCCGAGGGGATCCACCACTTCTGGACGTTCGAGGACGCCCGCGCGATTGCGAACCACGCCGAGGCGGCCGAGACCGGCGTCGTCGTTGGTGCGGGTTTGCTCGGCATCGATCTGGCGGCGATCTGTGGGGCCCAGGAGGTCGATGCCCACTACCTCATGCGGGGCAACCGCTGGTGGCGGTATGCGCTCTCGCTTGAGGGCGCGGAGATCATCCACGACGGCCTGCGCGAGATGGGCGTCGCTCCCGTGTTCGACAGCGGCGTCGAGCGCTTCGAGGTCGATTCCGACGGAGCGGTCACCGCCGCGGTTGATCCTGACGGCCAACGCTTCGATGCGGAGTTCGTCGGCGTCGCCATCGGTCTGGATTTCAACATCGAGTACCTCCGTGGATCGGGAATCGAAGTAGATAACGGGATCACCGTCGACGAATACATGCAGACCAACGTCGATGACATCTACGCCTCGGGCGACATCACGCGGTTTTACGACACGATTCTCGGCGAGTACGCCCAGAACGGATCGTGGGGCTCCGCGAAGCAACAGGGACAGATCGCCGCGACGAACATGGTCGAGGACGACGAAGCGGAAGCGTTTCGCTGGGTCTCGTCGTACTCGATCACGCACTTCGATTTCCCGTTTCTCTCGTTTGGCCACCCAACGATGGGCGAAGAGTACGTCGACCGGAAATACTCCGACACCGAATGGCGACGCATCGCGCTCAAGAACGGCCGGATCGTCGGCGGCGTGTTGATCGGCGACCTCGCCCCCCAGACCCACTTGAAAAAGCTCATGCGCGAGGAGACGCCCGTCGAGGGCCAGACCGACGTGCTCCTCGAAGAAGAACTCGACCTCGACAAGCTCGCGGTGTCCCAGGAACAATAGGGGAAACGGCTGCCCAGAGGCAAGCGCAAAAGTCGCTGGCCCGACTCGTTTCGAGCGATGGTCGAAAATCAGAGCGACACCTTCGATATCGGCGGCGAACTGACCGTTCACCGACTGGGGTTTGGCGGAATGCGCCTCACCGGCGAGGACATCATCGGCGAACCCGACGATGTCGAGGAAGCACGGCAGGTCCTCGAACGCGCGCGCGAACTCGGCATCGATTTCTTCGACACCGCCGACTCGTATGGCCCCTGTGTGAGCGAACGACTGATCGGCGAGACGCTCGGCCCCGACGACGAGGACGTCGCCATCGCCACCAAGGGCGGCCTCTGGCGCACCCTCGACGGGAGCTGGCCGGTCTGTGGCGATCCCGAATACCTCCAGGACGCGATCATGGGGAGTTTCGACCGCCTCGGGATGGATTCCATCGACCTCTATCAGTTCCACCGACCCGACGATGACGTTCCCTTCGAGGACTCGGTCCAGCAGTTCGCGGAGTTCAAAGACGAGGGACTCATCGATCACGTCGGCGTGAGCAATGTCTCGGTCGAGCAACTCGACACCGCCCGCGACATTGTCGAGATCGCCACCGTCCAAAACGAGTTCAACGTCGGCGACCGCGCTGACGAGGACGTGCTCGAAGCCTGCGAGGACGCCGGTATCGGGTTCATCCCGTGGTCACCCATCGGTTCGGGCGAAAACGACCTGGGCGACCAACAGGAGACCGTCTCCGAGATCGCGGACGCCCACGACGCCACCGAGTCCCAGATCGCCATCGCGTGGTTGCTCCAGCGCTCGTCGGTGACGCTTCCCATTCCCGGTACTTCGAGCGTCGATCATCTGGAGGAGAACGTCGCCGCCTCGGGGATCGACCTCACCGACGACGAGATGGTCCGACTGGAGTGAAGCGGTAGCGTTTTCGGCCAGGACGGCCGACCTGGGGGTATGAACGGCAGCGGCGACATGACCCTCGCGTTCGAGCTGGCGGCCTTACAGGAGCTGGCCGAGCCCGACCGGGTGTTCACCGACGCGCGCCAGTGGACCGAATACGTGGGGGTCGTCTCCGAGAAACCCACCTATGTCGTGACGAACTTCACTCGAAAGCACCGCATCCGGCAGGACTTCTTTTCGGGCCCACGTGGCCGCAAGGAGAGTTTGGAAAGCGTCCGCGAGCAGTTCGGGACCGACCGCCACGTGTTCGTCGGCACGAGCGACGAGGACCGCGAGCTCGCCGACCGGGTCGGCTGGGAATACCTCCCGGTCGAGGGGGCCGCCGAAGCCGCCGACTGGACGCTCGCCGAAGACACCGAAGAACCGGAGGAAACTACCGAGGAAGTCCGCGACGACTGGCCCTGAATCGTCGTCGTGACCGTGACCCGCGACTTTTAACCGCCTGACCGGCCTACAGTCGGTAATGGCAACACCTCGGGTTCCCGGCGAGCGCGACGACGACATCACCCTACCGTGTGGTGAGTCGCTTTCCCTCCAGACCCTCGATATGGGAACGCGCGAGTACGTCTGTGACTGTGGACAGCGCCACGCCGTCGTGATGGACGTTCACCCGCCGAGCCGGTTCGTTCCCGAGGAGATCGTCGCGGTCCTGCGCGAGACCGTCGAAACCGACGACGACCTCGGGGACTTCGGCACCGCCCATATCATGGGCATCGTCCTGGAGGAGTTTCCCGACGAGGTCATCGCCGAGGACACCAGCGAAAACGGGCAGGTCGGGTACTCACTTTTGTGGATGACGGGGTTCGATTCACGCCGGCTTCACGAAATCGTCGTCGAGTTGTTGATCGAACTCATGGACCACGCGGTCGGCCACGCCGAAGACGACGCGGCCGCCGAGGAGTTCGAGGAAGAAATGCTCGACTTCGATGTCGAGGAGTTCGTCGGACAGTACCGCGCAACCCGCGAATTCGACGACGAGTTCGACCAGCCAGCCTGATCACGAAACGACGATCCGCTCGCACACGAAAATAAGAGATTAGGCGTTGTTCATCCGCTGACTCCGGTGTTCGCCACAGCCCAAACACTGGGTGACTCGGTACGGTTCACGGGAGTAGTGGGCGGTCTCGGGGTTCGTCCCTTCCGTTCGTAGTTCGAGCGAGACGGCGTGATCGGTTTCACGACTACAGACCGCACACCACTCGTCCATCGTTTGCGGGGACCGCTTTTCGGCAGCCATGACTTCTCTTACTTTTCTAATTATAAAAATACTGTCTTTTTAATATAGTTATTATAATATACTAAATAGATTGTCGTTACGGATCGGGAGTGATTAAGGGGGCGGTCGCCGATCCGGAGGTATGGACCAGATATTCGCACCTTGGAGAATCGAATGGGTCAAGCGCGACGACCGCGAGACGGACGCCGACTGCGTGTTCTGTGCGTTCGCCGAAGGCGACGCCGACCGAGAAAACCGCGTGGTCGCCCGCAGCGACCACGCGTTCGTCTTGCTCAACAACTACCCATACAATCCCGGACACGTCATGGTAATCCCCCACCATCACACCGGCGACTACGGTGATCTCGATGGGGATGAACTCCTCGATCACGCCCGATTGAAACAGTACACCTTCGAGGCGCTCGAACGGGCAGTGTCGCCGGACGGGTTCAACGCCGGACTCAACCTCGGGCGGGGCGCGGGCGGGTCCATCGACGACCACCTCCACACCCACGTGGTCCCGCGCTGGGAGGGCGACACCAACTTCATGCCGGTGATCGGCGACACGAAGGTGATCGTCCAAGCCGTCGAGGAGACCTACGACCGCCTCCACGAGGCGTTTGGCGAACTCGACGGAACGACCGTTCCAGAAGAGGGGGCGATCACCATCGAATAGGGCTATAGGACCTTCCTAAACCGGCTTACCGAAGGCGTACATCGTCCCGTGGCCGGTAACCTCCACGTCGAGGAACTCACCGGGTTCGATGCCGTACTTCGGAGCGTTCTGGACGACGATCTGGCGGTATGCGGAGTCCCGACATTTCACCGAATCGCCGGTACCGGGTTCGACGACCAGCACCTCGCGCTCGTCGCCGACCATCGACTCGTAGGCGTCGCCGACGATTCCGCGTTTTTCTTCGCTCATCGCTTTCGAACGGTCTTTTTTGACTTGTCCGCCCAGTCCCTTCATGTCGGCGGCATCGGTCCCGGGGCGTTTCGAAAACCGGGTGACGTTCACTTTCTCGGGACGGGTTTCCCGGAGGAGGGTCATACTCCTCTCGTGGTCGGCCTCGGTTTCGGTGGGGAAGCCGACGATGAAATCCGTCGAGAGCGTCCAGTGATCGAGGTGCTCGTCAAAGGTATCGACGATCTCGCGGAATTTGTCTACCCTGTGTTGGCGGCGCATGTCTTCAAGGACGCTATCGCTACCGGACTGGACCGGCGCGTGGATGAAATCGTACAGTTCCTCGTTTTCCGCGAAAACCTCGGCGAGTTCCTCGCGGATGCCGTGGATACCGCCGGGGTTCGCCATTCCGAGGCGCACCCGGAAATCGCCGTCGATGGCACAGATCCGATCCAGGAGTTCGGGCAGTTTCCGCTCGCCCGTATCCCAGCCGTAGACGCCGGTGTCCTGGCCAGTGATCCGGAGTTCCTTCGCGCCGGCATGAACCAGCGCGCGGGCCTTTTCGACGTTTTCCTCGAC
>CAYOFZ010000026.1:0-16812 GCA_964403315.1 uncultured Halobacteriales archaeon | reverse complement strand
GGATCGGGACAACCTCACGGACTTTTTCGAGCAGTGCCGCGATGAGCTCGATTTCGGTATCAGACTCATCCGGGTGTTCGATCGGTCGAATCCGGCGACGTATGGCGAATACGGTCTCACCGAGGAGCAACGCAACGCCCTCTTGATCGCGCTCGAAGTGGGGTATTTCGAAGTTCCGAAACAGGGCGATGTTGAGGACATCGCAGGGGAACTTGAGATCTCGCCACAGGCGGTCTCACAGCGGTTGCGCCGGGGCTACGGGAACCTCGTCACGAGTACCATCGGCACCCACGAAGCCGGCAAGGAATAGCGCCCGTCCCCTTTCCATGACCTTGCCATATCAGCGGGGATTTTTGTAATCGGTGGGGTCGAACGATACCGTATGACAACTCGCGTCGTGGTGCTCGGTGCCGGATACGCCGGTGCCGGTGCAGTCGGGCAGCTCGAAGACGAGCTTTCGGATCTCGACGCGGAGTTGATCTGGGTGTCCGACAACGATTATCACTTCGTGTTGCACGAGGCACACCGTCTGCTCCGCGATCCGACCCTCAAAGACGTGTTCACCGTCCCCATCGACGAGATCAAATCATCGAGCACCGAATTCGTCGAGGATGAGGTCGAGGAGGTGTACGACGACCGCCGGGAGATCGAGTTCACCGACGGGTCGACCATGGAGTACGATTACGTCCTGGACTGTCTGGGGAGCCGGACGGCGTTTTTCGGAATCGACGGGCTCGAAGACCACGCCCTGACACTCAAAACCCATGACGAGGCGCTCGACATCAACGATCACGTGGTGTCGGCCGCACGCGACGGGTCGGACGACGATCCGGCCCAGGTCGTCGTCGGCGGGGCTGGTCTCTCGGGGATCCAAAGCGCCGCCGAGATCGCGGAGTTCCGGGACGCATACGACGCTCCCATCGAGGTGTATCTCGTCGAGGCGATGGAACACATCCTCCCCGGTCACGACGCGGGTTTTCAGGGCGAGTTGCGCAAACGCCTCGAACAACGCGACATCGAGATCCTGACCGACGACCCCATCGTCGAGGCCGACGACTCGGCGATCCACTTCGAGACCCGCGATTCCCTCGGGTACGACGTGTTGCTCTGGGCCGGCGGGATCACCGGCTTTCACGAGATCGAAGACCCCAACCTCGAACGCGACGACAACCGTATCGACGCGGACGCAACCCTCCGGACCGACGACGACCGCGTGTTCGCGCTGGGCGATGCCGCGGTCGTCGATCAGGACGACGGCGATCCACCGCCGCCGACCGCACAGGCGGCCTGGGACGCCGCCGAAATCGCCGGCGAGAACGTCGCGCGCGCGATCCGTGGACAGTCGCTCGTCCGCTGGGACTACGAGGACAAGGGCACGCTCGTGTCGGTCGGCGACGACGTCGTTGCCCACGACGTCATCCATCTGCCGCTTTCGACGTTCGGCGGTCCCGGCGCGAAGTTCCTGAAGAAGGCGATCACCGCGCGCTGGGTCGGCAAGACAGCCTCCTGGCGACGGGCGGCCCGGGCCTGGATGAACACCTAATACGTATCCCGCGCCCGCGATGGCGGGACGACGGGGTCCTTTGCGGAACATATGTAGTGTTTGATAATTTAGGGAAAGGGATACGTTTATGTGTCACACGGTAGATCACCCAACAGGGTGAAACCAGATGGCAGAATGTCCGGTCTGCGGTTCACTGACCAGAGACGACGTACCGACCGCCGATACGGAATACAACGGCGAAATGTACTACTTCGAAGCCGCGAAGTGCAAGGAGATGTTCGAGGAAAACCCCGACGAGTACACCTGATCGATCCCGTTTCAATCGGGGTTCTAGGTAACAGTCGATACTCCCGATAACGGTAGCTGTTTTTCGAGTGTGGTCCCGATGTGTCCCGGAGACGAGGCACTGTCACTACGTACTCATCGAACCGGGTTTTTCAGCGGGTTGCATGATAGGGTGGTACTTTAACAGGCCTGGGGCGCGATAGCACGGACGGAACGATGGTCGAAACAATCCCACTTGACATGGCGACGGAGGTAATCGAAGCGAGCGAGGAGAAAGCCGAAGAGATTGGGGTTCCCTCGGTGATCGCGGTCGCCAACAGCGAGGGCAACCTCATCGCCCAGCACCGAATGGACGGCGCGTGGCTTCCAAGCGTCAATATCTCCAGAAACAAAGCGTACACGTCCGCCGGGCTGGAGATGCCCACCCACGAGCTCGAAGAGCCGACGAAACCCGGCAATCCCCTCTATGGTCTCCAGACGACCGACGAGGAGCGAATCGTCATCTTCGGCGGCGGGTTCCCGCTCGAAGACGACGGCGATGTCGTCGGGGCAATCGGGTCGAGCGGCGGTATGCCCGACGAGGACAGAGAGGTCGCACAGGCCGGTGTCGAGAAGTTCGAAGAGCTGACCGAATAGTGGCTGTTGGGTGATACCGAAATTTTTCGGTGCTTCCTACCGTTGCAGGCAAGTCATATATGCCGTTTGAGTGAGTACTGATAACGTGATGCACGACACCCACAATCACGGGAACGAATCGGAAGCGGACACGGCGGACCACGATAAAACGGGAGCGATCACCGGCCACTGCGATCACTGTGACTGGCAGGCCGTTGCGGACTCGCATCCGGCGATGGTCGAGGCCTACCAGGACCACCTCCGGGAGGAACACCCGACCGTCTGGCTGCGGTCGTAGCCCCGGAGAACTCCTTTCAGGTCGGTATCGGTCGTGACCGCCATCCTGATCGGGCGATACTAAACGACTTGATTAAACAAGACCAACTATTGAGGGGCGGTGGCACGATTCACATTCTCGTGTGCTGAGGTATTTGCAAGCGAGGTGTGGCGCGACGGTTGGCGTCGAGGAGATCCACGATCACAGTTTGCGGGGACGTCCCCGTGCCGAGCGAATACGGTGAGTACAACATATAATGTCATTAGAGGAGGATAAAGCCGTTCAGGCGGCAAAGGACACGGTGGTAAAGGAACTCAACCAGGGATACAAGGTGCTCGGTGCACCCGAAACGTCGGTGTCCCATCACCACGACATCGACCGCATTCCTGAGGTCGAAATCACCCAGGAGATGCTGAGCAACACCGACGAGAACGCCGAGAGTTGGCTGATGTACGGCGGTGGTTACGAACAACACCGCCACACGACCGCCGACGTGATCACCCCCGAGAACGTCGATGACCTCGACCTCGAATACGAACTCCCGGTCGGAACCGGGTCGAGCATGGAGGGCTGTCCCGTCGTCGTTCCGGGGGACCCGCCGATCATGTACCAGTCGAACGGCCCCAATCACATGAAGGCCATCGACGCCCGCGAGGGCGAGGTGCTCTGGAGTTACACGTACGCGGTCCCCGACAACGCGATCCTCTGTTGTGACGACAACAACCGCGGGCCTGCGGTGTACGGTAACAAGGTCTTCATGGCCACGCTCGATTCGGGGGTCGTCGCGCTGGATCGCTACCTCGGCGAGGAGGAGTGGTACGCGAGCACCGCCGACCACGAGGTCGGCTACTCGGCGACGTGGGCACCCATCGTCCATGATGGAACGGTGTACACGGGCAGTGCGGGCGGCGAGTACGGCGTCCGGGGGTTTTTCGCCGCCATCGACGCCGACACCGGCGAGGTGGTCTGGAAGACCAACACGAACCCCGAAGACGAGTGGGTCGGCGACAGCATCGAGCATTCCTGTGGGACGGTCTGGATGACGGCGACGTTCGACGAGGAACGCGGCGCGCTGTACTGTCCCACCGGCAATCCCGGGCCGGATCTCGACACGACGGTGCGTCCGGGTCCCAATAGAAACACCAACGGAACGCTGGCGCTGGATGCCGACACCGGGGAGCGACTGTGGTTCCATCAAGAATCCCCCTCGGACATCTGGGATTACGATTCCGCCGCACCACGCATGCTGATACGGGACATGGAGATCCGCGACAACCGCGAACCCGTCGACCAACGCGAGGAGAACAAAGACGTCGTCGTCGGGGCTGGAAAAACGGGCTGGGTCTACACGGTCGATGCCGACAGCGGATACATGTACGAGCGCAGCGACCTGGGCGTCCAGCACCTGAACACGTTCAGGATGATTCCCCACATGGAGGAGGACCGCCGACTGCCGTTCGTCCCCGGGATCATGGGCGGCAACGACTGGCAACCACCGTCCTACAACCCCGAGACGGGCCTCTGTTACTTCAAGATGCAAAACGACCCCTCCGAAGCCCGATGGGAACACGAAGACTGGACACCCGGGACGGACTACTGGGGCGGCGATTACTACGTCGAATCCGAGGCGAGGGAAACCCCCGAGGGGTGGAACGGCCACACGAGCGCCGTCGTGGCGATAAACCCCGCGACGGGCGAGCGTATCTGGCGCGACTGGATCGACAGCGACCGCTATCTCTGGGGCGGCTCGATAACGACCGCCACCGGCCTCACCTTCCTCGGCACCCAGGACGGCGATTTCGTCGCCTACGACGGGGAGAGCGGTGACCGCCTCTGGGAGTTCGATCTCGGCGATGCGGCGATCTCTTCGAGTCCGATGAGCTGGTACGATCCCGAGACCGAAAAGCAGTACATCGCGGTCCAGGTCGGCGGGAGCGGCTGGCTCAAACCCGGCCCGCGCGACGACAGGCTCGCCGTGTTCTCGATGGCGGAGTAGCGCTCAAATTTTTCTTCCGTCGAAAAATGAGGTCGGGTCGTACCGTTACGGCTCCAGCAGGACCTTCGTGACGCCTTCCTCGCGTTCGTCGAACCGCTCGTACATCTCGGGGGCGTCCTCCAAGTCCACGCGATGGGAGACGAGGAAACTCGGATCCGCGCGACCCTCGATGATCATATCACGGAGCTGGCGGTTGTATCGTTTGACATCACACTGTCCGGTGCCGAAGCGCTGGCCCTTCTCGAAGAGCTTGCCGAAGTCGATGCCGATCCGGCCCTCGGAGGCCGATTCGTTCGGCGCGCCGGGGTCTTCGGGGACGTACAGTCCGACGACACCGATCCGCCCGGTCGCTCGCACCGTATGGATGAGTTGATTGAGCACGATCGCCGGGTTCTCATCTTGACTCTCATCGACCGCCTGGTAACCGACCGCGTCGACGCCCGTGTCAGTGCCGCCGCCGGTCATTTCGACGATCTCCTCGACGGGGTCGGTTTCCTGGAAGTTGACCGTCGTGGCATCACAGTACTCTTCGGCCAGTTCGAGGCGGCCCGGTACCTGGTCGACGACGTAAATTCCGCCGGCTCCCTGGAGCTTCGCGCTGTAGGCGGCCATCAGTCCGACGGGGCCGGCTCCGTAGATCGCAATCGACTCGCCGGGCTGGAGGTCCGCGAGCCGGGTCGCGTGCCAGCCCGTCGGGAAGATGTCTGCGAGCATCGCAAACGCGTTCTCGTGTTCGTCACCCTCGGGTAGTTTCAGAGCGTTGAAGTCGGCGTACGGCACCCTGAGCTTTTCGGCCTGGCCGCCCTGATAGGGACCCATGTTTACGTAGCCGTACGCACCGCCGTCGAATCCGGGGTTGACGTTCGAACAGAACCCGGTGAAGCCGGCCTCGCAGTTCTGACAGAACCCACAGGCGACGTTGAAGGGCAACACGATCCGGTCGCCCTCTTCAAGCGTGCTGACACCGTCACCGATCTGTTCGACGATGCCCATGTTCTCGTGGCCGAACACCGACCCCGGATCGGCCCCGGTTCGCCCCTCGTACATGTGCAGATCCGACCCACAGATCGCCGTGGTCGTGATGTCGATCACCACGTCGTTCGGGTGTTCGATCTCCGGTTCGTCGATGTCCTCGACTGCGACCTCGTTTTCGCCTTGGAAAACAACGCCACGCATTGACATATTAGTGTTCCTCCCGAGTTAAGTATTCACACGAGGGGTGTTAAACCATGCCCTTTCGTGATCCAGTTCTCGGCCGGCAACGAAAGCGGACCGAACCGATCGAAAGGGATAACTATACGGTACACTATGACACGTTACCGTGTACCAGTACAACGGAGAGGACGTGTTCATCCTCGATAGCCACCTCCACCTCTGGGATGCGAGCAAGGAGAACATCATCCACGAGGGGGGCGAGCAGTTCATCCAGTGTTTTTACGACTACCATACGGCGTTCACACCCGAGGAACGCGAGTGGACCATCGAGGAGTACCGAAAATACAGTCCCGAGCGGATGGTCGAGGACCTGTTCCGGGACGGCTACGTCGATATGGGCATCCTCCAGCCCACCTACCTCTCGGAATTTTACGAAGAGGGGTTCAATACCGTCGAGGACAACAGCGAACTCAGCGAGCGACATCCCGAGCGGTTCGTCCTCAACGGGCGGTTCGATCCCCGCGAGGGTGAGGCTGGTCTCCGGGAACTCGAACGCCAGAACGAGGAATACGACTTCAAGGGCGTGAAGCTGTACACCGCCGAATGGAGGGGTGACTCGAAGGGCTGGCGGCTCGACAGCGAGGAGGCCTTCGAGTACTTGGAGAAATGCGTCGATCTCGGCATCAAGAACGTCCACCCACACAAGGGCCCAACTATCCGACCGCTGAACCGGGACGCGTTCGGCATCGACGATGTCGACGACGCGGCGACCTCATTTCCCGAACTCAACTTCGTGGTCGAACACGTCGGGATGCCCCGTCTGGACGACTTCGCCTGGCTCGCCGCACAGGAGCCGAACGTCTACGGCGGTCTGGCGGTCGTCGCCCCGATGGCGGCGAGTCGCCCCCGGAAGTTCGGCGAGATCATGGGCGAACTGTTGTACTGGCTGGGCGAGGATCGGATCCTGTTCGGCAGCGATTACGCGCTCTGGGAACCCGAATGGGTCATCGAGGCCGTTATGGAGGCCGAACTGACCGACGAGCAGCGCGACGAGTACGGCGTCGAACTCGATCTCGAAACCAAAAAGAAGATCATGGGCGAAAACGCCGCCGACCTCTACGATATCGATATCGAGGAGCGGAAAGAGGCACTTCGGGACGACGATATCAGCGAACAGTTCGGCATGGATGACCAGTACGAGGAGGCCCCGGCGGACTGATCGATGCCCGAAACCGCCTCAGTGATCGACCGGGATCGGATCGAAAAGCGACTCGACCGGGTGACCGACCCCGAACTCGACCGGTCGATTATCGACCTCGATTATATCAAGGGTATCGGAATCAAAGGACGACGGGTGACCGTCCGGTTCAAACTCCCGACAGCGTGGTGTTCGCCGGCGTTCGCATGGATGATGGCAACGGATATCCGCGAGGAGGTCACTGCCCTCCCCGGAGTCGAGGAAACGGTCGTCCGGCTGGTCGATCACATGCACGCGGATGGGATCAACCGGGGAATCAACGAGGGACTGACGTTCGAAGCGGTGTTCGACGATGCCGACGGCGACGTCGAGGCGGTCCGCGAAACCCTCGATCACAAGGCGCGGATGGCGAGACAGCACCGCGCGGCGACCGCGCTGCTGGATGCAGGCATCGAGACGGAACAGTTGGCGACGCTGACCCGTGGCGATCTCGATCTCGATGAAGCAAGGAATGCGGCGACCGTTTCCCTCGGGGAGGGTGCGGTCATCGTTCCGGTCCCGCTCGAACCAATCAGGCGATACCTCACGAAGGCGACCGATGTCGGCATCGCAACCTCGCCCGGGGATCGACTGTTTGCAACGTCCGAGGGCGATCCCATCCCGCCGAAGGATTTCGAAACCGTCCACGCCCGTGCGCGACTGGCGGCGACGAACATGAGCGGACAGAGCGGTGTCTGCGGGGAACTTCAGGCCGAACGGCTGTCTGAATCCGAGTAGCTGCCGTGTTCCATCGAGCCGGGAGCGGTCCCTTGAAGCCCGTACCGTCCAGAACTCGCCCATTCGTCTTTCTCCCATCCACAGTCCGGACAAGTGTCCTTTCGCCAGTCGAACTCCTCGGTGCAGCGCTGACACAGCGCCATGTGTGGTGCGGTATCGTCCGACAATCGTGGTTGGTTCTCGTCCGTCATGCGTCCGAATGGGAGCTCGAGCGAGTTAAACGGTGAGGGAACATGGAGCCGACGGTCGGTTAGTTGCCCTCGTGTTTGTCGGCACTCCGGCCCGTGTCTCGAAGGACGAACGGGCCGATGGCCAACGTCCGCTTTGCGATCGTTCCGATGCGGACGATGTACGTCGCCAGCAGGAAAAACGGTGCCGATGCGATTGCCGCGGCGGCACTAACGACGAGGAGGACGTTGTCCACACCGAGGGTCGCGCCGGGCACCGCGCTCGGAGTCAGAAACAACAAGGATGCGATCGAGATAGCGAGGGCCGGAATCGCAATATAGAGCATTCCCCGCGAGAGGTTCACGAGTTCCCATTGGAAGTACAGGGTCTTGAAGTGCTCGCGCGCCGGGCCGAAAAACGTCAGGATTTCGGTGAGATCGTCGAGTGCCGCCCGTTCGTCGTCGTCCAACGAATCCGCGTGTTCGTAACGGATCCGCCGCGTTTCGTGAATCTTCCGGGAATAGTTGTAGTTCAAGATCGCTTGGACGACCTCGAACCGGCCGAACTGGGCCCCCGATAGCTGCTCGCTGACCTCGTCGGCGTGGGCGTGTATCCTGTCGGCGAGATCGTCGACGCGCTCGCGCAACTCGTCGTCGACGTTGTCGTCCGTCGCTTTCCGGAGGTCCTCCGCATGCGTTTCGCTCAACTCGGTGAACGTCCGCATGAACGAAGCGGGTTCGGATGGCGAAACCGAATCGATCAGCCCCTCGATGTCGCGGCGGAATTCCATCGCACCCGACATCCGCTCGCGTTGATCGTTGAGCGATCCCAGTTCCTGTGAAATGATGAGCTGATTGATCGTCACGACCAGAGTCACGCCGGAGATCAGCGACCCGATGAACGCCTGAAACAGTCGTTCGACCCTGGTGGTGTTTCGCATTACTGATCGCAGCGAATACATATCGGCCACCCCCACAACGACGAGTATGACGAACAGGCCGAGCACCAACGCTCCCGTGAGCATACCCCGATTGGCGTTGATCAACAGCCATAGTTTGACCCGACTCTTCCCGACGCGCTCGCGCATCGTCGTGTCCGCCGACGAGTCACTCATGAGAGCATCTCATCGGACGATTCCAGTGGGCAAAAATATCCGGAATTTTCGCCGCAGTACCGCCGTAATCCTACCGAAACCGCCGTAGGAGCCGATATAGCGTCAGGGCAGTGTTGACGACGTACGATACCTTGTTCCATCGGGTTGCGATGGCTGCCGCGGTGACGAGGACGGCAGCCAGCATTTTCGCGCTGACGGCTCTCTCCTCTCACCACAATACGTATGCTTGAGCTGTTGCATTGAAGACATCGAGTCATCATGCTGAACAGCTATGTTCGAGAATGGCAACAGGTTCGATTAGTCGCTCTCGTAGGTACTGGCTTCCCGATCCGATTCGCGTAGGATGAACGGACCCATAGCGAGGGTCCGCTGGGTGACGGTAGCAATCCGGAAGATGAACGACAACAGGATGAAAAACGGACTGAGGGTGATGACGAATGCGCCGCTTACCAACCAGACGAGGTTGTCCACGCCGAGTGTCGTCCCCATGATGGCATTGACGTTGACATACAGCAACATCCCGGCCGTCACCAACAGTGCGGGCAGTGCCGCATACGACACCGCCCGCGAGAGAGTGATCAACTCCCACTGGAAATACAGCGTCTTGAAGTGTTCGCGGGCCGGTCCGAAGAAGGTCAACGTCTCGATCATCTCCTCGATCGTCTCGTTCGACTCCTCCGAAAGCTGATCGCCGTACTCGTCCCGGAGTCGGCGCGCCCGGAAAATCTTCGTGGAGTAGTTGAAATCGAGCACCCACCAGATCACGTCGAACGTGCCGAACTGTGTCCCCTCCAGGTTTTCCCGAACCATCTCGGCATCCGCCTGTAGATTCTCGACGTAGTCATCGACCTCGTCTTGAAGTTCCTCGTCGGCCTCCGACGAGAGCGTCTCGTAGAGGGTTTCGGTTCGATCCTGGATGCTGGCGATGAGCTGGCGGAGGAACGCCGATGGTTCCGGTGGACTCAATCCGACGCTGCTCGCTGATTCGACATCGCGACGAAAGTCCATCGCCTTGTTCATGCGCTCGCGTTGATCCCCGATCGCACCGAATTCCTGGGCGAGGACCAACTGGTTGAGCCCCACGATGATAGTAACGCCCGTGATAATGGACGATCCTATGAACGGACCAAACATCGTGCGTATCACCCCGGTTTGACTGATGATTGTCTGCGCCGGGACGAGATCGAGGAAGCTGAGGAGGACTATTCCGAGAAATATGCCCACAATCATCACACCTGCAAGCAGCCAGCGATTCAACCGGAGCAGGACCCACAACCGGAGATTGCTCTCCGCGGTGCGCTCGCGCATCGTCGTGCCCGCCGACGAGTCACTCATGGGAACGTCTCGTCGGACGGTTCCAGTAGGCAAAATACCCCCGATTCTCGCCGCAGTACTGCGGATCGACTTCCTACCGAAGCCGCCGTAGGAGCCGATACAGCGTGAGGGCGATGTTGACGACGTACGATACCTTGCTCCATCTGGTTGCGATAGCTGCCGCACCGACGAGGACGGCGGCCAGTTTGGTTTTTCCCCTGTACAAGGCGTAGCCGGCCTGTGCCAACAACGAGAGGACCCCGAACCCGCCCGAGCGGCCCTTGCCCGGTCGTCCACCCGGCGTATCGGCGATCCCGCCGCTTGCCGCTGCAATGCTATCAAAGAACATGTCCGTGTATTTCCCTCCTGCAACCATGTATCTATGGCTTGCAGGTGCTGAATGGGAAATCGAGAGGACCCTTTGATCAGGAGAACATCCGCTTCAGCCGCGCAAACAGCCCCTTCGAGGGGTCGCCGCCCTTTCGCCGACGTTCCTCCTCCGTATCGGAGACGCTTCGCGCGCCGGCTTCCTCCGTGGGTTCGTCGTCCCCGGCCTCGTCGGTCGTTTCGACGGTGTCGGTTCGGTCGCCTTCGGTGAGCTCTATCGCCCGTTCGATCAGGCCCTCGGCATCGTTGACACCGTCTTTGACCGTTCCGTCCACTACTGGAAGGTTCTCGAAGCGGTCGTGACTGACCGAGGTGTCGGTTGCGACGATGGCGGCGTCGGCCCCGTCGATCTCGTCGGCCGAGAGTTCGTCTTGGGCACCCATCGCGCCCTGTACCTCGACGCGGATCTCGTAGCCCATCTCTTCGGCGGTGGTTTCGAGGTTCTCGGCGGCCATCTGGCTGTGTGCGATACCGGTCGGACAGGACGTGACTGCGACGAAATTCATTGGTCTGTAGTATCGGTTGTCCGGATAGTAACTGCTTCGGTTGATTCGAGCGCGTCGATCACCTCGGCGCGGGTGGCGGCAGCGAGTGCCAACTCCGCGAGCGCGCTCGCACGTTCGTCGTCGAGGTCCGCGACGTTGGCTTTGACTTCGGGAACGGTGACGGCGCTCATACTGAGTTCGTCGAGACCGAGGCCGACCAGCAGCGCGGTGAGGTCGGGATCGCCAGCCATCTCGCCGCACATCCCGACCCAGCAGTCCGCGCCGTCGGCCGCCTCGACGGTGCGGGCAATGGCCTGGAGAATCGCCGGGTGGCGCGGGTCGTGCAACTCGGCGACGCGCTCGTCGCCCCGCGAGGCGGCCATCACGTATTGCGCGAGGTCGTTCGTGCCGATGCTCAGGAACTCGACGCGCTCGGCGAGTTCCGCCGCCATGAGCGCCGTGGCGGGCGTCTCGATCATGACGCCGAACTCAGGGCGGACGTAGGCGACGCCTTCTTCATCGAGGTCGGCGGCGACCGATTCGAGCGCCTCGCGCGCCGCCTCGACCTCCTCGATCCGCGAAACCATCGGGAGCATCACCGCGAGATCACCGCCGTCGGCGTCGGCGGCCGCCCGCAGCAGCGCCCGGAGTTGGGTCTCGAACAGGTCCGAATCGGGTCCGAGCGAGCGCCGGATCCCCCGCTCGCCGAGAAACGGGTTCTCGCTCTCGGGCAGGTCGAGGTACGGAATCGGCTTGTCACCGCCGACATCGAGCGTGCGGATGACGACGCGACCCTCGGGGAACGTTTCGAGTGCCTCGACGTACGCCTCGTACTGTTCGTCCTCGCTCGGGGGTTCCTCGCGGTCGAGAAAGAGGAACTCCGTCCGGTAGAGGCCGACCCCGTCGGCACCCCGAGCGGCGGCGGATTCGAGTTCGGCCGGCTGGCCGACGTTCGCGGCCACCTCGATGTCGCGGCCGCCGGCGGTCTCGACGGGGCCCTCATGGACCTCGACGGCGGCCTCCTCCGCGGCGTCGGTGCGGCGCTGTTCGCTCGGGTCGCGGACGAGTTCGCCGGCCCCGCCGTCGACGACGACCGTCTCGCCGTCCTCGACAGCGTCGAGATCGCCGACGCCGACGACCGCCGGGAGCGCGAGCGACCGCGCGAAGATGGCCGCATGCGATGTCCGCCCGCCGGTCGCGGTGACGAATCCCGCAACGCGGTCGGGATCAAGGCGGGCGGTGTCGCTCGGGGTGAGCCGCTCGGCGATCACGACCGACCCCTCGGGGAGGTCACCGAGGTCGGTCCGCTCGCCGCCGACGAGGATCCGGAGCAGGCGGTCGCGCACGTCACGGAGGTCGTCGGCGCGTTCGGCCATTCGACCCTCCATCCCCTCGAACTGCTCGACGAACTCCCCGAAGGTCCGCTTGACGGCGTGTTCGGCCGGCAAGCCCTCATCGACGATGTCGGCGACGCCCTCCTCGATCTGGGGATCGTCGAGGAACTGGCGGTGGGCGTCGAACACCGCTGCCTCCTCCTCGCCGACGCGCTCGCGGGCGCGTTCGCGCTCCGTGTCGAGCTCGGCGCGGGCCTGCTCGCGGGCGCTCTCGAACCGGTCGCGCTCCTCGTCGGGGTCGATCCCGTCCGCAGGTGGATCCGGAAGCGACAGCGACGCCTCGGGACGGTATCGGACGGCGGTGCCGACGCCCGAGCGGGGCGTGACGCCGACGCCGGCGAGTACGCGTTCGGTCATTTCTCGGGGGTTTCCCCCTCCGGGGTCGTAAGCACGGCCTCGCAGGCGTCGAGGGCGGCCTCGGCGTCGCCTCCCTCGGCGACCAGCAACACGTCCGCGCCCGACTCGACGCCCAGACTCGTGACCGAGAGCATGCTGCCGGCGTTTACGAGCGCGTCGTCGCCCTCGGCCGCGGGCGCGATCTCCAGCTCGGCATCGTGTTCGTTGACGGCCTCGACGAACTCCGAGGCGGGGCGGGCGTGCAGGCCGGCCTCGGGGACGACGGTGACGGTCCGGCGCATCAGACGACCGCCTCCCGAAGCGTTTCCTGAACCTCGCGTTCGTTTTCGGCCTCGTGAAGTCGGTCGCGGGTTTCCTCGTGGGTGAGGCCCCGCGAGAGCGAACTCAGGATATCGAGGTGGTCGTCGGCACCCTCGGCGGGGACGAGGATCATAAAGAGCAGCGTCGCGGGTTCGTCGTCCATCGCGTCGAAGTCGATCCCCTCCGAGGAGCGGGAAAACGCGACCGAGGGGCGCGTGACGGCGTCGGTCTGGGCGTGGGGAATGCCGATGCCCATGCCGACGCCGGTCGTCGCCTCCTCCTCGCGTTCAAGCAAGGCGTCGAGGGCCTCCTCGCGGTCCTCGACGCGGCCGGCGGCGTCGATCAGATCGAGCAGGGACTCGATGGCGGCGCGCTTCTCGGCTGGCGGTTCCTCCAGTGAAATCAGTTCGGTCGGCGTCAGCGTCTCGATGTCGTGTTCCATTGTGTTTCGACTGTGAACGTGGTCAATCGGTCGACTGTGCGGTAGTGCTATCGACGGTCTCCTCGAAGTCGGGTTTGATCGCCGTGGCGATACCGGCGGTGATGATCGTCCCGAGGAAGACACAGCCCAGAAACACCAGCGGGCTGTTCGAAAAGAGGATCACGAAGATACCGCCGTGGGGGACTGGCATCGATACCCCCAGTGCCATCGCGACCGCGCCGCCGACGGCACTGCCGGCGACGGCGCTAGGAATGATGCGGAGCGGGTCGGCCGTCGCGTAGGGGATCGCACCCTCGGTGATAAACGAAAAGCCGAGCGGGATCGCGCTTTTTGCGTTCTCGTAGAGTTCGGCCTCGTACTTCTGGGGCGCGATGAAGTTCGAGAGCGCAAGCCCCAGCGGCGGGATCATCCCGCCGATCATCACCGCTGCCATCGGCCCGTAGATCTGCTCGCTCACGAGACCGACGGCGAACACGTAGGCGACTTTGTTCACCGGGCCGCCCATGTCCAATGCCATCATCCCACCCAGCAGTGCGCCGACCAACAGCACCTGTGCGCCCTGCATCGTCTGGAGCCATCCCGTCAGCGCCACGTTTGCGAGCGCCACGGGCACCCCGAGGACGAACAGCACGACCGGCGCGAGCACGGCCGTCGTGACGACCGGGATGATCAACACCGGCATCATGGGCTGGACGAACCCCGGGACATCGCGGTTTTTCAGCCAGCGTGCGACGTACCCGGTCACCAGTCCGACCACCAGCGCACCGAGATAGCCCGCACCAGCACCCGTATCCGCACCGGTGATACCCATCAGTCGGCCGGCCGCCTGCAACACGTCACCCTGCTGAATGAGATACGAGAGCACGAATCCCGGTGCGAGCCCCGGCCGATCCGCGATGGCGTAGGCGATGTACGCCCCGAGGATCGGCACCATGATCGTCAGCCCGATGTTGCCGATCTGTGCGAGGAACCATCCCGGCGTGCCCGTCGCATCGTTGACGGTCTGTGTATATCCCGAAAGCGTCGCTACTGCGTACGCTGCGGCGAGGAACAACCCACCGATGGTGACGAACGGGATCATATGCGAAACCCCGGTCATCACGTTCTCCTTAACGGAGGTGAGGTACGACCGCATCGCGTCTTCCGCCCGATCTCCTGTTGACATTGTTCCGTCTCTCACGATAGTTCGGTTATTTCTGCAAAAACGCTTTCGAATATGATTGTTTCCTTCCGAAAATACGTGGAATTTATTTGTAGCCCGTCACGGTACCTCCGGGATCGAGACGGGGACGGCTGTACGGTCGGCGTCGAGGCCGCCGAGATCGGGGATGGTCGTGCCGGGAACGGCCGTCACCCGCGAGGCGAGGGCGACGCCGGTTCGCAGCGCGGCCTCGTCGCTTTCGCCGTGATCGAGCGCCGAGAGTACCCCTGCCAGTAAGGCGTCGCCCGCACCGACGGTGTCGGCGACATCGACGCCGAGCGCGCCGGCGTGGAGGACGCCGTCCTCGGCGACGAGTACCGCGCCGTCGGGGCCGAGCGAGGCGACGACGCGCTCGAATCCCCGCTCGCGGAGGCGGTCGGCGGCGCGCACGCAGTCCGCGACCGTCTCGATGGGCGCGTCGGTCGCGGCTGCCAGTTCCTCGCGGTTGGGCTTACAGACCGCGTACTCCGAAGAGAGCGACCGGAGGACCTTCCCGCCGACGTCGACTGCGACCGACCACGGCCCGGCAGCAGCGATGCGGTCGATATCGGTGGTGTCGATACCCGGAGGGAGGCTTCCGGCGACGACTACTCCGTTGGGATCGTGCTCGCGGATCGTCTCGATCAGGGCGTCGACCGCCGACTCGCCGACCGCTGGGCCGTTGTGATTGATCTTGTACTCGCCTTCGGGCGCGAGCACCGACGTGTTCAGCCGGGTGTCAGACTCGATCTCGACGAACGCCGCCGGGAGATCCGTCTCGTGGAGGCGCTCGCGGAGCATCCGACCGAACGGTCCGCCAAGAAAACCTGTCGCCAGCGTCTCGGTCCCGAGTTCGCGGAGGTACTGTGAGACGTTGATCCCCTTGCCGCCAGCGTCGAAACGGATGTCGTCGGTCCGCGTGACTGCATCCGTACACAGGGGTTCGTCCAGTCGGAGCGTGTGATCAAGTGCGGGGTTGGGTGTGACCGTGAGGATCATGCTGCCTCCGCGACCATGTCGGTGTCACCCCTTTCGAACGCTTCGGTGATCGGTCCAGGAGGTGTTTCATCGGTGATGAACTGATCGATATCGGCGAGGTCGGCAAATTTGACGAAACTCCGCTCGCCATATTTCGTCGCATCGGCGACGAGGACGACGTGTTCGGCCTTCGATACCATCAGTTCCTTCATCTTCGCCTCCGCCTCGTTGGGCGTCGTCAGTCCCGCCTCGGGGTTGATGGCGTTCGTCCCGAGGAAGAGCAGATCGAAGTTCGTCCGCTCCAGGAAATCCTCGGCGCTCGGCCCGACCAGCGCGTGTGTTCGTTTGCGGAGCGTCCCACCGGTCAGCATCACCTCCGTATCGTCCTCGTTGAGTTCGATGGCCAATCGCGGGGAGTTGGTCACGCCCAAAAATGACCCGTCGTCGGGCGCTTGCCGCGCCACCTCCATCGTCGTCGTACCGGCGTCGAAGAACACCACCTCCCCATCGCGGATCTCTTCGACCGCCCGCTCGGCGATGGCGCGCTTCGCGTCGAGATGCTGGACCTCCTTCTGTCCGTAGGTCCGCTCGCGCCCGACGGTCGTCGCGGGGACGGCACCGCCGTGTGAGCGGTCGATCCGTCCTTCGTCCTCCAAGTCGCTGAGGTCGCGGCGGATCGTCGCCTTCGAAAAACCGAGTTCGTCGGCGAGGCCGCTCACCGACCGTCCGTCGGACTCGGACACCAGTTCGACGATCTTCCGTTTGCGCCTTGCCGGTAGCATGGATCCTCGGGCATCCTTGTTGTTTATACTGTGGTTTAACTGTTCGTGTTCGTTCTCGTGATTGAATCTGATCGTTATGCACGAAAATAGTTCGAGAACGTTCG
>CAYOFZ010000025.1:0-16895 GCA_964403315.1 uncultured Halobacteriales archaeon | reverse complement strand
TTCCAGCCGTACCACAACGGCCACCACCGCATGGTCGACCGGATCGCAAGCGAGGTCGACGAACTCGTGTTGGGGATCGGCAGCGCCGGCGATTCACATACCGCCCACGACCCCTTCACGGCGGGCGAGCGCATCATGATGATCACCAAATCGCTCGTCGAGTTCGATCTCGTGACCTACGCGGTGCCCATCGAGGACCTGGATCGCAACGCCGTCTGGGTTAGCCACGTCCAGAGTATGAGCCCGGATTTCGAGATCGCGTACTCGAACAATCCCCTCGTCATCCAGCTGTTCAACGAGGCCGGCGTCGAGGTGCGACAATCGACGATGTTCAACCGCGAGGAACTCGAAGGTTCGGAAGTCCGCGAGCGCATGATCGAGGGCAATGACTGGGAGTCGCTCGTGCCCGAAGCCGTCATCGACACCGTCGGCGAGATCGACGGCATCGAGCGCATCCAGCGCGTCAGCGACACCGACGCCAACGGGAAGTAACGGATGATCACGCTCGCCTCCGATTTTGACTCGCCGTATCCTGCCGCGATGAAAGGCGTGATTCTCGAACGAACCGACGCCCGACTGATCGATATCGCTCACGACTTCCCGCGACAGGACCCCCGGACGGCCGCCTTCTGGCTCCGGGAGGTTCTGCCGTACTTTCCCCCGGCGGTCCATCTGGCGGTGGTCGATCCCGGCGTCGGGACCGACCGTGCAGCGCTCGTCGTTCGTGCCGGCGAGGGCGCGCTCGTCGGACCCGACAACGGCGTGCTCCTCCCGGCGGCCCGCCGACTGGGCGATACCGAAGCCTTCGAAATCGACCCCGGTCACGCGGAGTTTCCCAATACCGGCGGGGAAGGGAGCACGTTCGACGGCCGCGACGTGTTCGCGCCTGCCGCCGCGGCGGTCCACGAGACCGGCGCGGACGCCCTCGATGGGATCGACTGGCTATCGGAAACCGACGCCGAGGACCTGCGGTGTCCCGACCCCGAGATCCGCGATCACGAGGCGGTCGGGGAGGTACTCGTGATCGATGGCTTCGGCAACGCGATCACCAACATCTCCGGCTCCATCCTCGAAGGTCGGTTCGGCGAGGAACTCACGGTCAACGGCACCGTCGTGCCCGCCGAGCGGGGCTACGCGCACGTCGAATCCGGCAAGCGCCTCGCCACCGTTGGCAGTCACGGCAACATCGAACTCGCCGTGAACCGGGGTCGTGCCGACGAGGCGTTCGGGGTCGAAACGGGATCGAGCGTCCGGATCTCGTACTGAATCGGCGCGTTTACCACGATTCGCCCGGGAAGTCGGCCCGTGATCGACGCCCTATCGGGCCGACGCCGAGCCTATGGTGCGCTCGTGCTCGGCAGCGCGAGCTACACCTGCCTGTTGTTCGTCTGGTTTCTGCTTCCGGCGTTTCTCCCGCCGGTGATACGCGATCTCGGCCTCGCGGGCTGGCAGGCCGGCGTGCTCGCCGGGGCGGTGCCGTTGACCTATATCCCCCTGTCGCTGGTCAGCGGGCTCGTCATCGACCGGATCGGCCCGCGACTGGCCATCGGGATCGGCCTGCTGATCTTCGGCGTTGCCGGGGCCGCCCGGGGGGTTTCGACGGGGTTTCCGTCGATGCTCGCGCTGACGCTGCTCGTCGGTGTCGGCGCGACCGGGATCACCTTCGGCCTCCCGAAGCTCGTCGCCACGCTGTTTCCCGCCGACCGGGCCGGTTCGGCCTCGACGGTCTACCTGCTGGGGTCCTACGCCGGGTCGGCCTCGGCGTTTGCAATCGGTCGGCCCGTCCTCGGCCCTGCACTCGGTGGCTGGCGGCCCGCGTTCGTCTACAGCGGGCTCGCGGTCGTCGCATTCGCTTTGGTCTGGTTCGCCGGAACCGCCGGGGCCGTCCCCCGGGACGTCGAGGACGACCGGGGGTTTTCCGTCGGTTCGCTCCGCGGGGACGCCCGGCGGATACTTTTCAACCGTGAAATGGTCCTGCTCGTGGTCATCGGGTCGGGGTACCTGTTCGTCAACCACGGCTTGCAGGGCTGGCTCGTTGCCCTGCTCGAAGCGCGGGGCCTCCGGCCCACGCTCGCCGGGCTGACCACGACCGTCCTCGTCGCCGGTCAGGTTGTCGGCGCGCTCTCGATCCCGACGCTGTCCGACCGGCTGGGGATCCGCCGCTCGGCAATCGTCCTCACCGGCCTGCTCGTTACGGGTGGAACGGCGACCTTGGCGATGTCAGGGTCCGCGCTCGCGCTCGCGGCGGGCGGGATCGTCAGTGTCGGGATCGGCATCGGCGGGGTGGGACCGCTGGTCCGGGCGATCCCGGTCGAACTCGACGGGGTCGGCCCCGAACTGACCGCGACGGCGGTGGGGTTCGTCTTCACCGTCGGCGAGGTCGGCGGGTTCCTCGGGCCGTTTCTGGTCGGCTCGCTCCGGGGTCTGACCGGGTCGTTCGTCCCCGGATTGGCGGTCCTCACGGCGAGCGGGCTGGTCATCGCCGCGGCGGGCTGGCGGATGACCGGACTCGATGCGTGAACGCGGCTCACCGACCGCTCGATTCGATGAACGAAACGACCACAACAGTAATGAATGAGTGGCGCAATATCGAGGGTGAAATGGTATCGATTGACATAGAAACCGAGGCGGGCCAGGAGGAGATCCTGCGGCGGATGGTGACGATACGGGAGTTCGACGAGACGGCGAGCGAGCTGTTCGCCGACGGCGAGATCCCAGGATTCGTCCATCTCTACCTCGGCGAGGAGGCGGTCGGTGTCGGTGCCTGTGCCGCACTGGAAGAAAACGACTACATCGCGAGCACCCACCGGGGCCACGGCCACTGCATCGCCAAGGGGCTCGAACCCGAATCGATGATGGCCGAACTGCTCGGCAAGCGCGAGGGCTACTGCAACGGCAAGGGTGGCTCGATGCACATCGCCGATATCGACGCGGGGATGCTCGGCGCGAACGGCATTGTCGGCGCGGGGCCGCCGCTGGCCACCGGCGCGGCCCTGACCGCCCAGTATCAGGGAGAAGACAAACTCGCGCTGTCGTTTACCGGCGACGGCGGCGTCGCACAGGGCCAGTTCCACGAGGCACTCAACCTCGCTTCGACGTGGGACCTGCCGGCGGTGTTCGTCATCGAGAACAACAAGTACGGCGAGGGTACCCCGGTCGAGAAACAGCACAAATCCGAGAACCTGAGCGATACGGCGGGTGCGTACGACATCCCGGGCATCACCATCGACGGAATGGACGTGACGGCGGTCTACGACGCCGTCGAGGAGGCCGCCGAACGCGCGCGAAACGGCGAGGGACCGACGCTCATCGAGGCCGACACCTACCGCTATCGCGGCCACTACGAGGGCGATGAGGAGGTCTACCGGGACCGCGACGAGGTCGAAGAATGGATGGACCGCGATCCGATCACGACCTTCAAGGACCGGCTCGTCGAGCGCGGCACCCTGACCGACGAGACGTTCGAGGAGATGCGCGAGGAGGTCGAAGCGACCATCGAGGAGGCCGTCGAGTACGCCCGCGATGCTGACGAGCCCGCGCCGGCGGAGGCCTACGACGACGTGTTCGACGAGATCACGCCGGAGATCCAGCGCTTCGCCGACCGAGCCCAAGCGCGTGCAGACGGCGGCCAACGTGGAGGTGAGGACCGATGAGCACCGAGCAACGCACGGATGAAGGGATGGCGAGCCCCGACGAGACCGAGACGCTGACGTTCCGTGAGGCGATCAAGGGCGCGATGCGCGAGGAACTCGGCCGCGACGAGAACGTCTTCCTCATGGGCGAGGACGTCGGCGAATTCGGCGGCGTCTTCGACGTGACCGGCGGTCTGGTCGAGGAGTTCGGCGAACGGCGGGTGCGCGACACCCCCATCAGCGAGGCGGGCTTCGTCGGGGCCGGCGTCGGGGCGGCCGCGACGGGCGCGAGGCCCATCGTCGAGGTGATGTTCTCTGACTTCCTGGGGGTCGCCTCCGAGCAGATCATCAACCAGATGGCGAAGATGCGGTACATGTTCGGCGGGAAGACCGAGATGCCGATCACGATCCGCACGACCGAGGGCGGCGGCATGGGCGCGGCCAGCCAGCACTCGGGGACAATGCACACCTGGTTCGCGCACTTCCCCGGGCTGAAGGCGGCCACCCCCGGAACGCCCGCGGCCGCGAAGGGTCTGCTGAAGACGGCGATCCGGTCGGACGATCCGGTCTTCTTCTTCGAGAACAAGGCCATCTACGAACAGGAGGGTGAAGTCCCGACGAGCGAGGATTACACGATCCCGCTGGGCGAGGCAAGCGTCGAGCGCGAGGGCGAGGACGTGACGGTGCTTGCGACCCAGCGGCTGGTCGGCGAGTCGCTGTCGGCCGCCGAGGACCTCGCGGGCGAGACGAGCGTCGAGGTGATCGATCTCCGCTCGCTGTACCCGCTGGATACCGACACCATCGTCGAGAGCGTCGAAAAGACCGGGCGGCTGGTGGTCGCCGACGAGAGTCCACTCTCCTATGGGGTCCACGCTGAGGTGGTCAGCCGCGCCACCGAGAACGCCTTTTTCAGCCTCGACATGCCGCCCCAACGCGTGGCCGTCCCGGACACGCCCATTCCCTTCAGCCCGCCGCTCGAAGGGGAAGTCCTTCCGGGCGAAGAGGAGGTCCGCCAGTCGGTCGAGGAGATCGCCTGAGTCTTCGTGGGTATGGCCACCGTTGGTCTGCTCATCAACCCGGCCGCCGGACGCGACATCCGCCGTCTGACCGGCGGCGCGAGCGTGAGCGACGACTACGCCAAACGCCGCGTGGTGACGTGCGTTCTCGAAGGGTTGACGCTCGCAGACGAACCCATCGAGGTTCGCGCGATGCCCGACAGGACGGGGCTCGGCCACCACGCCGTCGAGAACGCCCCCGAAGGGATCGCCGTGTCGCTGTTGGACATCGGGGTCGACGGCGAGGGGGACGACACCCGGCGGGCGGCCGAACGCCTGCGCGAGGAAGCGGACGCGGTCGTCGTCCTCGGGGGCGACGGGACGAACCTCGACGTAGCTCATGGGATCGGCGACGTCCCGCTCGTGAGCATCTCGACCGGGACGAACAACGTCGTCCCGACGCCGCTCGATGGCACCGCCGCCGGCGTCGCCGCGGGATTCGTCGCCTCGGGGGCCGTCCCGACTGCCGAGGTGACGTATCGCCACGGAATGGTCGAGGCGACCGTCGAGTCCGGGCCGAACGAGAATCGAACGGTTCGGGGGCTCGCCACCCTCGGGCTGATCGACCGGCAGTTCGTCGGTGCCGGCGCGGTCTCGGAGGCGACGGAGTTCCTCGGCGGCGTCGTCTCGCGGGCCGATCCCGCCAACAGCGGGCTCTCGGGGATCGTCGGAAGCGTCACACCGCACGCGCCGACGGCCCCGGGCGGGGTCGGAGTCCGGCTCCGCCCGCCGGGCGAAGCCCACCGGGTCGTGCGAGCGATCACCGCACCCGGGATCGTCGAGCGGATCGGTGTCCGCGAATGCCGTCGGTTCGACGAGGGCGAAACGATCACGTTCGACCTCGACAGCGGGGTGCTCAGCACCGACGGCGAGCCCCATCTCGAACTCACCGACGCCGCCGTCAGCATCAGACCGGTTCCCGAGGGTCCTCGCTTCGTCGAACCCGAGGCGGCCTTCGAGGCGGCGAGCGAACGGGAACTGTTTGCGGTCCGCTGACCGGCCGAGGACTCAGAGCACCAACGGCCAGGGGTTCTCGATGTGGCCGGCGAGCGTTTCGAGGAAGCGCGCCGCATCGGCCCCGTCGACGACGCGGTGATCGAAGGAGAGATCCAACGGGAGCTGGCGGCGGAACTCGACGCCACTGTCGGCGCGCGTCGCCCGTTCGGTGATCGCGTTGACGCCGAGGATAGCGACCTGCGGAGGGTTGATGACCGGGTCGAAGGACTCGACGCCGAGCACCCCGAGGTTCGTCACGGTGAACGTCCCTCCCTGAAGGTCGTCCATCGTGTACTCGCCGTCGAGCGCCCGCTCGGTGAGATCACGCCGGTCGGTTGCGATCCCTTCGAGCGATTTCGACTCGACGTTTCGCAGCGCCGGGGCGATCAACCCTTCCTCGATATCGACCGCGATGCAGACGTTGTGGTCCTCGTAGCTGCGGTGGACGCCGTCCTCGAAGGTGGCGTTGAACCCCGGATGTTCGGAAAGCGTCGCCGAGAGCGCGAGAACCAGCAGGTCCGGGACCGCGATGTCGGCCTCCAGCGCCCCATTGGCCGCCTCGACGGCCGTCAGGAATTCCTCGGCGTCGATCTCGCGGTGCTCGGTGACGTGGACGGCGTTGCGGTAGCTCTCGCTCAATCGGTCGGCGATCGTTTGGCGCATGCCGTCGAACGCCGTTTCCTCACGGACCGTGGGCTCGATGGACGCCGTTTCGGATTCGGGTTCCCCACCGGTTTCAGCTTCCTCGACGTCGTCGGCCGTGATCGCCCCGCCGGGGCCGCTACCCTCGACGGTCGTCAGATCGACGCCGAGGTCCTCGGCGCGCGCTTTCGCCCGGGGCGAAGCCCGCACGTCCTCGCTGCTGGCCGGTTCGGAATCGGTCGAATCTTCCGTTGCCGTCGTGTCCTCGGTAGAACTCTCAGCTGTGGGCTCGGAGGGTTCGTCGGCTGTCGTCCCGTCGCCACCGCCGGTTTCCTCGCGCAGATCGGCGATGTCCTCGTCGGGACCGGCGACGATCCCGATCGCCACGCTCGGCTCGACGGTGTCGCCCTCCCCGATGAACACCTCCCGGAGAACGCCGTCCTCGCGGGCTTCGACCTCGCCGACGCTCTTTTCGGATTCGACTTCGGCGATCAGCTCGCCTTCGGTCACGTCCTCGCCCTCGCCGACGTGCCATTCGAGGAGCGTCCCCTCGTCCATCTCCATTCCGAGTTTCGGCATCCGAACGATATATGCCATGATCGTGTTTGTCTCCCACTCTGTATTATAAATACCCCCTGTTCTCCACTACCGCGACGCCGCGAGATCCGAGGCGATGATCGCGTGATCTATATCACACTAAAATATTCAACATGATGGTGTATTACTACGAACCCCAAATCCCGGAGAACAGTCGGGTCGGTATCGTCATCGAGGAATCGTTCGGATCGCCGACGACACGAGAGCAAGGCCTTTGGCCCGACCGCGAAAACCCCCGCCATGGAGCCAACCCAAACGAGGATCATCGCCGTCCGCGAGGTCGGCCCCGAAACCGTCGCCGTCGATCTCGACTCCCCCGCCGGCTTCGAGGCCCACCCCGGCCAGTTCGTTAAGCTCTCGACCGAGATCGACGGTGAGCACATCACCCGGTTTTACACCCTCTCCTCGCCCGACGCCGAAGGAACCGTCGAACTCACCATCGGGATCGATCCCGAAGGATCGCTCGGCCCATGGATCGCCGATTCCGACCGAGAGGGCGACACCGTCACCGTCGAAGGCCCCTACGGCCGTGCCCACTACGAGGGCGAACCCACCGCGCTGGTGCTCGCGGGCGGCCCCGGCGTCGGTGCCGCCGTCGGGATCGGCGAACGCGCCGTCGCCGAGGGCAACAACGTGACGATCATCTACCGCGACGACCAGCCAGTCCACGAAAATCGCCTCGTGTCGCTGGAAAGCGAGGGCGCGACGGTCGTCATCACCGACGCCGGCATCGGCGAGCATATCGAGGACCACCTCGCCGACCAGCAGGTCTTCGTCTACGGCTTTCAGGACTTCGTCACCGGAGCGCTTGCAGCCATCGAGAACGCCGGCGGCGATCCCGACGCGGCGAAAGTCGAGAACTACGGCTGAAACCCCTCACTCGGCGCTGGCGCGCCTCGTTCGCCCTTTTCATGTCGCTAAGAAAGACCGTGTAGCGGTCTTTCTGCGTCCCGAAAACCTCCGATTTTCGGAGACCACCAGGACCGCACGCGGCGCGCGATTACGCGCCGCTCCAGGATCGCCTGCCCTCCCCCGTACGATTCGCGGTCGTCCAGTCGGCGACCACGAATCGCGGCCACTGCATCCGCGGCCACGACCGCGACCGCACTGTGTGCCGGCTCAGTGCTCGACGAACTCGATCAGCACGCCGCCGGTCGATTTCGGGTGCAGGAAGGCGACCTCGTGGCCCCACGCGCCGGGCCGGGGGGAGTTGTCGATGAGTCCGATTTCCTGTTCGCGTGCGCGATCAAGGGCCGCCTCGATGTCGTCGGTCGCCACGGCGAGGTGATGGATACCCGGACCACGGTTGCCGAGATACTCCGCGATAGCTCCATCCTCACGGGGTTCGAGCATCTCGAAATACCCGCCCCCGAGATCGAGAAAGCGAACGTCCATTCCCTCAAAGACCTCCTCGTGGACGACCTCGACCTCGAACAGCGACTCGAACAACGACGCGAGGCTATCGGCGTCGTCGGTAGCGATGCCGGCGTGATCGAAGCGCATGGTGGATATCTCGTCGGCTGGTAGTTAGTTCCCGGCCCCGAGCGCCGATTCAGATTCCGGGGTGGTGTTCCCCGAAGGTGTCCCGGAGCACGTCGCAGATCTCGCCGACCGTCGCCTCGGCTTTGACCGCGTCGATCAGCCGGGGCATGAGATTGTCCGTGCCCTCAGCGGCCTCGTGGAGCGCCGAAAGCGCGGCCTCGGCGTCCTCGTCGTCGCGTTCGGCACGGACCGTCTCCAGACTGTCGATCTGGCGCTGTTGGTCCTCCTCGGTGACTTCCTCGATGTCGACGGCGGGTTCCTCGTCGACCTCGAACTCGTTGACGCCGACGATGACCCGCTCTCCTTCCTCGATCTCCTGTTGGCGCTCGAAGGCGACGTCCTGAACCTGTCGTTGCACCCACTGGTTTTCGACGGCCTGGAGCATCCCGCCCTTATCGTCGACGGTATCGAGGATGTCGAAGGCTTCCTCCTCCAAGGCATCGGTCAGCGATTCGACGTAGTAACTGCCCGCGAGCGGGTCGATGGTGTCGGCGGCACCCGACTCGTGGGCGAGGATCTGTTGGGTCCGCAGGGCGGTCCGGACCGATTCCTCGGTCGGCAGGGCGAGCGCCTCGTCCTTGCCGTTGGTATGGAGGCTCTGGGTGCCGCCCAGCACCGCCGCGAGCCCTTGATAGGCCACCCGGACGACGTTGTTCTCGATCTGCTGGGCCGTCAGCGTCGAACCCGCGGTCTGGGTGTGGAACTTCAGTTGCTTCGACTTCTCGTCGTCGGCGTCGAAGCGTTCCTCCATGATCTTCGCCCACATCCGCCGCGCGGCGCGGAACTTGGCGACCTCCTCGAAGATGTCGTTATGGGCCGCGAAGAAAAACGAGAGCCGGGGGGCGAACTCGTCCACGTCGAGTCCGGCATCGAGGGCGGCCTCGACGTACTCGATGCCGTTCCCGAGCGTGAAGGCGAGCTCTTGGGCCGCCGTGGCTCCGGCCTCGCGAATGTGATAGCCCGATATCGAGATCGTGTTGAACTTCGGCGTCTCCCCGGCACAGAACTCGAAAACGTCGGTGATAATCCTCATGGACGGTTCGGGCGGGTAGATGTAGGTGTTGCGCGCGATATACTCTTTGAGCAGGTCGTTCTGGACCGTCCCCCTGAGCTCCTCGCGGGGGACGCCCTGCTCGTCGCCGACCGCGATGTACATCGCCAGCAGAACGGAGGCCGGCGCGTTGATCGTCATACTCGTCGAAACCTCGTCGAGGGGGATCCCGTCGAAGACGGTCTCCATATCGCGAAGCGAGTCGATTGCCACTCCCGATTTGCCGACTTCGCCGGCGGCCATCTCCGCATCCGAGTCGTAGCCCATCTGCGTGGGGAGATCGAACGCCATCGAGAGGCCGGTCTGGCCCTCGTCGAGCAGGTAGTGGTAGCGCTCGTTGGTTTCCTCGGGGGTACCCATGCCGGCGTACTGGCGCATCGTCCAGAGTCGTCCGCGGTGCATCGTAGAGTACACACCACGAGTGTAGGGGTCCTCGCCGGGGAATCCCAGATCCTCGTCGTATTCCATTTTCCCGATGTCGTCGGGCGTGTACAGCGGCTGAACCTCCTGGCCGCCGGTGTCGGTTTTGAATCGGTCCTTGCGTTCGCCGAACCGCTCCATCGTGGGTTCGCGGGTGTTTTCCTCCCAGCGCCGTTTTTCCTCGCGGATCGCTTCGAGATCTTCCTGATCGAACATGCGAGAGGATACCGCACGCAGACTATTAAGGGGCCGGCACCGGCTCCGCGCCCTTTTTCCCCGTTGGACCCGACCGTCCACTATGAGCACATCGGGGGTCACGGGCGATGACGGCGACGAGCCACCGATCCCGGCCGACGGGCGAAACGACCGCCGTCAGGCGGCGAAATACACGCTTCCGTTTCTCGCGCTCGGACTCATCGATCTCGTCTTAGTACTTCAGTGGGGCCTCGACCCGATCTGGGGGTTTGCCATCCTCCCGCCGATCCTGTTCATGAGCGTGCTGACGTGGATCGCGTTCAAAACCGGCTTCGTCACCGACAACGAGAACTATTCCTACTGACGGCCCCCTGTATCGTACTTATACGTCGCCTCGTCGGGATCGATCCCGAAGTCCTCGGCCGCGCGGTCGGTGTTCGCCATATCGACATCGTCGATGGCCGGCGTGGCCGTTTTGAACGCCTCGCGCAACCGGTCTGGCATCTCGAAGGCCTCAGTGGCGAGAACCATCGGTATCGCGTCGGGGGCGATGGATTCGCGTTTGTCGTCGAGACGTTCCCGGAGCACCTCCGGGAGTCCCTCGCGCTCTACGGGTTCGAAGCCGAACTGGGTGAGGTAGTTCGGAACGCCGACCAAGGCATACACCCGTTCGAACCCCTGATCGCTCGCGTGCTCGATCAGCCGCTCGACGACGTGGGCACCGACGCCCTGTCCGCGCCAGGCATCGAGTACGCCGATGCTCGTGAGTTCACAGGCGGCATCGTCGTCGGTCGTATGAACACGAATACGACCGAATCCGGCCTTCTCGCCCGAGGTCTCGTCGAGGGCGATAACGTAATCCCGTGATCGGAACGCGGTTTCGTCGAGGTCCATGCGCTCGATCTGATCGAGGAGCCAGACCTCTTCGCGGTTTTTCGCGCCCCGGACGTACATGCCCGAATCTACCGCAGCCTCGCCATTAAGCTTTTCATGCCGACCGAAAGGTTGAATCGCTGCGCTCGCAAATCCGCGTGCATGAGCGCCGATGATAACGACGAAGGAGAAGAGCAGGAGGAACCCCTCGTCGAACTCGGCGAGGGCACCCCCGTCGAGGGTGCACCCCTCGCACGGGTCGCTTCCCGGCTGACCTGGCCCCAAAAACGAAGCAGAGTCCGCGAGAAGGAAGGCGAGACGGTCGTTCGCACCGCCGACGGCCCCAAACGGATCGGCGACCTGCTCGACGACACCGGGATCACCTACTTTCAGCGCCGCCGGGAGTTCGTCGATGCAATCGAGTCGGTGACCGCCACCGGCCCGGTACCGACCGCCGAGTAGCGCGCCGATGGGTGCGACGCGGCGTTCGTGGGTGGTTCGCTCGCTGGTAGTCGCCGCCGTCGTGCTCGTCGTCTGGGTGAACTGGTGTACCGACACGCTCGCGGAGCGTGTGGTCCGCGATACCGTTTTGTACCTGTTCGTCCCCCTCGGGTTGGGGCTCTCGCATGGCCGCCGTCTCGGCTGGCGAATCGATCAGGGGGCGATCCGCGATACCGTCGTATTGGCGTTGTTCGTGGTGCCGTTCTATCTGATCGGCTCGACACTGCCGACGGTCCGGGCGTTCTACCCCATCTGGCCGACTGCCCCTCGATTGGGGGTGTTCATCCCCCACGCGATACAGTTGTTCGTGCTGGCGCTGGCGACCGAGACGTACTTCCGGGGGTTGCTCTGTGTCGGGGTACGCGAACTCGGCGCGAAATGCGTGCTGATCAGTCCTCTTGTCTACGCGCTGATCCACGTCAACAAACCTCCCATCGAACTCCTGCTTTCGGGACCGACGGACGTGCTGTTCGGTGCGGTCGATTACCACGCCGACTCGATTCTGCCCTCGGTCGTCGCCCACGGCGGCGGGCTGGTGTTGCTCGATTGGCTCGTATTACACGAACCGATCACTGCCCCCGACCGCGTGATACGGTGGCTCTCGTGGATACCGGTGCCGCTGTAGGACGGACGTTTTTTGGGGCTGTCCTCCGATAGGTCAACCATGAGTCTGCCAATCGATCCGGGACAGTTGACCACGGAGGACATCGGTGAACAGCAGCTCACCCTCAACATGGGCCACGACGAAGCCGTCGAACACGTCCGGGAAACCTTCGAAGACGCCGGCTTCGGCGTGCCCGTGGAGTTCTCGCCGTCGGAGTTGCTGCGCGAAAAGATCGATGCCGACCGCGATCCCTACTACGTGCTCGGGGCCTGCCATCCCGAAATGGCCGACCGAGCGCTCGACGTGACCCGCCAGATCGGCGCGCTCTTTCCCTGCAACATCGTCGTCTGGGAGATCGAACCCGGCGTCCAGCAGGTCTATCACGTCTCGATCATGAAGATCGCCCGGCTGTCGGGCGTGGCCCCCGACAACGACGACTGGGAGGCGGTCGTCGAGGACACCCGACAACTCGTCGAGGAAGCCTTCGCGGAGCTCGAAACTGCCGAAAATCAGGCCACGTCCGCCGGCGAGAAACCCCGTGGCCGCCAGGGCGGCAAACGCGAAGGCCAAGGTCAACGCTCGGGCGCGGGGCAAGATTCCGACGAGTAACGCGACGCCGGCGGGTCAGTCCTCAAGCCAGGTGTCCGGGTTGTCGCTGTGTTCTTCGAGGTCTTCAAGGCCGACCGGATCGGCCCCGTCGTCAAACACGTATCGTTCGAGGACGACCACGAGGATCGTCAGTACGACGAGAACGAAGAGTAACGACACCAGCGCACCGAGTTCGAAGCCGGAGAGCGCACCGACGAGTACGAACGCGAGCGCGTCCATGTCGCTCGTAGTCGGGCGACCGGAATAAGCGCTTGCCTACTCTAGTCCGAGTCGTCGACACGACCCGCGAGTTCGGTGATCTGGTTTTCCAGTCGGTTGATTCGACGGTGCTGTCGAAAAACGAGTCCGAACAAACAGAGAGCGACTATCGTGATTCCGAGGGGTGGTGAAAACGCGATGATCTGCAGGAGGACGAAGAATACCGGGATCAACACGGCGAGTATTGGAAGCAATACGATTGCTACACCCATCGTGAAACCGAGAGGGCGAGCGAGGTCCGATAGAGACATACGGAAACACCTCAGAGAAATGTAATAACTGTTACGCAGAGAACGCCGCGAGCGAGGTCTGTACGCCCGCGACCATCTCCGAGGAGCGCCGCAGGTCAGCCATCGACACCGGCAGGTGGGGTTCGATCCCCCTGATCGCGCCGTGGAAGGTCTCGGCCTCGCCGCTCTCGCCCTCCAAGGCGTCCCGGATGCTCTCGCGGATCTGCCAGACGCCGACGGGGGCCCAGTACTCGTCGGAGACGTGCCGGAACACGAGGGTCTTCGCTTGGCGGCCGATCTCGGCGAGGTGTTCGAGGGCCGCGAGACGTGTGGCGTAATAGGCCCCGGCGGTGCCGCCGTCGACGTACTGGGTGCGGCCCCCGTAGCCCTCGTGATCGCTGGCGATCCAGACCCCGGCTCCGGGATCGGGGTTCCAGACGCTGCCAGGGGCTTTCGCCTCGACGAGTTCGAACTCCCAGCTACCGGGCGCGAGGACCACCCAGTAGCGGTTGCCCATATACTCGCTGGTGAACACGCGGGGTTTGTCGATGCTTTGGGCGTTTTTGATCGTCCCCCGGAGGTAGTTCCCGATGGTGTCGTCGACGGCGGTGATCGACCACCGGGTGGGAACGAGCCGGCGGGTGTCGGCCCGCCCGAGCGCGCCCGCCGAGAGGATGGTGTCGATCTCGTAGACGTCGAACCCCCGCCGGTAGAGGTAGGTGATCGCGCCCTCGGCGCGCCAGTCGTCGTCCTCGAGGGTCTTCTCGACGGGCCGGGGGACATGAGGGTTTTCGGCGAGGTCGGCGGATTCGGCGCGGGTCCGGGGGCCACGCGGGGCCGAGGTGTCCTCGGTAGGGAGGTCGAAATCCAGATTCGGGCGGTCCGAGAGGCCGATCTCGACGTCGACCGGACGGTCGGCGATGGCGACCTCCCGTTGGGTGCCGACAAACCCGTCCCAGACGTCGTGAACGTTCACGTTCGCCGAGCGATTCGCGTTGAGCAGGCCGGTCCGGCGCTGAAACACGTCGTCGATGGAGAGTCCTTGTTGGTACCACTCGCCGTCGGTAACGTACTCGCTGGCGTGGTCCTCGTCGCCGACCGGCGAGAGCACCCCCGTGGGGACCTGTGGGTAGTTCGCGTTGCCGACGAAGATCGAGGGGGCGGTCGAGCCGACCATCGAGTCCCCCGAGACGACCTCCGAAAAGCGGTCCTCGACCTCGTCGAGGTAGTCGGTGATCTCGTAGGACTTCTCGCGGGCGAGCCGCCGGCGTTCGGCCCGCTGGTCGCGTTCGAACCCCTCGATGTACTCGTCGAGTCGCATTATCCCACTTACGGGCGGGGAGTGTATGAACTTTCGTCCACCTCGGTGAAAGTGAAACAGCGAGCACGACCTAGTCAAACGGTACGTTTTTGATCGGGAACCCGGGATAGTGGGTAGTGCCCCAAGGGACCGTCCGTGTTCTTGGTCCGGTTTTCGCCGAGTGAGCGGTCCTCTGGCCAGCGAACGCAGAGCAAAAGCTGGCTAGTGAATCCCCATCGCTTCGATCTGTTCCTGATACCGGTTGCGGATGGTCACCTCGGTCACTTGGGCGACGTCGGCGACCTCGCGCTGGGTCTTCTTTTCGTTACACAGAAGCGAGGCGGCGTAGATCGCGGCGGCGGCGTACCCCGTTGGGGACTTGCCCGAAAGCAGCCCTTCTTCGGCGGTCTGTTCGATAATCTCGTTCGCCTTGGACTGTACTTCCTCGGAGAGTTCGAGTTCGGAGCAAAACCGGGGAACGTATTTCTGTGGATCGACGGGTTTCATTTCAAGTCCGAGTTCTTGAGATATATACCGATACGTGCGGCCGATCTCCTTTCGGTCGACTCGGGAAACCTCGCTGATCTCTTCGAGACTGCGCGGAATGCCCTCCTTGCGACAGGCGGCATACAGCGCGGAGGTCGCAACTCCCTCAATCGAACGTCCGCGGATGAGGTCTTCGCTCAGGGCCCGCCGGTAGATGACGCTCGCGACCTCGCGTACGGACCGAGGGACGCCCAGTGCCGATGCCATGCGGTCGATCTCGCTGAGGGCGAACTGGAGGTTGCGCTCGCCGGCGTCCTTGGTGCGGATGCGTTCCTGCCACTTTCGCAGGCGGTGCATCTGGCTGCGCTTTTTCGAGGAGATCGACCGGCCGTAGGCGTCCTTGTCCTTCCAGTCGATGGTGGTGGTGAGCCCCTTGTCGTGCATCGTCTGGGTCGTGGGCGCGCCCACACGGGATTTCTGCTGGCGTTCCTGGTGATTGAAGGCGCGCCACTCAGGTCCCGGATCGATGGTCCCTTCCTCGACGACGAGCCCACAGTCCTCACAGATGAGTTCGCCCCGGTCGGAACTCTTGACGAGGTCCTCGGAGTCACACTCCGGACACGAGCGGACTCCCTCTCCGTCCTCCGTGGTTTGCTCCGTGCGCTCCGTCTCGTGTTCATGCTCGTGTTGGCGCTCCCGCTGCCGAGTGGACCGTGTCATCGCACTTAAGTAGTAGTACGACTGAAATACTTAAATCCTTGGTGGCGAATCGGTTGAGATCGGAACGACGCGATCTCCGAATCCGTATCGAGCGGTCGATACGGTCGATGTAATGGCGGATACGCCCTCCGAAGCGTACCGGAACGGTTTTGCCGGGCCACCGACGAGCCTCGGTCGATGCCGACCCTCGATTGCGATCCCGAACAGGCCCGCGAGAAACTGCGCGCCGCCGGAGCCGAACTTTCGGCTGGCAATACCGATCACGAACGCTGGCGTGCGACCCTGGGCGGGGCGAACGCGGTCGCCTACGAGGATACGGTCGTGATCCAGGGCAGGCGCCCCCAGGATATCGAGGCCGTGTTGCGCGAGGCCGGCGGGCGGGCCCACGTGTATTTCGACGGGGCGAGCCGCGGCAACCCCGGTCCGGCGGCGGTCGGCTGGGTGATCGTCACCGGTGACGGGATCGCCGCCGAGGGTGGCGAGCGCATCGGCGAGGCGACCAACAACCGCGCCGAATACGAGGCGCTCGTCCGCGCACTTGAGATCGCCCGTGAATACGGGTTCGAGACCGTCGAGATCCGTGGCGACTCACAGCTCGTCGTCAGGCAGGTCCGCGGGGACTGGAACGCGAACGACCCCGACCTGCGCGAGCGGCGGGTGCGTGTTCGGGAGTTGCTCGCGGGGTTCGAGGACTGGTCGATCACACATGTTCCGCGGGAGATAAACGAGCGCGCCGACGACCTCGCAACCGAGGCGTTCGAGGATGGCTGACCTACCCACTGTGGTGATCGAGGAGGCCGAACGACTCACGAAACTCGCGCGCCGGGTGGACGACCCCGAGGAATCGGAGCTGTACCGCGACCGGCGTGCGGAACTGCTCGCTGAGCATGACTTCACCGCCCGAGTACGGGAGGACGACGCCACCGAGACGCTCGTGCTTCATCCCGAGGAGTGGATCAAGGAGGGTACCATTCGGCCCGACCGGGTCGAGGACATCGACCGAGCGACGGAAGTCCACCTCGCGGGTCCCGGGGACCCCGACGACTGGGACGCCATCGAGGAACACAACCGCGCGGTGGCCCGGCGGGTCCGCGAGAAACACGGCGAGGCCCACGGCACGAACGCCGAGGCCTTTGCTGATTTCATGGGTAATCACTACGCCCGCCGGGTCGAAACCGCTACGC